>CAUYXJ010000055.1:0-19263 GCA_963577065.1 Dehalococcoidia bacterium | reverse complement strand
CTGGGGCCGTTCACCTGCCGGTCCACTATTACGTCAAGGAAGCGGGGGAGCGTGAAGGCGGCGCGGGCATGTTCGTGATGCCGCCGGACGAGTTCGCCCCGCTGATGGGCAGCCTCGGGGTCGACTCCGAAACGACCGTCGTCACCTACGACGACAACAACGCCCTGGTCGCCGCTCGCCTCTGGTGGGTGCTGAACTACTACGGTCACACGAAGGCGAAGGTCCTGAACGGGGGCTGGCATCGTTGGCTGAGCGAGGCGCGCCCGGCCACGTTTCACGCAACCCGCCCGGAAGCGAAGACCTTCGCCGCGCAGCCGCTGGCAGCGCTGCACGCGAGTGTCGATGACGTCCTCGCCGAGCATGACTCGGGAGCGTGCACGGTCCTCGATGTCCGCAGCAAAGAGGAGTGGGAGGGAACGAATGCGCGTGGCAACCAGCACGTGGGCCACGTTCCGGGCGCCAAGCACCTCGAGTGGACCCGCCTCGTCGAGCAGACCGACACCCGCCGTTTCCTTCCCGCGGAGGAGATGCAGGCGTTGCTTTCGGAGGCCGGCGTGACCCCGAACGCACGCGCCATTACCTACTGCCAGGGCGGGATCCGGGCCGCGCACACCGCTTTCGCACTCGCTCTGCTCGGCTACGAGGATGTGCGGGTTTACGACGGGTCGATGTACGAGTGGGCAAACCGCGAGGACACGCCCCTGGTGACCTGACCCCGCGCGGGTGAAGGGCAAGAAAAGGCCGGGTCTGGGACCCGGCCTTTTGATCTGCAAGGACGTACTGGTTGTTAGACGGCCGTGATCTCGGGCTCCGCGGTCTCGGTCGTCTCGATCGGCGTCTTGCGCTCCGCGTGGAGGATCGCTTCGAGGGTGAAGCCGAGGTCACCCTGCTCACAGAGGTGGCTGCAGTAGGTCATCTTGAGTGTCGAGCTGGAGGACTTCCGCCAGTCGTAGCGGATGTCACAACGAACGCAGGTCTTCATGTGTTCGAGGTTGATTGCTGGGGTGATGTTTGCTGCCATCGCCGTCGTCCCCTCTCGAGGCCGCCGCTTGCGACCTCTCCATCCAGCGTAGACGGCGCCCGGTTCAGGCGCCAACAACGTTTTGGCGTCCATGCGAAGCTGCGGTTCAGGCGGCCCGGAGCTCGAAATCGATGGGCTCCATGATCTCGACGGGAGCGACCGTGACGACGTTCTCCAGCAGCGCTTCGATCGTAAAGCCGAGGGCGCCCTGCTCGCAGAGGGTTCCGCAGTAGGTGAGCTTCAACCAGCGGCTCGTCGAGCGACGGAAGTCGTAGGCCACGTGGCAACGCTGGCAAGTGCGCAGGTGCGAGCTCTCCACGGAGTCCCCCTCGGGCGAGACGCGCCCAGAGGGATCATCGGCGCCGGTGGCGAGACTGCCCTGCTGGGGGAAACCCCATGTCTGCTGGGCGAGGCGGCAAAGGGTGGGGCCGGGCGCAGCGAGCCTAAGGACGGAGTTCAGAGTTCAGAAGGGGACAGCCCGAGCGTAGCGAACTGCGGAGCCGCAGCAGTCGAGCGCCGGGGCGGAGGGGAGTGGGTGGGGCCGAGCGCAGCGAGCCTAAGAGTTCAACGTTCAGAGTTCAGAGGGGGACGGCCCGCGCGCAGCGAGCCGGAAAACACCAAGCGAGCGCGGAGGTGAAGCGGCCATCAGGCCGCGCCGCCGCAGCAGTCGAGCGCCGGGGCGGAGGGGAATGGGTGGGGCCGAGCGCGGCGAGCTTACTTACCCCTCGATCTTGCGGCTGACGGGCGCGCTCGCCCAACCGCCCAGCACCGCCGAGAACTTGCCCGCCTCGCTCCCGGCCACGACCATGTGGATGGAGTCGGTCGAGCGGAACTTCGAAATCGGCTCTGCGAGCTGCTCCTCGCTGGGACCGTCGGGACCGAACGACGAAGCCTCGATGCCGCCGGCATCGGCGGTGGCGAGGCGATCGCGCAACGGCATCGCCGTCACCTCCTGGATGTACTCGCGAATCTGCTGCTTGCTCCAGCGGTCGCGCCAGATGGTGTCGACGTGCTCGGGGCAGACGACGAAGAGGACGTGCCCGGTCGGCGTCTTGGCGTGGCCCACGGAGGCCATCGTCAGGCCCAGGCTCCCGACGAGACCGCGCGCGGTTCGCGCGGTCTGATCGACCAGGACCTGCGGCCCGCTCGTCGCGGGGAAGACCGAGACGACATCGTCGTCCGGCTCGAACCCCTTCTCCACGTGCATGGGCGCCCAGGGGCTGCGCTCCTCCCACTCGGCAAAGGAAAGGGTGTACTTCATCGGCGTGCCGAGGGTGGAGCGTTCGGTGCCACCCGGCCGCGCGCCGCCGACGTTGCGCATGACCAGGCGCAGCGCGCGGCCGATGGCGGCGTTCGCGCGGTTGCCCTGCCCCATCGCCCCCAGCTGCATGTTCATGCCGAGGCGATGGCGGATGGGGCCGTTCACGATCACGGCTGGAGCCGCGCCCATCGTCGTCGCCCACACCCCGTGGGCGTTGAACTCCTCGGTGCAGCAGGCTTCGATCGCCGTGATGACGACCGGCAGATACTCGGGCTTACAGCCCGCCATGACCGCGTTGATCGCCACCTTCTCGATGGTCGCCGGGGCGAGGTTCGGGGGGATGATCGCAACCAGGTCCTGAGCGTCCCGCGTGGTGCCCGCGAGCATGCGCAGGACGCGCTCGGGGGTCGGGGGGATCACGGGGAGGCCGTCGGTCAGCCCCTGGTCGTACAGGAATTCGTGCAGGTCGTCGTCACGCCCGACCTCGATCCGGCGGGCGCGGAGGGGGCTGCCCTCGGCCTCCGCCGCCAAGCGCTCGGCGATGCCGGGCTCCACCGAACGCGAGCCACACCCTGGCCGCGACTCCGGATAGGCGTCCCAGTCGGTGGCCGGCGGTTCGAGGCCCGTCATCGTCGCCAGATCGCCGAAGAGCGCCTGCCAATCGTCTCGACCGAAGCCGACGAAGCGCTTCAGCTCGCCGCCGGCGCCGTCCGCGAGGATGACCGTGGGCACGGTGTCGAGGTCGTAGGCGTAGGAGGCCTGGAGCGCGCTGTCGTCGAGCATCGGCGCCGCGAGAGCATGGCGCTCGACGAGCACGGCGTTCCCTTCGGCTTCCTGGCCGATTGCGAGCACGTCCACACCCTCACCGAAGGCCGTGTGCGCGGCTTCGATCAGCGGCATCGAGAGGCCGCACGTGGGGCAGTCCTCTTTCACGAAGGCGAGGAGCGAGGGGCGGCCTGCGGGGAAGGTCCGATCTGGACCCGTGTTGTCCGGGAGGGTGAAGCCTGGGAGCTGGGGCATAGCTGCCTCGCCTCGTGCTGATTTGGGTGCGCGCATTCTAGGCGGGCCCCGGCGCCCTGTGCCGGGGGCGGCGCGGCCGGCGCCCAAGGCGGTGTATCGTCCGCGGGCAGTCTCATTGCGAGGAGCCGCATGATTGGCACCGAGGCGTTCGACCAATTCGTGACCGACAACCGCTGGGCGGTGATCACAACGGTGCGTTCCAGCGGCCAGCCCAGCAGCTCGGTCGTGGCCTATGCGCGCGAGGGCGACACGCTCGTGGTGAGCACCACCGCCCCGACGCTCAAGGTGCGCACGCTCGAGCGCAATCCACGCATCACGATCACCGTCTTCAACGATGCCGCGCCGTTCAACTTCGTCACCGTCGAAGGGCGTGCGGATATCGAACGAGAGGGGCTCGAGCCGGCCACCCATCTCGTCTTCGAAAACATCAAGGACTCGGGCTTCACCGAGCCCGAAGATCTGCCCACCTGGCTGGAGACGCAGAAGCGGGTGATCGTCCGGATCCACCCGGAGCGCGTCTCCGGCGTGATTCGCTAAGCGCGACTCCTCGAAGAGTCCGTCGGCGAGGCAAGGGCGCTCCAGCGGCTGCACCCACCGAGCAGCAGCCCCAGTCGCAGGAAGGGTGAAAGAAGATGGCGATTACGTTGGCGGCGGGGGACACGGCGCCGGAGTTCGAGCTTGCGGACCAGGACGGCACCACCCACCGGCTGCAGGACTATCGCGGCAAGACGGTCGTGCTCTACTTCTACCCCCGCGACGACACGCCCGGCTGCACCAAGCAGGCCTGCGGCTTCCGCGACAACCACGAGGCGATCGCCGAGGAGGGCGCGATCGTCCTCGGCGTATCGACCGATGACGCTGCCTCGCATACGAAGTTCCGCGCGAAGCACGACCTCCCCTTCCCGCTGCTCGTCGACGAGGACGCGAAGCTCGCGACCGCCTACGGCGCCTGGGGCGAGAAGACCCTCTATGGGCGCAAGAGCATCGGGATGACGCGATCGACGTTCGTCATCGGCCCCGATGGCGCGTTCACGAAGGTCTGGAAGCGCGCCCGCGCGGCCGAGAACCCGGAAGCGGTCCTGAAACTGCTTCGCGAAGCCGGCTGAGGTTTCCGGGCGCCGGATGAGCGCGCAGATCGCGGGTGGTGGGCGCGAGGGGGTCGAAGGTGCAGGCGCCGACGGCCCCGGGCGGGGCGCCCTCCGCGGGGCGCAGACCTGCGTGATCGCGGACCACCCGCTGGCCACGCGCGCGGGCGATCGCATCTTGCACGAAGGTGGCAGTGCCGCCGACGCCGCGATCGCGATGGCGGCCGTCCTCACAGTTGTGCAGCCGCACATGAGCCAGCTCGGTGGCGACACCTTCGCGATGGTCTACGAAGGCGCCACCGGCGCCGTGCGCGCGCTGAACAGCTCAGGACCGGCGCCGGCAAGCGCGAGTGCCGGCCAGTATCGGACTCTCGGCGGGATTCCGGACACGGGCGCCCTCGCGGTGACCGTCCCGGGCTGCGTGGCGGGGTGGGGCGCACTGCACGAGCGCTGCGGCCGCCTGCCCTGGGATCGCCTCTTCGACGACGCCGAGCGCCACGCGCGGGCGGGGTTCCCCGCCTCGCGGGCGCTGGCGCGCGCGGTGACCGTGGGACGTGAACGGGTCTCCCCCGCCCCCGCATTCCAGGCGACGTTCGGACAGGTCGCCGGCAACGGTGGCCAAGTCGTCGTGCAGCCGGAGCTGGCGCAGACGCTGACCGCGCTCGCTGCCCACGGGGCCGCCGCCTTCTATGAAGGCGACATCGCCGAACGCTGCCTGGCGGCGCTCAACGGGCTCGGCGCGGCGTTCACGGCCAAGGACTGGCGCGACCCGGCGGAGTGGGTCCAGCCGCTGGCCGTCGAGTACGGGGGCGCCCGCGTCCACACGCAGCCGCCCCCGTCGCGGGGGCTCGTCCTGATGCTCGCCCTCAACCAGCTCCAGGCGGCTGGAAGCGAGGGCGGGGTGGGAGCGCGCGTCGCAGCGCTACGAGCGGCGTTCGCGGCGGTGGACGGCGAAGCCGGCGACCCCCGCACGAGTGGCTTCGACGCCGCCGCGCGGCTGCATGAAGGTGTCGCGACCACCCAGCCGGGCGCCCCCGTCGGGGGCGACGGCGATACCACCTCGTTGGTCGCGATCGACGCCGAGGGGAACGCGGTTTCGCTGATTCAGTCCGTCTTCTCTGGCTGGGGGAGCGGGGTGCTCGCCCCCGGAACGGGGGTGCTGTTCAACAATCGCATGCGTGGATTCACCCTCGAGGAGGGCCATCGCAACGAGCTCGCGGGGGCCAAACGGCCGATGCACACCCTTCACAGCTACCTCGTCACGACCACCCCGGAACGCCCCAGGGCCGGGGCCGAGGACGGCGAGCTCATGGCGGCCGGCGGGACGCCCGGCGCCCACCGCCAGCCGCAGACGAACGTGCAGGTGCTCGACGCCCTGTTGCGCCGCAGCGCCGACCCTCAGGACGCGCTCGACGCGCCCCGTTGGGCGCTCGAGACCGACGGCACCCTCCACGCCGAAGTGCGCGCGCCGGACCAGCTCGGCGACGAGCTGCGGGCCGCAGGGCTCGCGGTCGCGCCGCTTGCGGCCTGGGACGGCTGGACCGGCCGCGCGAGCCTCGCGGTGCGAACCCCGCACGGCATCGCCGCCGCCCACGACCTGCGCGGCGAAGGGCTCGCCATCGTCGGCTGAGCTGAAGCGGTGGTCGCAGTACACTCCGCGGCCAGAGGTAGCGCCGTGGAAGCTCAGCTCGAACGATTCATCCGGAGCGAACGCCCCGACGCGCGGTCGGTACGGATCGAAGACCTGCGGGTCATCGCCGGCGGATACTCCCAGGAGACGTACCGCTGCGACTGCGTCATCGAGAGCGGCGGCGGGACGGAGCGGTTGCCGCTGATCGTGCGTCGCGACCCACCGCCCGAGGCCGACATCCTGCCCACGAATCGACGGCTCGAGTTCGAGTTGATGGAGCGAGTACGGGAGCGGACGACCATTCCGGTGCCCGAGCAGCACTTCCTCGACGAGACCGGAGCGGCCCTCGATCGGCCGGCGATGCTCATGGAGCGTCTGAGCGGCAGTTCAGACTTGACGGCGCTCTTCGCGCCCGGCGCCGAAGATGAGGCCGAGGCCGTCGCGACTGAGCTCTGCGAGCGGCTCGCCGAGCTGCATATGACCCCGATCGACGCCCTCGACCCCGGCGGCGAGCTCCGCGACCCGCGCAGCGTCGGCATCGACGCCTCGAGTTGGGACGCCTACATGGCCAGCTCGATCGCCTACTTCAAGGCGAACTACCACAACATCGCCTTCGACCCGCTCCCGGTTTTCTACGACATGTACGCGAGCCTCCCGAACCGGCTGCCGCGCCCAGGCCGCCTCGCTATCTGCCATGGCGACTACCAGCCTTCGAACTTCCTTTACGCCGGCGGCCAGCTGACGGGCGTTATCGATTGGGAGAACGCACACGTCGGCGACCCCCGCGAGGAGCTCGGCTGGGTCCACCAAATGTCCGCGCTCACGGGCTTCGACGTCTGGGGTGCGGTCAAGGCCGACGGGGGCTTCCTGGAACACTACTCGAAGGTCAGCGGCATCCCGGCCTCGATGGACGACGTGCTCTTCTTCCAGATCTTCAGCACGGCCTCGCTCGCCTCGCCCATCCTCGATGCGGTTCGGCGGGGGCTGAACGGCGAGAGCGATAGCTTCCTCAACACCTACATGCTGCAGTCACTCATCGCCGTGATCCCTAGCTTCGCCGCGATCCTCGGCTACCCCGCGGCGCAGGAGGCGCTCTGATGTACACCAACCCGAGCTCGGCGCGGGTCCTCGAACTGATCCGCGAGAGCCTCGACCGCCATGTGCTCCCGGAGCTGCAGACGGACGCCGCCCGCGTCACGGTCCAGATGATGCAGCAGATGCTCCTCTCGGTTGAGCGGCGACTGCCTGTAGAGCAGCAGTGGATGGCGGACGAGTGCGGCCGCATGGCCCGCCTCCTCCAGGAAACGCCCGCGGCCTTGGCCGCGAGCGAAGGCGAGCCGGTGACGGCCCTCCGGGCCATCGCCGAGCGCGCTGCCGTAGCGCCGGCCTTCCCTGAGCTCCCGAGTTTCGACGTCATCACCGAGAGCTATCGCGAGCTGAGCACCCTCCTGACGGATGCGCTGGGCCACCTCCACACCCTCGACGGCGAGGGCTCAGCCGAGGCGCCGGAGCTCATCCGCAAGCTGCGCGCCTACCTCCAGCTCCGCATCGAGCGCGACATGCAGGGTCTGTTCGCGATGGAGGGCGGCCTCTTGGGCCGAGGTTAGGCCCGATAGCGCCGATGGCGAGCGAACTCCGTTGCGTGCTCCTGGACATCGGCGGGACGCTCTGGCCCGACGCGCTGACGTCCCCCGAGCGCACGCTGCAGGTCAGGCGTAGCCGACTCCGGCGAGCCTTACCGGCGATCGACGCCTCCTCCCTCGATGCGCTCATCGCCACGTGTGTCGAAACAGCCAAGGCCGAGCGCGTCGCGGGTCTCGCGGGCGAGCATCGCCAAGACGTGAATGCGTGCGTCCAGCGATCGCTGCGGGAGCTCGGGCTCCCGGACGACTCTGGCACGGTCCGGGCGGTGCGCCGTGCTCTTTGTGTGCCGTTTGCCGAAACGGGCCTCGATCCCTTCGACGGAGTCGTCGATCTCCTTCAGACGCTCCGCTCCCTGAGTCTGACGACCGTCGTCCTCAGCAACGCAAACTGGCGCGACGTAGCTGCCTACGAAGCGGACTTCGCAGGCCTCGGCTGGGGTGAATATTTCGACGGGGTCGTGAGCTCGCCGGATGCCGGCGTGCGCAAGCCGAATCCCGCCATCTTCGCGGACGCGATCGCCCTCGCCGGCGTCGAGGCCGAAGCCGCCGTGATGGTCGGGAACTCAGAGACGAACGACATCGAACCCGCCGCGAGGCTCGGAATGCGCACGATCCGCGTTGCGATCGAGGAGCCGGCGCCGGCGCCCGGAACCTCTGTTGCCGACACCGTCGCCGGCTCGCTGCCGGCGGTCGCATCGATCGTCGCTGGCTGGGTGGTCGCCTAACCGCGGCCCGAGCGCCCTCGCCCGATCGATGCGAGGATCGGTCGCACCTGCCCGGAGGTCCACGATCATGACCGTCACCCGCCGCGTCACCGTCGAGCGCAACCGGCTGCGCTTCGCCGCCGCTCACTTCGCCACGTTTCTGGGCGAGTGCGAACCGCTGCACGGCCACAACTACGACGTGATGGTCGATGTCGAGGGCGACCTCACCGACGACTCGTGGGTCTGGGACTTCGGCGACCTCAAGCAGCTGACGAAAGCGATCGCGGACGAGCTCGACCACAAGTTCCTCCTCCAGCGCGACAGCCGCGTCCTCGACATCGTGGAACGGCCCGACGCCTGGGAGATCTCGTACGCGGAACGCCGCTACGTCTTCCCCAAGTCCGATGTCGTTGCGCTCCCAATCGACAACTCCACGGCTGAGCGCCTGGCGGAGTGGTTCGCGGAGCGCCTGCGCGCGGCCTTGGCGGAACGCGGCGCCGGGGAGATGAAGCGCCTGACCGTCGGCATCGAGGAAATGCCGGGGCAGGCCGGTTGGTATACTGTCGAATGAATTCGCGGGCGCTCGCCCGCCGACGCTAAGGGTGTAGTTGATGCCGGTGGATTGGGACAAGACGATCAACGAAATCCTCGCGGGGACGCTCACCTGCCAGGCGTGCAACGCCCTCGGCGACGAGATGATCGTGGGGTACACGCGCAGCACCGACGCGGCCGAGTTCGCCGCCCGCTGCCGCGACTGCACCGACAAGACCGACTGCGACGCGCGTAAGCTCGTCGTCGTCTGCGAGGCCTGCGCGAGCCGCTACAAGGTCAACGGCGAGTCGATGACGGAGGCGGGGTGGATGGCCGTCCAGATGGACGAGTGCCGCCGCAACCTCGAAGAGTCGCTCGACTATCTTTCGACCTACTGGAAGGAAGAAGCCGGGATCGAGTACGCCGACATGTCGCGCAAGCTCGAGGAGGTCGACCCCGAGACCTTCCGCGAAGAGGACGGCTGGCGGGCGCGGCTCGAAGAGGAATACCTCCAGATCCAGCGTTGGTTCCGGGAGCGGCACATCCGCGTCCCCGACCCGGGCTGGCGCAGCCAGTACGTCGAGGACGTGGTCAACACCGGCTGCAGCTCCCTCCTCGGGGACTAGCGCCTGAGCGAAGCTGCTGCCGCGCATGCGAGAACGCCGCAAGGGCCCCTCAGAGGGCCCTTTGCTATACTCGCGAAACGCGGAAGTAGCTCAGTGGTAGAGCGCCTCCTTGCCAAGGAGGAGGTCGCGAGTTCGACCCTCGTCTTCCGCTCCAGGTCCCTCTGAACGCTTGCGAATGGTCCGCGGGTCTGACTCGTGTTCGCCCATCGAACGCGCTCGCCCAGGCGGGGTCATACGAAACTCGCCAGGTACCGCGGGGGGCTCAGCTCGTTCAGGAACCGCCCACCTTGACCCCACGGGCGCGGCGGAGCTAGGGTCGACAGTAGGCCGAAGTGGCGGAATTGGCAGACGCGACGGTCTCAAACACCGTTGGGCGCTTAGCCCGTGCCGGTTCGAGTCCGGCCTTCGGCACCATGCCCTCAGGGCATGTCTGCGATTGCCGAGTGGTGTAATGGTAGCACACGGGCCTTTGGAGCCTATGGTCGGGGTTCGAATCCCTGCTTGGCAGCCACCAGCCGCGATTCGCTCCTAACGTCGCGGCTCCGCGCCCCTTTCCGAGAAGACGCGGGCACGCTCGCGACTCCGCCGGGGCCGCCCGCCGAGGCGGCGGCCGGGAGGGGAGGACATCACGTTGCGCGAGACGCTCGTACGCAGGTGCCAGTTGGCGCAGGCGCGCACACCGTGCGCCGCCGCGATCGAAGCTGGTGGGAGGAGCGCGAAGCCACGCGACCCTAGCCCTCGCTGGCCTCGTCGTCGCCGTCGACCATGTCCTTGACCGCGTCCACGGCGCCTTCGGCGGCGTCCTTGGCCGCGCCGGCGACGTCACCGGCGACGTCCGCCGCTTTTTCGACGACGTCGCCAGCCGCCCCGATCGCACCGCCAGCAACGTCACCCGCAGTATCAGCGGCGCTGCTCGCCACCTCGGTCCCTTTGCCGAACATTCCCTTGATCATGCTCATGAGGCTCATGCTTCCTCCATGGCCAGACCCAGGGTGTCTGAGGGGCTGACTCGTGTCGCCAAGTCTACACCAGGGCGCCGCGCTATCGAGGCTTGACCACCGGCGGCGCCTCGGGCGCGCCTACCCCCGAACCTTCTGAGGCGGAGGGCGGCCCGCGAGCACGAACCCTTCGTAGTCGTTATCGCGCACCTCGCAGCACTTGGCGTGGTACGGGCCGATACCGCCGAGGTAGGGCATGAAGGCCCTCGCCTTGCTTGGGATATTCGCGCCGAGATACCAGGAGTTGCCTGCTGGATAGAGGGTCGCGAGCTCGTTGACCTGCTCGACCCAAGCGTCCTGCGCTTCGAGCGTCGGTTCGATCGTTGCGAGGCCACGCGCGCGCAATTCGTCCATACAGTCGGCGATCCAATCCACGTGCTGCTCGATGTTGATCATCAAGTTGTTGAGCACCGAGGGGCTGCCCGGCCCCGTGATCGTGAGGAGATTGGGGAATCCTACGATCTGCAGCCCAGGGTTCGTAGCCCCTCCGCCCACGCCTCCTTCAGTCCCCGGCCATTGCGTCCGCGAATGTCTATGCGGGTCAAAGCGCGCCCCGTCATCGCATCGAAACCGGTGGCGTAGATCAGGCTGTCGAATTCGTAGCTGCCCTCGGCCGTCCGCAGGCCTGCGGGCGTGATCTCCTCGATCGGGGCATCGCTGATGTCAATGAGCGTGACATTGTCGCGGTTGTAAGTCGCGAAGTCGTCGGTATCGATCCAGATGCGCCTCGAGCCGATGAGATAGTTCTTCGGGACGAGCGTCTCGGCGACGGTGGGATCGTTCACGATCTCGTGGATCTTCTCGCGGACGAACTCGGCCACCGTGTCATTGGCGTCGAGGTTGCTCGTGAGGTCCGTGAAGGACATGAGCATCGTGAAGCCGCCCGCCTCCCAGCCAGCTTCGTACTGCTTGCGTCGCTCCTCGTCATCAACTTCGAGGGCGGCTCCGGGGGTGTGTGGTTCGAACCGAAGCGCGAGTTGAGGGCGTCGTCCCGGAGTTGCGCGAACTGCTCCCTGTTCTCACGTAGCTGCTCGTCGCTCAACGACTGATCGTGTGCGGGCAAGCTGTAGTTCGGCGTCGCTGAAACACGAGCAGGTGCTCGGCCTGTTCGGCGATGAGCGGAATCGATTGGACGCCGAAGAGCCGGTGCCGATGATCCGCACCGCTCCCCGCTGAAGTCCACGCCCTCATGCGTCCAGCGGGCCGTGTGGTAGGTGCTGCCTGCGAAGCTCTCCCGGCCCCTTGAAAGCGGGAATCTGGGAGGCGAAGAGGCAGCCGTCGTCATGAGGCAGTACTGCGCCACAACGGGACCGCCCTGGTCCGTCTCCACGGCCCAGCAGTTCGTAGCCTCGTCGTAGTGAGCGGATGTCACGCGTCGAGCTGTATATCGCGACGAAGGTCGAACTTCTCGGCGACGTAATCGGCGTAGCGGGGGATCTCGGGCTGGGTCGCATAGCGCTCGCTCCAGTCCCAATTTCGCTGCAGTTCATCGGCGAAGCCGTACTGGTAGTCGAGGCTTTTGATGTCGCAATGCGCGCCTGGATAGCGGTTCCAGTACCAGGTGCCACCGATATCCGTGCCCGCTTCGAATACGCGAGCGGAGAAGCCGAGCCCGCGCAGGCGATGGAGCATGAACATGCCCGCGAACCCCGCGCCGGCGATGACGGCGTCGAGGTGGTGCGGGGCGGCCCCATTGCTGGTGGGCGTCGGTTGCGGATCGGGTATCGCGAACTCCTGAAAGGGCCTCTGCACTCGTTCTATCCACCGCCGTGAGCTGACGGCCGGCAAGGTGGCGGGCCAACAGAGGGCCGAGTAGCGTTCGCCGGCGATGACGAGCGAAACAGCAGGCGCGGGCGGCGGGCACCTTGCCGCCTCCGAGGGCGCCCGCGAGAAGCCCATACACGACGCGCCGCCGTGGCGAGGCGCGATCGGCGGCCCCGAAGACGGCCCCTACCCCATGCGCTTCGAGGTCGAGTACCCGGAACGGCTGAGCCGCTGGAAGACGCTCCTGCGGATCTTCCTGCTGATCCCCGCCGTCATCTTCTGGGTGGTCTTGGGCGGGCTGCGCCAGCCCGCGCAGCTAGCAGGTTGGATCGCGGTCTTCCTCCGCCGCAGCTACCCCTCCTGGCTGTTCGCCGGGCTTACCGGCTACCTGGGCTTCGAAGCGCGGCTCGGCGCGTACCTCGCGCTCTTGACCGATCGCTACCCCTCGTTCGAGCCGGCCGGGAGCGCGGTGCTGCTCGAGTACGACTTCCCCGCGCCCGGCCAGCTCAGCCGCTGGCGGGTGCTCCTCTGGAAGGCGATCCTGCTCGTCCCCCAGGGGATCGTAGGGATCGCGCTCGGGCTCGCCTGGCTGGTGCTCGTAGTCATCGCCTGGTTCGCCATCCTGCTCACCGGACGCTACCCACGCGGGCTGTTCGATTTCGTGGTCGGCGTGCACCGCTGGTACTACCGCGTGGTCGGCTATTTCGCATCGCTCAACGACCGCTATCCCCCGTTCGCCTTGGCCCCCGATGCCGACCCGGCGGAGCGCAGCACAACCGTGATCGCAGGGGTGCTCGGGGGCCTGCTCACCGCTGCAGCCGTCGGCGCAATCGTGACGGTCGCCGTTCTCGCCGCGCAATCCGAAGACGTGGAACTGCGCTACGCCGACCTGCTCGCAGGCGATGTCCCCGGGGGCATCACCTACGACCGTTTCGCCAACGACCGCGTGGTTGGCGTACGTTTGATCCGCGGCTACGACGAGGGACCCAGCGACGCGATCCCCGATGTCCTCGAACCGGGTCCGGGCGAACGGATCGTGGGCTTTGAGTGGCTGATCGGCGTCTCCGACGGCAAGACCGAGATCGAACGCGACGATGCCAGGCTCACGGTGCGCCTCGCTGACGGCACCACGAAGACCTTCGACGCTGAGCTCACGATTGTCGGCGGCCGGGAGGCGCCCCGCGAGATCGAAGATGGGCAGCTCGCATCGGTGTTCGCCGCGTTCCTGATCCCCGACGACGCGCAGCCGATCGAGCTGCGCTTCAGGCCAGAATTCGCGCGCGTGGGCGGGATTCGCTACACCTTCCTCGAGTAGGCGGGGACGGGGCTTGATCAGGGTCGCCGATCGATAGCGTGCGGGCGGAGCCTGGGCCGGCGCCCTCACGCCACCGAGCGGCCTAGATCTGACGGTAGGCGCGGTGCCGCATCACGATGCTCTGGACGAGGCCGAGGGCCACGAAGAGGGTCAGCAGCGAACTCCCTCCCTGGCTCACGAAGGGCAGCGGCAGGCCCGTCACGGGGAAGATGCTCAGGTTCACGGCGATGTTGATGAACGCCTGCATGAGAATCGTGATGACGATTCCGGAGGCGAGGAGTTGCCCGGGGATGTCGCCCGCGATCTGCGCGGCGCGGATCCCTCTCGTTAGCAACAGAATAAAGAGCGCGAAGAGCCCCATGGCGCCCACGAAGCCGAGCTCCTCGCCGAGCACGCTGAAGATGAAGTCCTTCGTCTTCACCTTGAGGAAGTCGAGCTGCGTCTGCTCGCCGTTCGTGAGCCCTTTGCCGAAGAACTGACCCGACCCCACGGCGATCTGCGACTGGATCGGGTTGTAGCCCGCATCGAGCGGGTCTTCCTCCGCATCGAGGAGGATGGCGATGCGCTCGATCTGGTAGTCCGCCACGGTGAAGGTCCAGATGAACGGCAGCACCGCGACGAAGACGGCACCGAGAATCAGCAGATGACTCCGCTGCACGCCCGCGACGACGATCATGCCGAGCCAGATGGCGGCGAAGATGACGCTCGTGCCGAGGTCCGGCTGGATGAAGATCAGCAGCCCGACGGGCGCGACGATGGCCAGGGACATCCCGAAGATGCGCAGGTCGCGCGCGTCGCCGCCGTTGTCGCTGAGGAAACGGGCAAGAGCGAGAACGGTGGCGATCTTCGCAAACTCGGACGGCTGCACCTGAAACGGACCGAGCTCGAACCAACGCGTCGAGCCGAACTCGGTCTGGCCGATGGGGATGAGCACGAAGAGGGCGACGATCGACGCGCCGTAGAGCCACCAGGCATAGTGCAGGAAGTGGTGGTAATCGAGCCGCGAGACGGCGACCATCGCCCCAATCGAGACGACGGCGAAGAACGCCTGCTTGGCGACCGGGTTCGAGAGACTAACTGCGGGACCGTCGTACGAGCGGAGGCTGCCGCTGTAGATAAGGGCGAGCCCGTAGACCACGAGTGCGAGCGCGGCGAAAGCCATCAGGCCATCGAAACGATCCCACTCGCGCAGGCCCCGCTGGCCGCGGAAGACGGTCATGGCCGCACGTTCTCCATGAAGTACTCAATGATGCGACCGGCGATCGGCGCGGCCTTCGTCCCACCGACGCCAAGGTCGTAGTAGACGGTCACGACCACCTCGGGGCTGTCGTAAGGCGCGAAGCCGGTGAACCAGGCGTGATCCTTGACGATGCCGTCCACGTCGGTGAACTCCGCGGTGCCCGTCTTCCCCGCCACCGGCACACTCGCCAGAGCGGCAAGGCTGGCGGCCCCGCTGACAACGGACTGACGCATCCCTTGGCGGACGACGGCAAGATGCTCCTCGTCGACGGGCAGCTGATCCCAACTGGGCTCGGTCGTGGAGACGATCACGCCATCGGCAGCGATGATCGTCTTCGCGACATGGGGTGTAAGGAGGAAGCCGCCGTTCGCCACGGCCGCGGTTGCCATAGCCATCTGCAGGGGTGTGGCGGTCACGTCCCCCTGGCCGATGCCCATGAAGCACGTGTCGGCGAGGTACCAGTCGCGGTCCTCGGGGTTGAACAACGGACCGCTGCGCACGCGGCGCTTCCATTCGGGGCTCGGAACCACGCCGGAGGATTCGCTGCTGGCGATGTCCAAGCCCGTCACCTGCCCGAGCCCAAAGCTGCGGGCGTAGTACCCGAGGGTCACCGCCGACTGCTCGATGTCCTTCCCCAGCCCCGGGATGCCTTCCTGCGGGATGCCGCAGGAGGCCATGTAGAAGTAGATGTTCGAGGACCACGCGATCGCGCCCACGAGGTCGACGAAGCCGTGCACCCGCCAGTCGTAGAAGGGATAGATGATTCCGTCTTCGCCAACGAATTCTAGGACTGTGCTGTCGATGTTGCGTCCGGTCGAAGGCGTGATGTTGCCCTCTTCGAGGGCGGCGGAAGCCGTGATGATCTTGAAGGTCGAGCCCGGGGCGGCGGGGCTCAGGGCCTGGTGCAGGAGGGGCCGGCGAGGGTCGTCCAGGAGGCGCTGGAACTCCTCGTCGAGTCCCGGCGCGGCGAAGATGTTGTTGTCGTAGGTCGGCACCGAAACGAGCGCGTAGATCTCCCCGGTTTCCGGGCTCATCACCACGGCCGCGGCGACGCGCGCCTCTCCCATGGTGTTCGTGAGCAGGTCGTACACGAAGCGCTGGAGGCCGGCGTCGATGGAGAGCTGCAGGCTCTGCCCAGGCTCCGGCTCCGCGCGTTCGAGGGTGTTGACGAGATCACCCTGGGCGTCGACCTCGGTCGTGGCACTACCCGGGCTTCCGCGGAGCTCCCCCTCGTAACGCGCCTCGACGCCGACCTTGCCCACGACCTCGTTGAAGGCGTACCCCTCGTCCTGGAGCACGCGCCACTCGTCCGGTGACTGGGGGCCGACGTAGCCGAGGACATGGCTGAGTTCCGGACCACCGATGTAACGGCGGCCCGGCTCGAGCTCGAGCGTAACACCGGGGAGGTCGGCCGCCGCCTGTTCGAGCATCAGCGCCGTCGTGCGGTCGAGGTTGCGCGCGATCGTCAGCGTGCCATCGCGCAGCCCTTGTGCCTGTGCCTCCTCGACCGTGTCCTGGATCTGGAGCGCGGGCACCCCGAGCAGCTCCTCCAGGTAGAGGTAAAGCAGGTAGCGATCGCCGGGCTCCTCGGGGAGGAACGCGGGGGTGATGACCGCCACGAACACGCTCGCGTTCTGAACGAGCGGCCTGCCGTTGCGGTCGTAGATCAGTCCGCGGCTTGGGGGCACGCTCTCAACCACGAACCGGTTTCGCTCGGAACGTTCCGCGTACTCGGCCCCGTTGACGAGCTGCATCTGGGCGAGGCGCAGGCCGAGGATGCTGAAGAGGACGATCACGGCAATCCGGAGCACTGCCACATTGCCGTGCGGCCGGTTACGGCTGAGCCCCGGGTCGACCCGTCGATCGCCGATATCGCTCATAGGCTCAGAATCCGGCGCGCTGCAATTCCATAGAGCGTGCTTCCCATCCTACTGAGCGGCAGGCGAGGTACGCGAAGGAGAGTAAAGCCCCATCCAAGAGCATTCCCGGGAGGATCACGTCCGTGACGACGAAGACGATCGCGAGATCGGCGCCGGACGCCATCGCCACGGTCGCCAGGAGCGCACGCGCCCAGATGCCCACGGCCAGCGCAATCGAGAGGGTCTGGGCGTAGCGGTTGAGGGGCAGCGCCCGCGGACGCTCGATCCAGCTGGCGATCGGGAGGATGGGCAGGTAGGCAAGCAACAGCCACTCAAACTCGATGTTGGCGGCGAAGCTGAGGCAGAGGGCGAGGACGGGAAGTCCAGCCATGACCGCCGTCGGCCCCACGAAGACGGCGAGCAGCAGGAGCACGATGAGCGGGAGCTCGACGACCGCCCCGGAAACGGGAAACAGCGGCGCGACGGTGACCTGAGCGAGCGCCGTGAGGAGGAGGACGAACGCGATGAGAGCGGCGCGCACTAGTTGTCCAGCTGGAAGCGGTCGGGGACGAAGCTCGTGATCACGAGCACCGTCCTGGTCGTGGAGATCCGCACCGTCGGATCGAGCCGGACTCGGGGGAACGGGTCCTGCAGGTCACCAAGCACCTCGCTCACCTCACCGATGCGAAGGTCGGGCGGGTAGGTCCCACCGAGCCCCGAGGTGACGATCGTGTCGCCGACGTTCACATCACCCTCGACGAGGCTGAAGCTCATATCGCGCCCGTCGCCCTTGACAATGCCATCGGCCGTACTGCCCAGGACCTGGCCGGCGACGCTGCTGCGGCTGTCCATCACGAGCCGGACGAAGGAGCTGCTCGCCAGTGCTCTCGTGACCGTCCCCAGGAGGGTGCCCTGCACGGAGATCACGACGTTGCCTTCGGCGATACCATCGTTGGTGCCCTTGTCGATCCGGAGTTGGCTTGTGAGCGGCCCCTGGGTGCGGCTCATGACTCCGGCGGCGAGCCGCTCGGCGGAGGGATCGCCGCTCGTGATGTTGAGGGCGGCTTCGAGATCAGCGATGCGCAAAGCGTCACCCTGGAGGGCCGCGATCTCGTTCCGCAGGGTCTCGTTCTCAACGAGGAGGTCGCGGTTCTCCCCCTGCAGGCGATCGAGATCGCGGACATCGTCGAGGAAGCCGGCCACGGGGCGGAAGGTCGCAGAGAGCCCGTCTTCGAGCGGGCCCGTCGCACGCAGGAAAACGTCCTGTACCGGCTCGAGCGCGCCCGTCCGCCCGACCACGCCGAAGAAGACCGCGAGGGCAACCATCGCCCCGGCCCAGTACGTGTAGCGGGTAAAGATCAGCATCCAGCAGGGCCCGTTTCGAGGCTACCGCCGGGCGCGCCTCGACGCGAACGGTGATGCGGCGGTACGCAGGAATTCGGTCTCTTCGAGCACCTGCCCGGCGCCCTTCACCACGCAGAGCAGCGGGTCCTCGGAAACGTACACGGGGAAGCGCGTCTCCTGGCTGAGCCGCCGGTCGAGCCCGCGCAGGAGCGCACCACCGCCGGCAAGGGCGATTCCGCGCTCCATGAGATCGGTGACCAGCTCGGGCGGTGTGAGCTCGATCGACGAGCGCACCGCCTCGACGATCGCGTTGATGGAGCCGGAAAGCGCGTCACGCAATTCGACGGTGCTGACGTCGACCGACTTGGGCAGACCCGTGGCCAGATCGCGCCCGCGGAGGCTGAGACTCTCCTCGTTCTCGAGGGGGGCAGCCGAGCCCGCCCGCTTCTTAATCTCCTCCGCGGAACGCTCGCCGATGAGAACGTTATGCACCTGCCGGGCATAGGCCACGATGTCCTGGTCCATCTCATCGCCGGCAACCCGGATCGAGGTGCTCACGACCATGCCGCCGAGCGAGATGACGGCGACCTCGGTCGTTCCACCACCGATATCGACGACCATGCAGCCTTCCGCCTCCATCACCGGAAGCCCGCAGCCGATGGCGGCTGCAATCGGCTCTTCCACCAGAAAGCATTCGCGTGCACCCGCATTCAGGGCGGCGTCGTGGACGGCCCGCTTCTCGACCTCGGTGACACCGCTGGGAACACCGATGACGACCCGGGGTTGCGCGAGGAAGCCACGGTCGTGAACGGCGCGGATGAAGTAGCTGAGCATCTTCTCCGTGACTTCGAAGTCGGAGATAACGCCGTCACGGAGCGGTCGTACGGCCACGATATTGGCGGGCGTACGCCCAACCATGCGTTGCGCGTCTACGCCGATAGCGAGGATCTTCTTGGAGATCCGGTCGATCGCGACGATCGAGGGCTCGTCGATGACGATGCCACGGCCGCGCACCAACACGATCGTGTTGGCCGTGCCAAGGTCAATGGCGATATCCTGCGAGAGGAAACCAAAGACGCGCGAGAGAGGGCGGAGGATTGCCACGAACCAGTCCTGCCGGGGGGTAGGCAGCACTCACGAGTGGGCGCTCACTTCAGTATAGGCCTAGAAGAGGCGTTTCGGCGGGTAAATCTTTGTGCTTCGTTTAAGCGAATCAACTATC
>CAUYXJ010000054.1:0-19674 GCA_963577065.1 Dehalococcoidia bacterium | reverse complement strand
GTCCGCTACGTCACGCTCTTCGCCTTCTCGACCGAAAATTGGAACCGCCCCCAGGGCGAGGTCCGCGTACTCTTCCGGCTCGTCGATCGCTTCCTCCGGCGTGAGCTCGAGAACCTCGACCAGAACAACGTCCGCCTGCGCCATTTCGGCCATCTCGACCGCCTCCCCGAGTGGCTTCAGGAGCGAGTGGCAGGGGCGGTCGCGCGCACCCGCGAAAACGACCGGCTGATGCTGAACATCTGCTTCAGCTACGGCGGCCGGGACGAGATCGTCACCGCCATGCGCGACATCGCAAAGGCGGGCATCGCTGCGGACGAGATCACGGAGGAAACCGTCGCCGCGCACCTGTTCACCGGTGGCCTCCCCGATCCGGACCTCGTGATCCGCACCGCGGGCGAGCAACGCATCTCGAATTTCCTGCTTTGGCAGAGCGCCTACGCCGAGCTCTACTTTACCGACGCCTACTGGCCCGACTTCGGCCGTGAGGACATCGACCTCGCCTTGGCGGAGTACGGTCACCGCAAGCGGAAGTTCGGCGGGCTGCTCCCGGAGGACCTAGACGCGCTCCGCGGCGCTTAGCGGCCGTGCCCCGCGACCTGGCACTGCGTCTCGCCACGGCCGCCGTGGGCGTGCCTGCGCTCCTCGGCGTGATCTACGTCGGCGGCTGGCTGTTCGCCATCGTCGCCGGCTTGATCGCCCTTGGGGCGACCGTGGAGTTCGTGCACGGCTGGCTCCTGCCGAGCCAGCCCTACCGCGCGGTGATGCCGCTCGCCGCGGGCATCGCCGCCCCCGCGATCGTCGTCGCCGGCGTCCATACGGACGAACGTTTCCTCATTGCGGGAGCCGTGCTCGCGGTCCTTTTCCTCGGCGCGGGACACATCCGCACGAACGCCTTCGGGCCACGGAAGCCGCTCCGCATTCTCGGCTGGGCGCTGATCTATCCCGGCATCATTTTCTCGACCGTGGTGCTCACGCGGGATCTGGATCAGGGCCGCGAGTGGCTGGTCCTCGTCGTGCTCTCGACGTTCACCGTCGACACCGGCGCGTATTTCACGGGAACGCTCATCGGACGTCACAAGCTCGCCCCAGCGATCAGCCCGAGGAAGACCTGGGAGGGCGCGGTCGGGGGCCTCGGTGGGGGGCTCCTCGCCGTGGGCGTGCTTGCGCCGGCCCTCGATCTGGGGCTGAGCGCCTGGGCGATCGTCGTCTTCGGCCTCGCCCTTGGCTTGGCCGCCGAAGCCGGAGACCTCGTCGAGAGCTGGATGAAGCGGGGAATGGGGATCAAGGACTCGTCCGGGCTCCTGCCCGGCCACGGCGGCCTCCTCGACCGTCTCGATTCGATCGCGGGGGTGGCGCCGCTCGTCTACCTGGTCGCGAAGTTCGGCTGAGAGACCCGGGCCCCGCCCCGCCACCGCCCGTCGCACTGACCCGGCCCTTCCGGTCGCTGGCCTAAGATAGCCGCGTGTCGCTCGCTGCCGTCACCACCAGGTCCGAGCACCGCTTCGCCCAGGTGAACGGCCTGCGCATGCACTACGTCGAGGCTGGCGCCGGCGAGCCGGTGATCCTCCTCCACGGCTTCCCCGAATGCTGGTACTCGTGGCGAAACCAGATCGAAGCGCTCTCGCCAAACTACCGGGCCGTCGCACCCGACCTCCGCGGCTATCACGAGACGGAGGCGCGGGGGCCCTACGACACGGACACGCTGCAAGGCGATGTCCTTGGCCTGATTCAGACGCTCGGCGAGCGCAGCGCCCATATCGTGGGACACGACTGGGGCGGCGCGATCGCGTGGCTGCTCGCCATCCACCACCCCGAAGCGGTGCGCTCCTTGGCGATCTGCAATATCCCGCACCCGGCGCTCTTTCGTGCGGGTCTACGGAGCTTCGCCCAGCTCCGTAGGAGCTGGTACCTGGCGTTCTTCCAGCTGCCGTGGCTCCCCGAACGGCTGCTCGCGGCCGGCGGCTACCGGCGCCTGGCGCAAACGCTCTTCCGGCGCCTCCCACCGAGCACCGAACGGCGCGACGCCATGGCCTACCTCGTCGAGAGCTGGCGCCAGCACGGGCTGACCGGACCCATCAACTGGTATCGCGCCCTCCTCCGCCACCCCCGGCCGTTGCCCGACCCCGTGCCGATAATCACGGCACCGACGACGATGATCTGGGGCGAGGACGACCCTGCCCTGGGCAAGGACCTCACGCTGGGGACGGAGCGATACGTGCGCGATCTGGAGCTTCACTACCTCCCGGAGACCGGGCACTTCGTGCAGCAGGAGGCACCCGCGCGCGTGAACGAACTGCTGCTCGCTCATCTCGCAGCGGTGAATGGCGGTCGTCGTGGCTGACGAAGCCTCCGGGCCCACGCTCCGCCGCCCCGAAATCGGCGACTTCGTCGTCGAGGGCGAGGAGACGCCGCTCCTGCTCCGCAAGGGCGTCCTGATCACGATCGCGAGCGTCTTCGCCGCGCTCGTCGCCGGTTACCTCATCGCCGTCCTGATCTTCGACGTCTCGTTGGACTTCGACGCGGAGCCGTTCCGCGAGTGGGTCGAGGACTGGGGCGTTTGGGGCCCCATCGTGTTCATCACCGTCATGGCCCTCTCGGTCCTGTTCGCGCCCGTCCCCAACGCGCCCATCTTCATCGCCGCAGGGCTCGTTTGGGGGCCGTTTCTGGGCAGCATCTACTCGATGGCGGGGATGATGTGGGGCTCGGCCATGGCTTTCGGAGTGGCCCGGCGCCTCGGCCGGCGCCACCTCCCCCGGCTCGTCGGAAGTAAGGCCGCGGCGCGGCTCGACGACCTTTCGACACGCATGGGCGGCCGCCTCATCTTCTGGTCGCGCATGTTGCCCGCCGTGAACTTCGACTGGATCAGCTTCATCGCAGGACTCACCGCCATCGGCTTCTGGCGCTTCACCGCGTTCAGCTTCCTGGGAATGCTCACGCCGACCATCGTTGCGGTGGTGGCGGGCGATAGCCTCGGGCGCGACATCCGGATTACGCTCGCGCTCGGCGGAGTCTGGGTCGTCGGGCTCTTCCTCAGCGCGCTCTACTTCTGGTATCGCCGCAAGCGCGCCATCGCCGCGGCCGCGCCGGCCGCGCCGGCCGAGCCGCTGGCCGGGGCTTAGCAGCAACGCCCTAGTTGAAGCGGCTGGGCAGCGCCTCCTGTCGCGGGGGCAGGACCACGTCGTGGCCCACCCAGATGCCGATGTTCTCGCCCGTGCGTCCCTGCGGTCCCTCGGCGAGCAGGTCGGCGAGCAGCCCGCCGATCTGCTCTGGTCGCATCCAGTGCTTCAGCAGCTCCGGCGGCGGCGTCCGACCGAGAGCGCCCCGGAGCATGTTCGAATCGGTGGCGTCCATGCAGAGGGCGTTCACCCGCACACCGTATGGCCCGAGGGCCCGCGCCCAGGCCTGGGTGAGACCGTTGATGCCCCACTTCGAGGCATCGTAGACGTCCATGTTCGTCCCGCCACCGGTCGAGTAGCCCGGCGGGGGAGAGATATGGTCGGTCGCCACGCTCACGATGTGGCCGCTGCCGTTCTTCGCCATGTGGGGAGCGATCGCGCGCCCACAGAGGAACACACCCTTGAGGTTGGTCGCGATGAGCGCGTCGAAATCGTCGGAAGCCTTCTCCCACGGGTCGAGGGGCGAGGTCCCGCGCCAGATCCCCGCGTTGCTGACCATCGTGTCGACCCGCCCAAAGCGCGCGATCGCGGCGTCGACGAAGCGCCGGACGTCGGCCGCTTCGCGTACATCGGCGAGTTCGGCGAGCACGTTCGCGCCGCCCGCTTCGAGTTCAGCCGCAAGCCCTTCGACGGCGGGATCGATGTCACAGAGCGCGAGCGCCGCACCCTCGGCAGCGAGCACGCGCGCCATGCCGTTGCCGATGCCGTGCGCGGCCCCCGTGATGATCGCGGTCGAGCCTTCGAGTCTGGGCATTCGTTCCTTCCCTGAGACTGAGCGGTTAGTCGGCGGCGAGCGGGTGGTAGTAGACGTTTCCGGCTTCGGTCCAGGCGCCCACCATCGCCATGAAGTCTTCGCCCATCGGATCGAGGCCGCGGATTGGCATCGAGCCGCGGCGGATCATGAAGTCCTGGGGAGCCAGCTCACCGGCGCGCACGTAGTGACGCTCAGCCGCCTCGGCCTGACCGCGCTGGGAGAGCCACCAGGCGAGCGTGAACTCCGTACGCGCGAGCTGTTCGGCCTCGGTCGAGGCCGACTGCTGGGCGCGAACCTCTTCCGGCGTCATCGCCGCTCCGGTCCCGCGGACCCAAGCCCGCAGCCGCTCGAGGTGGCGTTCCGAATCGATCCCCGTCATCTCCTGGAACTGATTCGACCCGAACGTCACGTCGTTCGGACGAGCGATGCGGCCACCCTCGTCGATCCAGAGGATCGTGGGCACATTCACCATGCCGTAGAGATCGGGAACCACGTGTTCGCTGTCGATGAGGCTGGGATGCTGGGGCTGGGCCGCCTCGATCCACGGGCGGGCGTCGTCCGCGGACTTGTCGATCGCGACGGTCACCACGGTAAAGCCCTCGCTCGCGAGCTCCTCATAGAGCGCCTGCCAGACCGGCAGGTCCTGACGGCAGCCTCACCAGGAGGCGTAGGCCACGAGCAACACCTTCTTGCCGCGCTGCTCGCCGAGCGAGGGCAGCTGGCCCGAGAGGTCGGGGAGCGAGAAGTCCGGCGCCTCCAACGAAGCGAGCGCCGCCGCCCGGTCGTGGTGGGAGGCGCCCAGCGCTGCGACACGGTGCTCGGGGTCGAGCGTGAGCGGGCGCTGGAGGGCCTCGGCGAGCGTCCGCAGGTCGAGACCGTCGTCGGTCAACAGCTTGGACTGATCGACGGGCACGCACATCACCCCCCGGCAGAGCCCCTCGGCAGAGCCCCTCGGCAGAGCCCCTCGGCGGTCAGCTCCCAGCCAAGGGCGTGCTCGGCAGCGTCCTCGGCGAGCGCCGGCTGGGCCGCATCGGTGACGTCGAAGTCATCGCTGCGGCCGTCGTGAAGCAGCGTCAGGGTCGCGGGCACACAACACCTCTCGCGTCCGGATTCTACGAGCGCTCCGTCGCGGGCGCCCGGGTGGCGGCCAGATGGCGAAGATGACCGTAGACGGCGGGCTCGAACCAACGCGGAACAGGCAGCTGCAGCCCGAACCTAGCCCGAGGGCGGCCTCCGAGGACGAGCGCCGAGGTTCGCAAAGGGCGTTCGGGTCAGGCCGAAGAGCGGGCAGAGCACGTGCCCGCGGCGCGCTCGTTCGAAGCGGCGCAGGTCGGGCGGTCAACGCCTCGCCGCCCCGCCTCCGGCCGAGTCTCGCCGCCTACGCGTAGCTCAGCTCCACCCTGCGCCGCTCGAGTCGCTGCAGGGCGTCCTCGGCGGCCCTGATCACCGCAGCGAGGCAGCCGCCGCAGAGGACGGCCACGGGGACCACCACGAGTGGCGCCCCCACGTAGGGCCGGCGGCACCAGGCACACATCACTGCGGCCGGGGTCTCGGGCGTCGTCACAGCCTCAACCGGGGCACCCATAGGGGCCTCCAGGGCCGCCCCGCCGCCGTTCGGCCCTCCCTGATCGTAGGGCGCCATCGCCAGTAAGTCGGTCGGGGAAATCCCTGATCTGATCGTACTTAGCGCGCGATCACGGGACTATGAAGGCGATGCAATCACGAGTCCGGCCTCGTCTTCCTCGGCGAGGCTTGTCGACCCTGGCCCTGGGCCTCGCGGTCGCCGCCGCCGCGGTGGGCGGCGCGTCCCTCCTTCCGCGCGCGACCTGGGGCGCACACGTCGAGCCTCTCCGTTGCGAAGTGGCTCCGTCCGAAGCCATCCCGGCCCCCATCGAGTTGGAGATGCTTGGACTCATCAACGAAGCCCGGGCCGCGGCTGGCGCGGGACCGGTGGCGCTCTCCGAGCACCTCATGCGCGCTGCGAGCTGGAAGGTCCTGGACGAATCGAACGCAATCTCCGGACCCTTCGGTCACACGGATACGCTCGGTCGGAGCCCGTTCCAGCGCGCCGTCGACTGTGGCTACCGCACCATCGCGGGAGCGCCCTTGGGCGGCGCCGGCGAGAACATCGCCACCGGCTACAGCTTGGGCAGCGTCGCGCGCGCGCACGCGGCCTTCATGTCGAGCCCCGGGCACCGCGCGAACCTGCTCAGCCCAAGCTGGGTCGCCGTCGGCATCGCCTTCGCGGACGCGGGCAGCAGCGACAAGCGCTGGGTGACGATTTTCGGCTCGGGCGAGGACGAGAACCCGCTGGAGTTCGATCCGCCCGAGCCCCTCATCCCCGACCCAGCCCCAGAGCCGCCCGCGAAGAACGAAGTCGTGATCGTGGGCGTTTCCGCGGACGGCCCGTAGCCCAGTTCCAAAGCGGTCAGTCGGGGGCTCAGGCCACGCCCAGCCGACCGCCCTTATCCCTTGGTGTGCGTCGACTTCTCGAAGACGAACCAGCCTGCCATCGTGAACTCCGCGGGGATCTCCGCGATCCCATCCATCGGCGGGTTGTGGCCGCCGGACTCGCGACCCCATTCGTGGAGCCCCTCGAGCGCGACCTCGTAGTCATCGGTATCGAGCTCGTAGAAGGCGAGGTATTGCGGCGGGGGCGAGTCGTAGTTCCCATAGGGGGCGACGTTCTTATAGACGTTGCCGCTCAGGAAGTGCGGCGCCTTCGCCGTGTGGTTGATGTGCTCCTCCAGGTACCACTGCGCAAAGGCCTCCTCCCGGCCTTCGACGGCGTTGACGAGCGCAACGAGCAATCCGCGTGCCATGACATCCTCCATGCGGCCCCTTTCCAGGACCGACCAGTCAGCCCAGCCTACGCGCCCCACGCCGCCCCGGGAGGTGGCGTCAGCGTCAAGCGAGGCGAAGTCGGAAAGCTCGCCGGAGGACAGAGCGAGAGGCCAAGGGCGCTAGCGCTCAGGACCAGTCGCAAAGCGAAGCGCCTAGGCAAGGAAGCCGACACTTGGGTAGTCGACGGAGCTCTGTACTTCAGGGTGGGCTGAGTCAGCTCACCTGGTCTCCGCTACGCGTCAGGAGGACGGTGGGCTCTCGGGAAGCGTCTGATCCAAGTAGTTGACGCTCAGGTCATGAAGAGAGCCCCAGCAAATGCCGGGGCTCTCTCCTGCGCGGATGACGAGTGTGGCGCTAACTCACGCCCTCCACGTCGGCTAGTACTGCGCGACGCGCCCCTGCAACTGGGCGCCATGCCCGTCAAGCGAGTTCGCGTTGACGTGGATCAGGGAGCCGCCCTCACCAGGATCCACCGTGCCACCGGCGGTATCGCAGAAGGCTATCTGGTTCGCTCCTGGACCGGCGTCCCCAGGGTTATTGATGACGTAGTCACCGTCGAGGGCGAAGTTGCCGGCAAACGGAGCACCGTCGTGGTCGTGGCCACTGAAGTGACAGATCCAGACCTTGGGGGCTTTCGCGGCTTCCGCTGTGCCGCCACCGGTGCTAAGCGCAGCGCCGAGCCCTGTCACGAGCAACGCCGCTAAGAACGTAACGGCTCCAATCTTCATTTTCACTTGTCTATCCTCCGTCCTTTATGTAAGGGGGCCGGCCGATAACCGAATCAGCTGAGGGCTGTAAAGCACTTCGGGGAACGAAATCTCACTTCGATCTCGAAGAAAGATTCTGCTTTTCGCCAGCCCTCGCTGGGCGCTCACACGTTTGCGATCAGTTTTGGGGGGCCACCTTCTGAGAGGGGCTACAGGACTCCTGGCACGCTGGCCCTAGTGCCCAGCATGAGACCCTGCTGCCGGGTCTGCGCGACGACCTCATCCCACAGCGTCTTGGCTTCGCTCAAGCTGTCGATCGGCGTGAGCTTCTTCGCCTGGCGCATCGAAGGAGTGCTACGTCCGTTGAGGGTGATCTTTGGTCTCCTGAATCCTCGCGGCGCCCCCTCCCTGGGAACGCACGGGAAGAAGCTGAACATCCCGTTGAGCTGATCAGTTGGTGTCGCCCCGATATAAAGACGAAACGAGTCAAGGGCGCGATCCTCGCGAAGGTTTAGCAGCACTGGCTTCAAGGTCAGGTCTTCATAGGCACTCGGTGCCATCGCGGCGGCAGCTACGTAGTCGCTTCGATCGAAGTCTTCATACCGGCTCACCACGAACAGGGTGTCTAGAACGAAGTCACCACGCAGGTACGAGCCGAAGAGGATGATCGAGCCGCTCTCCAGGTGTCTCACACCCGTAGGCCCACGCACCGTTGTCTGCTGGCAGTTGCTGTAGAGGAACGATGGGCCAAATACCAAGGGATCGGTGTTCTGAAGCCCCGCGAAGTCCTTGGGGGTCTCGAAACGGGGACTCCACACGTACCGCGGGAACCCAAACTCCGGATCGGGGACTTCAGCGACCAACCTGGAGGGGGCTTCCCATTCCCCCCAAAACGCGACTTCGCTTTCCTTGCTGGGGCCGTCTGGTGTGTCGCGATAATCGCCTGGTGACGTGAGGAACTTCCTCCGGTGCGACTCCGTGTTCCAACCCCCTCCCCGTCAGGTCGGTGCTCACCTCCCGGATGGATGAACTGGACGAACCGCCTAGGCACTCAACTTCCTTTTGATCGACTCACCAGCCAGCTGACGATCCTTGATCGACACAGTCCCGAAGGGGGCGTGCGCAGCTTGGCCAAATATCGCTAGGCAGCCGCTAGGTAGACGGCTCGAAAGGAAACGGAACGGGTTGTCGCGCTCGACCTCGTGGATCAGTTCCCACTCAGCCAAGGGCTGATCGCTGACGTCAGCGAGGTACTCGCGCGCCACGGAGATCAGCATCGCGTCTGGCCTGAGGTAATCGACGAGTTCCTGCCAGAGGGGGTACCCCAGGCGTCTCAGATCTTCCTGTGTGCTCTTTGGGAGCTTTCGCCAAGTGGGATCGGTGGGTATGGGCGAGCAGATATCGGTGTGCAGCACGGTGCTGCCGCGGTTCGGATAGTAGCTCGCCCCGAGCCCTTTCAGGATGGGCTCAAAGGACCCAAACCACTGAGCGTAGGGATCGTCGATGAAGTAGCGACCCAGCGCTTCAAGGTACCTCGGGGGATCCAAGACACCTGCAGCAAGAGGGAATCTCATGAAGGGATCCTCGCTCGGGGAACTCCTTCCGCGACGGATTCAGCGCGACCGTGACGACGCGAGGACTGGAGTCTTCGTAGGAGCGCAGGTCGCCGAAGTACAGGATCGGGATCGAGGGCTCAACGACGAAGGGCTCGCCCCGCACTCGATCGAAGTGGGCGAGGGTGCGATGCGCCAGAGCACTTAGCTGGGCGTCGAAGGGCACTCGCGGGAGGATACTCGCACTCCAGATGTTGGGAGGGGTGGAATGGGAAGGAGCCCTTCAGCCCTCGACCACGGTTTGATGCCCTAACTGATGCCAACGCGGATGGATCGGCTTGGACGAATCTGCGCAGTTATGTCCCTCGGACATCCGGTGGGATTATGTCCTGTCAGCCCGGGGGGAGCCTGCCACAGTTTCACCTCAGTTACTGTGGCAGCCGAGCAAACTATCAGTCAGCGCATCGCTGCGACGGTGTTACTCTCCATATAGAGAGCGCAAGGGGGAGGTGGCGGAGAGGGTGGGATTCGAACCCACGGTGGTTTTGACCCACGACCGTTTTCAAGACGGTTCCCTTCAGCCACTCGGGCACCTCTCCGGCCCTCGATTCTACGGCGGCACACCCTCCGGGCGGTTTTAGCACTCTTGACAGGCGAGTGCCAATCTCCCGACAATAGCCTTGTCCCCGTTGAGGCTGGAAGGATCGCGTGCCCACCTACGAGTACCGCTGCGATTCGTGCAAGCGCCGCTACGAAAGGCGCGAAAGTTTCTCCGCCGCCACCACCCACACCTGCGACCGCTGCAAGAAGGGCACGGCCAAACGCATCCTCCACGCGCCCACGGTCGTCTTCAAAGGCAGTGGCTTCTACGTCAACGACAGCAAGAAGTCGCAGGAGAGCAAGTCGAGCGGTGGCGGGGGCGAGTCCGGGGACAAGAAGACGAGCGAGAGTTCCAAGGGCGAGGGGTCCAAGGGCACGAGCTCTAAGGGCGACAGCGCGAAGGGCAAGAGCGCGAAGTCGAGCGACAGCTCCTCGAAGTCCTGAATCCAGGCGCTCCCTACCCCCATACCCGCTTTGGAGGTGAGGCGTGCGTGCGCTCGTCCAACGCGTGAGCCGCGCCCGCGTCCGAGTGGGCGATGACGTGGTCGGTGCCATTGATGCCGGTCTCCTCATCCTCCTCGGCGTGACTCACGACGATGACGGGGCCACCGCCGACGCGCTCGCGCGAAAGGTCCTCGGCTTACGCATCTTCGAGGACGGCGAAGGCCGCATGAACCGCGACCTCGCCGCGACCGGCGGCGCTGCCCTCTGCGTCAGCCAGTTCACCCTCTACGGAGATGTGCGCCGGGGCCGGCGGCCATCGTTCACCGAGGCCGCCGAGCCCGCAGTTGCAGAACCGCTCTACGAGCGCTTCTGCGCGGCCCTCGAGGCCGCGGGCGTGCGTTGCGTACGCGGTCGCTTCGGGGCGCACATGCACGTCGAGAGCGTGAACGACGGCCCCGTGACGCTGATGATCGACAGCGCCGAACTGCAAAAGCCGCGACGCCCTTGACCGAATCGGCCGGGCAGGGGCAGGGTGGGCGGATGCGGTACCGGCAATGCGCCTGAGCAAGCTCTTCCTCAAAACGCTGCGGGAGGCACCCGCGGAAGCGGAGCTCCCCAGCCACAAGCTGCTGCTCCGGGCCGGGCTCGTCGCGCCGCTGGCGGCCGGCCTCTACGGCTTTACGCCCATCGGCTGGCGCGCGATGCGCAAGGTCGAAGGGCTGATCCGTGAGGAGATGGACCGCTCCGGGGCCCAGGAGATGCACCTGCCCGCCCTCCAGCCGGTGGAGTTGTGGGAAGAGACGGGGCGCGCAGCGGCTTTCGGAGACACGATGTTCCGCCTTGCCGACCGCCGCGAGCGCGGCTTCGTCCTGGCGCCCACGCACGAGGAAGCGGTCACCTCGCTGGCCGCGCGACAGATCCAGAGCTACCGCGATCTCCCCGTCACCCTCTACCAAATCCAGAACAAGTTCCGGGACGAGCAGCGCCCGCGCGGCGGCCTGGTCCGCCTGCGCGAATTCGGGATGAAAGACGCCTACAGCTTCGATCCCGACTGGGAGACGCTCGATCAGTCGTACGCCGCCGCCTTCGCCGCCTACGAGCGCATCTTCGCGCGGGCGGGGGTGCCCGTGATCACGGTGGAAGCCGACTCCGGCGCGATCGGCGGGAAGGACAGTCAGGAGTTCATCTACCTGAACGAGCAAGGCGAGGATGAGGTCCTCCTTTGCCCGGACTGTGGCTACGCCGCGAACGCGGAGAAGGCAACATTTCGGCCCCAACCAGCACTCGAAAGCGATCCCGCGCCGCTCGAGCGGGTCGAGACCCCCGGCAAGTCGACCATCGCCGAGCTCGCCGAATTCCTCGGCATCGAGCCGCGCCAGACGGCCAAGGCCGTCTTCTACAGCGCCGATGCCAAGCCGGTGATGGTCTCGATCAGAGGCGACCTCGAGGTAAACGAAACGAAGCTCCGCAACGCGCTCAAGGCCATCTCGCTCGAACCGATGACGGACGAGCAGGTCGCGCGCGCGGGCCTCGTGCCCGGCGCGGCTTCGCCGGTGGGGCTCGAGGACTTGATGATCGTCGCCGATCAGAGCGTCGTGGACGCACCCAACCTCGTGGCCGGCGCGAACGAACCGGATGTGCACTTGCGCAACGTCAACTACGGTCGCGACTGGACCGCCGAGATCGTGGCGGACGTGGCGCTGGCCCGGGCGGGCCTCGGCTGCCCCAACTGCGAGGCCCGGCTGGATGTGCGCTCCGGGATGGAGCTCGGGCACGTCTTCAAGCTCGGCACGATGTACTCAGAGGCGCTCGGCGTTCGCTACCTCGACAAATCGGGCCAGCAGCATCCGGCGGTCATGGGCTGCTACGGCATAGGCGTCGACCGCCTGTTGGCGGCCGTCATCGAGGCGAACCACGACGAAGACGGCATCATCTGGCCCGCCACGGTCGCGCCCTACGACGTCCATGTCGTGGTCATCGGCGGCGACGAGCCCGAAGTCGCGGAGACACTAGCGACGCTCGAAGCCGCGCTCGCGGAGGCGGGTCTGGAGGCCCTCGTCGACGACCGTGACGATTCGCCCGGTGCAAAGTTCAAGGACGCCGACCTCCTCGGGATGCCCGTTCGCTTGACCGTGAGCCCCCGTGCGCTCGGGAAGGGCGGTGTCGAGCTCAAGCGCCGCTCTGAACGCGAAAGCGAGATCGTCCCGCTCGACGACGTTGTTGGTCGCCTGCAAGGCTCCTGACCCTCTCGGGCCGCGAAGCGCCTTGCCCCTCGGGGAGGCGGTTCCTACGATTGGCTTCGCGCTGAGGTAGCTCAGTCGGTAGAGCACTGCGCTGAAAACGCAGGTGTCCCCAGTTCGATTCTGGGCCTCAGCACCATTCTCCCCTCCGCCCCACCCCCTGGCTCTTGGCCGTTGGCTCGCGGCCTATCGGCCGCTTTGGCTCTTGGTCCGCTATTTCGCGGCGGGAGTGAGCTCGCGCGCGCGGCGCTCGGAGGACTCTCGCTCGAACTCCTCCACGGCTTCGCGGGTATTGAGATCGAGGCGCCGCAGCGACGGGCTGAGCAGGAAGAACAGCACCGCGATCACCATCATGCAGACCGAGGCGAGGGCTACCGCCGCGGGCGCACCATACTGGTCCGCGAACCAGCTCATCGGGAGCGTCCCCAGCGGCGTGAGACCGAAGGACATCATCAGCAGGCTCATCACGCGGCCCCGAACGGAATCGGGGATCAGTAGCTGGATCGCCGTGTTGTTCAGGACCATGAAGATGCTCACGAAGACATCGGCGAGGAACACAAAGGGCAGGGCGAGCAGGAACCAGGGGCTGATCGAGAACAGCATCAGCGTGCAGCCGAAGGCGATGATGCTCGCCATCATCCGGCGGAGGCGCTGGTGCGATTCAGCGTCCCAGGCGACATAGACCGAGCCCACCATTCCACCCAGACCGGCAACCATCTGGAGCGTGCCGAAGCCGATGGCGCCCACATCCCAGACGTCCTCCGCAAACACGACGAGGAGGGTCTGGAAAGGCATCGCGAGCAGGGTCGGCACGAGCCCGAGCAGGAGTAGCGCACGGACGGCGCGGTTGTCGCGCACGTAGCGCAAGCCATCGGCAATGTCCCCGAAGACGGAACGGTGCTCGCCCTCCTCGTCGGGGAAGGACGGGTGCACCTTGAGCATCGCGCCCAGACCGACCGCGTAGAGGACGAGCGAGATCGAGTAGGTGCTCTCCACCCCGGTGAGGGAGATCAGGAAGCCGGCCGCGACCGGGCCCACTACCCGGGCGGCGTTCATACCCCCCATCTGCAGGGCCATGGCGTTGCCGAGGCCCTGCCTCCCGACGACGTTGACGATGATCGCCTGGCGGGCCGGCATCATGAAGGGGAAGAGGGCTCCCAGAAAACCTGTGAGGATCAGCAGGTGGCCGAAGGTGAGCACGTCCGTGATGAGCAGTACGAGGACGATGAGTTCGTCGACGACGACAGCCGCCTGCACGCCGATGATGAGCTTGCGCCGGTCGAAGCGATCGGCCATCACTCCGCCGATGGGGGACACGAGGAGCATCGGCACCGCAACGACGACATTGACGATGCCCAAGGAGAAGGCGCTGTCCGTCAGCTTGAAAGCGAGGAACGAGCGCACAAGAAACTGGCCCATCATCGCGAACATGAAAGCGATGTTGCTTATGTAGAGCCAGCGGAACTGCTCGTACCGCAACGAGGCGACCATCCGGTCCCAGCCGGAAGCAGGCAGCGCCTCGAACTCGTGTACGCCGGATTGGGACAAGCGCGATCCCTCGCCTCGATCTTAGCCGTTCACCCCCCTACCGACTGTGCGGCGAGCCCGCCCCATGAGCCCTGTGCCAGGGCCCGCCCCACGTGGATCGCTGAGGGCCGGCACCAACAGCGGGCGCCGCTCCGAACCGCTCGGAAATTACACCTTTCTCGCTGAAAGCGAGCGCGAAGGTGGAGCAGCCCCTAGGGCGCGAAGCCGCAGCAGACGAGCGCGGGGGAGCTGGGCCGGGGGGCCCGAGCGCTAGCGAGCTTTCTCGCTGAAAGCGAGCGCGAAGGTGGAGCCGCCCATAGGGCGCGAAGCCGCAGCAGACGAGCGCGGGGGAGGTGGCCCCGGGGGGCCGAGCGCTAGCGAGCTTTCTCGCTGAAAGCGAGCGCGCAGGTGGAGCAGCCCATAGGGCGCGAAGCCGTAGCAGACGAGCGCGGGGGAGCTGGGCCGGGGGGCCGAGCGCTAGCGAGCTTTCTCCCCAATCAGGTCCAGGTGCCAACCCAATTCGGATCGCGCTTCTCGGCGAAGGCGCGCGGGCCCTCGACGGCGTCTGGTGATTGACGCCGCCGCGACTCCCACGTGAAGACGGTCTGAGAGGCGTCTCGCAGGGCCATATCGAGCCCTCGTAACGCCGTCTCCTTCGTCGAGCGCACCGAGAGCGGCGCGCAGCTGACGATGTCCTGGACCCAACCGTCGACGACCTCGTCGAGGTCGGCAAGGGGCGCGACTTCGTTCGCGATCCCGAGTTCGTAGGCGCGCTGCGCGGTCATGTGGCGACCGGTCAACATGTGCCCCATCACCGCCTTCAGCGGCCCCTGCCGGGGCAGGCGGTGGACGCCGTTCGCGCCGGCGATCAGCCCCACCTTCGGTTCCGTCAGGCCGAATCGCGCGTGCTCGGCCGCGACAATGATGTCGCTCGCAAGGGCCATCTCGAAGCCGCCCCCGAGGGCGAAGCCGTTCACTCGCGCGATGATCGGCTTGTAGAGGTCGAAACGGCTGGTGATGCCGCCGAAACCCGTGCCCGGCCAGGCCAGACGCAGTCGCTCGTCGGCCGGCAGGCGTGATTGCTGAGCCGTGAACTTGAGGTCGTTGCCCGCGCTGAAGGCGCGCTCGCCCTCGCCCGTGAAGACCGCCACCAAGAGGTCGTCATCGGCAGCGAAATCGTCCCAGACCTCGTGCAGCTCGAGATTCGCATAGGCGTGCAGGGCATTCATGACCTCGGGGCGGGTGATGGTGATGTAGGCGACGCGGCCCTTCTTCTCGTAGCTGCAGAACTCCACGATGACGACCTCCCTCGGTATGCGGGGACTCTACCGCCCCGCTGCCCAGACCGCCCCACGGGAACGAAGAGCCATCGCGCGGCGCGCGCCCAGCTAGACTGACGCCGATGAGCGCGCTCATCGGTCTGGTCCTTCTGCCCTTCCTCGTGTGGTCCTGGATCAAGCACGACATCGACGAGGATGCGGCGGCCGCCGTCTCGGTCATCGCCTGGATCGTGCTCTCCCTGAGCGCGACCGTGATCGTCTACTTCGTCTTCCGCTGAGCAGGCGCCGTCGCAGCGGATCGCGACCGCCGTCGCCGCTGCGCCCCCACCCCCGCCGGACCGTGGACTTTGCTCGTGGTACGGTCGAAAGTCCATGGCCGTCCCCCACCGCGCCATCGGACCCGCGCTGCTGCTGCTCGCGATCGCGTGCGCGATCGCCGTTGCGGCGGGCCTCGCCGTGACACCGCGGGCTGACGCCGCGACCGGCCCCTGCGACACCGGCGAGGGGCAAGTCACGCCGCTCGAGCAGTCGCTCTTCGACGGCGTGAACGGCTGGCGGGCGCAGAATCTGGGCCAGCCCGCGATGGCGCTCTCCGGTCCCGCAAACGACGCCGCCCAGTGGTTCGCCGAAGCGATCATCGCGGGCACGACCAGTGGCCATCTCGACGAGCACGGGCGCTCGTACTTTCAGCGGCTGCTCGACTGTGGGTACCCAGCGGCGGTGATTATGGGGGGCGGTGAGGCTTTGGCCGGCTTCGGGTCCTCAAACCCAGCGCTCGGGAGCACGCCTGCGGAAGCCCTCGCGGTGATGACTGCGGGGCCACCGGGCTCGAACGGCGTCAACGTGGCAATTCCCTGGAACTGCGCGGGCGTCGGTTACGCCTCGAATCCCAACCCCAGCTTCGGACAGTTCACGCACGCCTGGGTCATCGTTGTCGTCGCCGAGGCATCGTCGACGTGCGCCCAAGGGGGCAACGGGGGCGGACCCACCTCGACCTCGACACCGGTCACACCGCCTTCGACGTTCACGCCCACGTCGACCGCGACGGCGACGCCAACCCCCACTGCCACACCAACGCCAGACGCAAACTACGGGATGACGATCGCCATCTACCGCGGCTGGAACCTGATCTCGCTCCCCGCCGGAGAGCTCGACGACATCCTCGATACCGCGGCGAGCTGCATCGCCGCGGTCTACGGCTTCGAGGGCGACAGTTGGTCGCGATACGGGCCCGAGCTGCCGCCCTACGCCCGCAGTCTCACTCACGCGGGCCCCGGCGAAGCCTTCTGGATCCAGGGCGTCGCCGACTGCGGCCCGATCGAAATCTAGTCCCGGAGGCGACCGCGTTCTAGAAGAGGCTCGTGAAGCCGGGCGACGTCGCGATGGCGGTGCCGAGAGGCGTGAGCGCCCCCACCGCCGCGATACCGATAAGCAGCAGGATCAGTCCGTATTCGGCCAGGCCCTGGCCCTTGTCGCCGGTCAGCCACCGGCGGTAGAGCAACGCGCAGCTCCTCCAGGCAAAGCGAGACTTCGTCATGGCACCCCTCCGGTGAGCCCCAGGTCAGAGTTTGACCCTAGCGGCCAACGGCACAGGGCGGGGTTGCGGGAGGGTGTCAGGTCTGTGAACGGGGCAAGCCGGGGGGACTGGCCGGTACATTCGAGCGATCGACGGGGGGGCGAACGGGCCGCCAGCGGGGGCGGCCGCCGCATCCGCTGCTGCGCACGCCCACCGAAACGCGGCAGCTTCGAGAGGGATCGGGCAAACGTCGCGACCAGCGTTCGCCTCGACATCAGGGTGAAGGCGTGCGGTCCGATGTCTCAAACATCGTGTCGAGGCTGCGGGATCGCGGAGCGCTCTTGCGCTGGCGACGCCCACGCTCACGTCGCGCCGCGCCGCGCCGCGAAGGCGATGCCGGGGCCGCTGCGGGCTGGCCGAGACCCGCTCCGTCCGCACAGAACGTCGCCGCAACAACGAAGAGGTCGCTAGCCCCCGCGCCCCACCCACCCGAGAATGTCGCAGATGGACGACCACGCGCTCGAAGCGGCGCGGCTGCGCATCTACGCGCTCCAGGACGGCGCGGTGCGCGCCCAGGCGCTCACCTTCTGCCTGCGCTCGGGGCTCTTCGAGCGGCTCGCGGGCGGCCCGCTCGCACCCGCGGATCTCGGCCTCCCGGGTAGGGTCGCACCCGCCCTGCTCGCGTTCCTCGCGAGCCAGGGCCTGCTGGCGCGCGACGAGGCCGGACGCGTCTCCGCGACGCCCGAGGCCAAGGCCTTCCTCGTCAGATCGAGCCCCCATTTTGTCGGTGGCCGCGCCCTGCTCTTTTCCGGCTTTCATGATCGGATTGGGCGGCTCGGCGAAACGCTGGCGAGCGGCGAACCGATCGCGTCGAGCGGCCAGGCCGAGCTCTTCGGCGGGCTGGACGCCGAGGCGCAGCGCTGGTTCGCCGAAGGGATGCTCGCGAACGCTGCGGCCGGCGCCGCTCACCTAATGAGCGAGCTCGACTTCCGGGGCTTCGCACGGCTGCTCGATGTCGGTGGAAACGCCGGCGGCTATGCGCTCCCCCTGCTCGAGGCAAACCCTGGGCTGCGGGCCACGATCTTCGACCTCCCCGGCGTTCGCGCGCTCGCAGACGAGCGCATCGCCGAGGGCAGGCTCCAGGAGCGCTGCCGCTTCGTCGCCGGGTCGTTCTTCGACGACCCGCTCCCGTCCGGTCACGACGTGGCCCTGCTGGCGAACGTGCTCCATGACTGGGAGACGGACGAGTGCCGCCAAATCCTCGCCGCCTGCGCGCGGGCCCTCGACCCGGGCGGCACGATCATCGTCACGGAACCGATGCTGGCTGAAGACCTCAGCGGGCCCGAGCACGCCGCCGTGAGCGGACTGACGATGGCTCTGCTCGGCGGCGAGAACCGCACTCAGCCCCAGATCGGCGGACTGCTGGGAGAGGCCGGCTTCGAACGGAATTGGTGCTCGCCGCCCGGGGCCCAGAACAGCATCGTCACGGCCCGGAAGGCGGGAGGTGACGAGCCATGATGAAAGCGCCGATCTCGCCATACGTCGTGGCCGGACGGATTCTCTCGATCATCGGCATGTCTTTCTTTGCCGCGGTGGCGATCCTGTTCTTCATCGGCGGGTTCTGGCTTTGGGGCGCCGGCTCGCTCGCCGGTTTCGTCCCTTTCCTCACGATCATCGTGCTGATCGAGCGGTACTCGACGAAGCATGGGCTGATTGGCCCTGAGCCCGATCCTCCCCTCGAGGAAGAGTAGGCGCGCGCAGGGCGCTTTCTCGGCTCGCGATCCTGGTCGCCTGCAGCAACATCTCGCTCGGCGAGCGCGCGGGCCTGCTGTGCCAGAAAGCCGCCCTAAACGCGGTGGCGGGCGTCGAACGGAAGGGCCCGCTAGACGAGGAGCAGGACGAGGGGCAAAGCCACGATCACGCCGAGAAAGCCGGCGAGGCGCTGAGGGCGGCCCGCGATCCAGCGTTCGCAGGCCAGAATCCCGCCGCGATAGGGCTGGTACAGCACCGTCAGCACGAGCACCGAGACGGCCGTGATCGACGCCATCTGCGCAACCACGACCGCCACCGCCGCGTCGCCGCCAACGATCACGCTCGCACCGAGCGTATCGACGAAGGTGGCGATGTTGGCGCCCAGCACGTAAGGGATCACGTGCTCGCGGCGGACGTAACCGCGCAGGGCCAAGGGCACCAGCACCGTCAGCGAGACGGCCACGCTCAGCGTTGTCAGCGTGATCAGCACCCCCATGAGGAACATCATCGGGCGGCGGTTCAGCACTGCCAGGCTGCGGCGGATGCTATCCGCCTCGCCCTCCAACCGCGGCAGCGCGCGCTCGAACACGGCGAACGCAAGGAGGAGGACGGCCGCGCCCGCGGCGAACAGCAGCAGACCGGGCAACGCCGCATCGAAGACATCGACCACCTCGCCGAAGACGCGGTCACTGCCCCGCAGGAGCGCATCGGGCGTGGTCGGGCGCACGCCGTCGAGCCAGCCAGAGCGCAGGGCGAGGAAGCCGAGCGCGATCGCGGGTCCCTGGGTCGTGAAGGTCGTGAGCATCGCGACGATGCCGATCGCGAGGCCGTCGCCGCTGCGACGGCCGAAGCGGTACGCAGCGAAGCCCACCGCGAGCACGATGAACGAGGCGCCGAGGCGCGATCCCGCGACCACGGCGAAGGCTTCGGTCTCGCTGAATACGCCCTCGGAGAGGAGCGTCACGCCGATGGCCGCGACCGGTGACCCGCTCAGGAGGATGTAGGCGAAGAGCCAGCCGAAGCCGAGGCCGTTGGCCACGCCAGAGACCCGCAGGTCGGAAAGCACCGGGACGAGCGAGGAGGCGCCGGCTCGTGCGATCTCGAGCGCGAGCACGAACAGGAGGAAGCCCGCGAACGCCCACCCGATCCGGCGCGGACTTACGAGTCGAATACGGCGGCGCCGGTCGCGAGCGAAGCCGGGGCGGCGGCCGGGGACGCATCGCTGCGCCCGATCGGTCGCGCCCACGGCTCCATCTCAGCTGCTCCGGGCGCTCTCCATGA
>CAUYXJ010000053.1:0-20193 GCA_963577065.1 Dehalococcoidia bacterium | reverse complement strand
TGCACCGGCTCATCGCTCGTGATGCGGAAGGGGTAGCGCGATGCCCGAAGGCGAATACCGCGGCATGAACCTGACCGTGATCGATGTCGACCACGAGAACAGGGCCTACTTCGACTACTGCGCGCAGCACGACTTCCACCTGCAGAAGTGCACCGCCTGCGGGCTCCTCCGCTATCCCCCGGGGACCGGCTGCCCCTGGTGCCAGAACCGCGAGTTCGAGTGGACCGCGGTCGAGGGCAAAGGCACCGTGCATTCGTACGGCGAGGTGCACCAAGCGATCCAGCCCCAGTTCCGGGAGAAGGCGCCGTACATGATCCTGATCGTCGATCTGGACACGCAGAAGGGTCAGCCGACGGAGCACGAGGCCCTGCGCGTGGCCGGCAATCTGACGACGCCGGATGGCGACCTCGCACCGCCTGAGCTCGTGCGCCAAGTCGGAATCGGGACCCGCGTGCGCATGGTCTTCGCCGACGTCGCGGAAGGCCTGTCGCTGCCAATGTGGACGCTCGACGAAACGGCGGAGCAGCCCGACTCGCCCTGGCGCTACCCCCAGGAATACGACGGGGTCTGACCAGGTGGGTGGCGTGCGCAGACTACGGGCTCGCCGGCGCCACCTCGTAGCGCTTGAGCGTGGGCGGCTCGGCGAACTCGAGCGGGCCCACGGTATGGTGAGCGGCCGGGTGCGCGTGGTGCGTGAGAGCCTAGTCGGCGACGAACCCTAGGGGCTCACGCCCGCTAGCGGAGGATCCACACGAACTCGTAAGGTTCGCCCAGCCACGCCAGGAGTGGAAGACAAATGCTGAGCGCGAACGACAACGAGCTCCTCACGCGCACAGGTTCGGCGACGGCGATGGGGCAGCTCTTCCGCCGCTTCTGGCTGCCAGTGCTCGTCGGGGCGGAGCTGCCGGAGGCGGATGGCACGCCCGTGCGTGTTGGCGTCCTCGGCGAAGAGCTCGTCGCCTTCCGTGACACGAACGGGGCGATCGGACTGATCGAGGGGCGCTGCCCCCACCGCCGCGCCGAGCTCTTCTGGGGCCGGAACGAAGAGTGCGGCCTCCGCTGCGTCTATCACGGCTGGAAGTTCGATGTCGACGGCAACTGTGTCGACATGCCCTCGGAGCCGCCGCAATCGCAGTTCAAGGAGAAGGTTGCCATCACCTCCTACCCGACGCGCGAGTGGGGTGGCTTCATCTGGGCCTACCTCGGACCCGCGGACCTGCCCCTCCCCGAGCTTCCCGAGTTCGAGTGGGCACGCCTCCCCGAGAGCCACCGCTACGTCTCGAAGAAGCTGCAGGAGTGCAACTGGGCGCAATCCGTGGAGGGCGCGATCGACACCGCCCACTTCTCGTTCCTACACATGCTGCTGGACCTGCCTGAGGACGCGCCCCCCGCTCAGCGCTACATGAAGCGGGATGGCTCGCCGCGCTTTCGCTTGCAGCCGACGGACGGCGGCTTCGTCGTGGGTGGCGCGCGCGACGCGGAGGAGGACAGCCTCTACTGGCGCATCACGCAGTTCCTGGTACCGAATCACAGCCTCGCCCCCGGGGCGGAGCGCGGCCAAAACATCAACGGGCAGACGTGGGTACCGATCGACGACGAGCACTGCTGGATCTACACGTACACCTGGAACCCCGACCGACCGATCACAGACGCGGAAATGGCGGTCATCACGGGCGGCAAGGCCAGCGTTCATTCGATCGTCGACGAGCACTACCGGCCGATCCGGAACCGCGCCAACGATTACCTGATCGACCGTGAAGCCCAGCGCACGACGAGTTTCACCGGCGTGCAGGGCATCTCCGAGCAGGACGCCTACATTCAAGACAGCCAGGGCCCGATCTACGACCGCACGCGCGAGCACCTGGGCACGACCGATGCCGCCATCATCGAGTTCCGCCGGCTGATGCTGGGGATGGCGCGCGATCTGCTCGAAGGGCAGGAGCCCGCGGCCGCGCGCAACGGCCGTGCCTACTGGGTGCGCTCCGGTGCGGAGGTGGCGCCGCGCACGGCCCCCTTCGAGGCTGTCGCCGCCGAGCGCACCGTCGCGGAGCGCTGATCGGCGCTGTTCCCCGAAGCGCGGGAACCGATTTCGCGCTAGCTTCGTCTAGAGGCGTGAGAGCGGGCAGAGCGCCCGCCGCCCAGTGGAGGCCCACGTGCACCTCAGCGACATGTTCACAAGGACCACGATGATCGCCCTTGGCGGCGTCCTCGCCGGCATCGCGTTGCTCGCCATCGGCGGCTTCATCGGCGAGGGCCACATCAACTGGCAGGGTCCGAACGGCGTCGCGTACTCGGTCTCCGGCTGAAGCAAGCTCGGCGGGCAGCCGGATCAGGAGTTGCTGATCGAGGTCGCCCTGAGCATGGACCCGACGCTCGACATCGACTCGCTGGGGGAGGGGCCGATCGCGGTGCCTCTGGGCGCAGAGGTCGTCACGAGTGAGGTTGTCGAGGCCGAGGCTCGCTAGCGCTGCTTCTCAGGTGCACAACGAAGCCCGGCCGCTAAGCGGCCGGGCTTCGTTGCGTCGGTCAGGATCTTCGCTGCGGTCCATCGGGCCGCGGGCAACGCCCGCGCCGGCGCGGGCTTCGGCGCACTGCTTCGCCCTCGGTCAGGAGCCGCGGGCCAGCTCGAGGTCGCTGCGCGCCCCCGCACGGACGCCGCCTTGATCGCTGCTGATCGTCACGAGCTGGAAGCCCGCGGCCGCGTGTTTCGCCACTAGGGCCGCGCTCGCGTGAATACCGGCGACCACGCCGTGCGCCTTGCAGGCCGCGGCGATGCGCAGGCGCGCTTCCTCGAAGCGCCCCTCGTTGGCCATCGCCGGCGGCTGGCCGAGGGTGATGCTGAGGTCGGCCGGCCCCACGTAGACGGCATCGATGCCGTCTACGGCGAGGATGTCGTCGAGACTCTCCACGGCCTGCTCCGTCTCGATCATGGGGATGCAGGCGACCTCGTCGTTCGCGTGCGCGAAGTAGTCGGCGCCTGCGTACATCGTCGCGCGCAGCGGTCCGAAACTGCGGTTGCCCGCGGGGTGGTAGCGGCAGGCGGCGACTGCCGTCTGCGCTTCCTCGACGCTGTTCACCATGGGAATGATCACGCCCATCGCGCCCGCGTCGAGCATTTTCATGATGATCCCCGGGTCGTTCCAGGGCACGCGCACGAACGGCATCGTCGCCGTCGTGCTGATCGCTTGCAGCATCGTCAGCGCCAGCTGGTAGTCGATGGCGCCGTGTTGCATGTCGATGCAGACGTAGTCGAAGTCCTCGTTCGCCATGATCTCGGCGCTGAGCGAGCTTGGGATCGAGAGCCAGCCGCCGTAGGCGACCTCGCCCGCCCGCCAGCGGGCCTTCACACTGTTCTCGCGCATGGATGCAGCTCCTCCGTGGGGGGTTCGGCGAGGATGCTGCGCGGCCGCGCGCCGTCCGTCAACGCCCGCTCAGGGCTCGAGCACGGCCCGGAAGCGCACGGCGTTCTGTCGCAAGCGGTCGTGGGCCGTGTTTGCCTCGGCAAGGGGGAAGCGCTCAGTGCGTGGACGGATGTCGTGGTCGACGGCGAGTGCGAGCAGTTCGCGCAGATCCTCGCGCGAACCGAAGAAGCTCGCCACGATCCGTAGCTGCAACCCCATCATCAGGCCCGCCGGGATCGGGAGCAGCTCGCCCACGCTCGTCGTCGCGAGCACGATGGTGCTCTGCCGGCGCAGGCCCGGGAGCACGGCCAGCAGCGGTTCGGGGGCGTCGACGGTGTTGAGCGCGACGTGCGCGCCACCCCGCTCCTGCAGGAGCGGGGTGGCGTCCCCGGGGGACGCGACGGCGCTCGCGCCGAGCTCGCGGGCGGCGTCACGCTTGTCGGCGCTGCCGGTGACCGCGACGACCTCGGCCCCCAGGGCCGCTCCGATCGCGATCGCGAGGTGGCCGAGCCCGCCCACGCCGAGGACCGCTAGGCGCTGTCCCGGTTCGAGGCGCGCGTTCTTCAGGGCCGCGTAGACGGTCAGTCCCGCGCAGAGAAGGGGCGCCGCCTCTGCCGGCGAGAGGGCTGGGGGTAACGGCAGCGCGCGGTCGTGGGGGACGCGCACGAACTCTGCGTAGCCACCATCGGTACCAACGCCGGCGAGATTGGGAATGCCCTCCGGGCAAGCCTCATCTTCGCCCGCGCGGCAATAGTCACAGGTGCCGCAGGCGAAGAGCGCGTGCACGGCGACGGAGTCGCCGGCGTGGTGGCTGGTCACCTCCGCACCGGTCTCGGCCACCGTTCCGGTTATCTCGTGGCCGGGGATCAGCGGGAGCCGCTCGGGCGACGCGCCGAGGCCGCCCTGGACGACCTTGAGGTCGGTCGCGCAGACCCCGCAGGCGTCCACGCGGACAAGGATGTCGCCGGTCCCAATCTGGGGCGGGTCCACGTCACGGATCGCGAGCGGCGCGCCGTAGGCCTCCGCGATCGCTGCCTTCAAGTCACTCCCACCCGCCCGGCGCTACTCGTTCGTCATGATGATGGTGCCCGAGGCCATGAACATGCCGCCGACACCGTGGCAGACGCTGATCTTGGCGTCTGCCACCTGCGCGGGGGCGGTGCCCCGCATCTGGCGCACGCTCTCCTGGAGGGCGTACATCCCGTACATCCCCGAGTGCATGTAGCTGAGGCCGCCACCGTTCGTGTTGACGGGCAGCTGGCCGCCCGGAGCCGTGTTGCGGGCCTCGATGAAGGGCCCGGCCTCGCCGCGGCCGACGAAGCCGAGGTCCTCGAGGCCGTAGAGGGGCAGGTGCGCGAAGGCGTCGTAGATCATGACGTGATCGACATCGTCGTGGCCGATACCCGCCTCGGCGAAGGCCTTCGCCCCCGAGACCTTGAAGGCGCGCGAGGTCGTCATGTCCTCCATCTGGCTGATCATCGGTGTTTCGACGCTTTCGCCCGTGCCGAGGATATACACCGGCTTCACGGGGAAGTCGCGGGCGCGCTCCTCAGAAACGAGGATGAGGGCGCCGCCGCCATCCGTGACGAGGCAGCACTCGAGCAGATGGAAGGGGTACGCGATCATGCGCGAGTCGAGGACATCCTGCACGGTGATCGGATCGCCGTAGGTGGCGCGCGGGTTCATGCCCGCCCACTCCCGCTGGACGACCGCGACCGCAGCCAGCTGCTCATGCGTAAGCCCGGTCTCCTTCATATAACGGAGGACGCCGAGCGTGAACGTCGAGGGCGGGCCACCCGGCCCATAGGGCGCTTCGAACTGCCCGGGCAGGGTCGCCGGCGCCGCGCCGAAGCCGGCGCGGCCGACGCGCGAGCGGCCGCTTTCGCCGTGGGTCACGAGCGCCGTGGTGCAGAGCCCCTCCGCAATCGCGGCGGCGGCGTGGCGCACGTGGAGCATGAAGGAGCAGCCGCCGACGGAGGTGCCGTCCACCCACGTGGGCGTGATCCCAAGATAGTGGGCGATGCCGGCGGGCGCTTCGCCCGCGGTCGCGACGCCGTCGATATCGGCGGCGCTGAGGCCGGCGTCGGCCATGGCGTTGAGGGCGGCGTCGGCGTGGAGCTGAATCTGAGCGAGTTCGGGGATGCGGCCGAGCTCGGTGGTCTCGGCAGCCCCGACGATGGCAGCGGCTCTGGGCTTCATGCTAGTTCCCCCCTGCCGGACGGAACTTCGGCAGCGAAATCTCGTCCGTAATCGACTCGAAGGCGACTTCGAGAGGCATGTCCAGCAGGAGCGCCTCCGGCGTCTGCTCGCACTCGACGATGTTGGACATCATGCGCGGGCCTTCGTCCAGCTCGACGATCGCGATCGCGTACGGGTCCTCCCCGAAAACCGGCGCAGGGCGGTGATTGATCACGTAGCTGTAGAGCTTGCCCCGCCCGCTGGCGGTGAAGCTCGACACGGAGCGAGAGCTGCACTTCGTGCAGAAGGGGCGGGGCGGGAAGATGAGCTGTTCGCACTCATCACAGCGCTGGAGGCGGAGCTCGCCCCGCTTCGCACCATCCCAGAAGTCCTGCGTCTCCGGCGTCGGCACCGGAATAGGCTTGGCGTAGTCGGCCACAGTGGACCTGCCTTTCGTGGGGTTAGCGCGCGAGGCGCGCCGCGTCCGCGCATCGTACGGACTTCGTGGCCTGTTGGCTCTTGGCTCTTGGGCGTTGGGCGTTGGGCGTTGGGCGTTGGGCGTTGGGCGTTGGGCGTTGGGCGTTAAGGGATAGCGTCTGCGGGCCGCCAGTGCCCCGGCCACGCTGAACTCTGAACGCTGAACTCGTCCGGGCCGCAGAGGTTGGGCTCGCGCTAAGCCGCGCGGCGCTCCGCGATGTCGCTCTCGAGGACGGCGATGAAGACGTTCGCGAGATCGGGGTCGAACTGGCGACCACGGCCGCGCTCGATTTCGGCGACGGCCTGCTCGGCGCCGAGGGCGCGGCGGTAGGGGCGATCCGTCGTCATCGCGCTGAAGGCGTCGGCGATGTTGAAGATACGTGTGGGCAAGACGATCTCGGAGTGGCGCAGCCCGGCGGGATAGCCGCTTCCATCGAACCACTCGTGGTGGTGGCGGACGAGGTCGACGACCGTGTCGTAGTCGGTGACGGCGGCAGCGATGGCCGCGCCGATCACGGGATGCTCCTCCATGTGCTGGCGCTCCTCGAGCGTGAGCGGGCCCGGCTTCTGCAGGATCTCGTCGGGCACGACGATCTTGCCGAGGTCGTGGATCGGCCCGCCGATCGTGAGGGCGTTCGTCTGCTCCTCGTCGAGCCCGAGCTCCGCCGCCACGCGCAAGGCGAAGTCAGTCGCGTGGTAGCTGTGGTAGCGCGTGTAGCTGTCGCGCCGATCGATCGCACGGACCAGGTTGTGCAACGCCTTCAGGTTCGTGATCTTGACGATGTCCGCCGGCCCCGAGGGTCGCTCGCTCGCCCTCAGAGCGGGGGTGTTCGACTTGTTCAGGTACATCTCGTCTTCGGCCTGGGCGACGAGCTCGCGCGGAGCATCTTGGCCTTCGAGGGTGGCGATGCCGTAGCTCAGCCCCACCCCGTAGGCCATGCCCGCGCGGTTGATGATCGCGATCTCGGCGATCCGCGCAGTGACCTGGTCGATGGCTTGGGGGGCGGCGTCCTTGCCATTCGGGAACACGGCGACGAATTCGTCGCCCCCGAAACGGCCGAAGGCCGCAGGCGGCTGGATGGCGTCCTCGAGAACCTCTGCAATCCTGCAGAGGATCGCGTCGCCCTCCTCGTGCCCGGCGTAGTCGTTCAGGCGCTTAAAGTTGTCGATGTCGAGGTAAGCGACGACCAGGGGCTGCCCGGGCGCGCTGGCGTGCTTGAAGCTGTCGTTCAGGAACTCGTCGATGAAGCGCCGATTGGGCCGGTCGGTGAGCGCATCGGTGTAGGCGAGCTTGCGGAAGAGCGCGGCGTGTTCGGCAGCGACACGCTGGGCGCGGCCGTCCACCGCCTTGCGGATCATGTGCCAGAGAACCTCGGCCTCGAACGGCTTGCCGAGGAAGTCGTCGGCGCCTGCTTTCATCGACTCCACGGCGGTCTCGACGTCGACGACGCCGGTGATCGCGACGATGCCGGTGGTGGCCGCGAGCCCGCGCGCGCGCGCAATCACCTCGAGGCCGGGGATGTCGGGCAGGCCCATGTCGCAGGTGATGGCGTGGAACGGCTCTGCGCTCGCCTCGATCATCGCGAGCGCCGTCCGGCCATCCTTGGCCACGACGCTATGACTCTCGTGGCGGGCCAGCAGAGCGCTGATCGTGCGGGCGAGCTCGGGATCGTCCTCGACGACCAAAACGCGCAAATCGCCCACATCCGCGGCCGATCGATCGTTTTCCATGTCCCTTTTACTGTCGGATCGAAACGAACCGCTCGCTAGGGGTCGTGCGGGGTCCTGTTGTCCTAACCTAGGCGTCCATCACAGGAGCGCGACCCAGACGCGTGCGGCCACCTGGCCGCCGAGCACGATCGAACGTTCTTCCACCCCGATCGTCACCGTTCCCCGATAGGGGGCGGACGACTCCAGCATCGCCTGGCGGCCGGGGCGGATTCCTTCGGCGTCGAAGAACTGCAGTAGGCGCTCGTCCTCTTCGAAGACCCGCTCGACCTCGACGGTGGTGCTCTCCGGCACGTCTGCCAGGGTCGTCATCGAGAGCGCTTCCGCGCTCGCCAGCCCGGGTATGGGGTAGCCGAAGGGGCTGCGCGCAGGATTCCCGAGCGTCTCGATGAGGTGGGGCTCGGTGACGTCGGAGATGCCGTGCTCGAGCAGATGCGCCTCTTCGTAGGCGCGCCACCAGGGCACATTGAGGACGCTCGTGAGCAGGCACTCCGCGAGACGGTGGCGGCGCACCATGCGCTCGGCGCGGCGCAGCCCCTCGGGCGTGAGCACGATTACCTTGCGCCGGTCCAGGGCGACGAGGCCGTCCCGTTGCAGCCGCTTAAGCATGCCCGCGACGGACGGCGGCGTCACGCCCAGGCGATCGGCCAGGCGCACCGCGATCACGCTCTCGCCCTCGTCATGGTTCAGGCGATAAATCGCGCTCAGGTAGTCGTCGCTGGCGACGTTCACGACCTGCTTCGGCACGCGGCCATCGTGCCACGCCGCCGCGCCGCTGTCGCTCGATCGGCAGCGGCGCGCGCGGGAGCTAGGCGGCGCGGCGCTCAATGAGCTCCGGTTCGCGAAGCGGGATCGGCTGCTGCTGCTGAAGGCGCGCGTTGAGCCAGCCCTTTACGCAGGGCGGCAGCGCCCCGGACTGCTCGTAGCAGCTCTCGCAACGAGCCGCGCGGCTCTCGGCTTCGTACGGGCACCCTTCGGTCGATGCAGGCATTCTTGCGCTCTCCTGAACTCCGTTGCCCTGGTGATCGGCGGGCGCCGCACAGCGCTCAGCAAGGGTCCGCCCTGATCGCACGCGTGACGGGCCCTTCAATTCGGCGTCCGCGCTCTCTACACTCCGAAGCGGGACTTCCCCCGGCGAGGACTCGATGAGCGCGGCACCCGAAACGGGCGAACTCGATCTCTCATGGCTCGACCTCTACGACGAGCCGACCGCCGCCGAGCCCACCAACAAGGGGCTCACGCTCGAGGCGATCGACATCGGCCCCTACGCCTCACGGGATGAGGCGCCGCGCGACATGACCTCCCGCCTCCGCGGCGCGAAGCCACGGGAAGGCGCACTCAGGCAGGGGCTCAGCTACCAGACGCGGGCCGACGTGTGGGCGGATCAGTGCCGTTCGCTCTACGAAGAAGCGGTCCAGCGGCAGTGGTCCTCGGCGCGGGACATCCCCTGGGACACCCTGCACGAGCTGCCCGATGAGACGGAACGGGCGATGTGCCAGCTCTCGACGATGCTCGCCGAAGTCGAGTTCATCGCCGGGGATGTGCCGGGCCAGTGGCTGCCGGCGATCAGCGGCGAGGAGTTCGAGGTCGGCCTCTTTCTCACGACCCAGATCATGGATGAGGCACGCCACGCCGATGTCTTCCGCAAGCGCGCACTCGCGAACGGTGGCGGCATGCTCGCGCAGGGGGCGGCGCTCGGCCTGCGCAACCTGCTCGACGCCAAAGACTTCACGGAGATGTCGGTTCTGATGCACGTCCAGGCCGAGGGCTTCGTGCAGTCGATGTTCCGCATGGGCGAGCTGATCGGCCCGACGCAGGCGGACAAGCGCATCTTCCGGATGGCCGCCCAGGACGAATCGCGCCACCTCGCCTTCGGCGTCATGCATCTCAAGCACGTGCTCACGGAGACGCCGGAGCGGCGCGAGGAGATCCACCACTACCTCGACAAGGCCGAGGGCGAGGCGGCCGCGGGTGGCGGCGGGGACGTCACGTTCCCGCCCGTCTTCGAATCGCTCGCGCTGCTCCTCGGGGGCGGCAAGGGACGCTTCGACGAGGGTATCGCCAAGCTTTTGCTGTTGCGCAAGCGTCAGGTGAAGGAGTACCTCCACCGCCTCGACGTGGCCGGGCTCGGCGATCGCCGCGAGCGGTTGGGCCCTGCCCTCGCGCAGTTCGCCGACGCCTAGCGCGTGGCGAGCGGCGAGGCGCCTCCCGAGATCACGGACTCGGTGCGCCAGCAGGCGAGCGACCTCGGCTGGGAGGATGGCCTGATCGATCGGGCGCTGGCCCAGGGCCACGCCCTCCAGGTGATTCTGGGCGCGCTCCAGACGAACGTCGGGGGTGCGCAAGCGAAGGCATTTCTCGATCAGGAGCGGAGCAACCCCAGCCTCGACTGGATGACTGCGCCTACCGAATGGGGGGTGCGGGGCACGCCCTCGGACGCGGAGATGGGGCTTCAGATCGGCGATGTCATGGTCGGGTCCTACGGTGAGATTCCGGACGTCTGGACCAATCGCACGGAGATCGCCCGCGGCTCCCACCCGGCCGAGGGTCAGGAGGACATGGGCTACACGATCTTCGAGAAGGCGATCGTCTGGACAGACTCCGCGCCTAGCCTCTACGAGCGCGCCATCCGTGACCGCTGGGCCGCCGCCACCGACCTCGGCTGGCGCAGCCTCGAAGCCCTGCCCGACGAAATCGAGCGTGCGATCTGCCAGCTGCTGACCGAGCAGAGCGAGCGTGCCTACGCCGAGGCGACCGTCCTCGGCCGTTGGCTCCCGGAGATCAGCTACGGCTTCGTGGAGGTGAAGCTATTCCTCGGGAGCGTCATCTACGACCTCGGCCGGCACGCGGAGGCGTTCCGCAAGCGTGCGCTCGCGAACGGGGGTGGCCTCGGGCTGCAAGCGCCCAGTCATTTCATCCGGGGCGCCATCGAAGCCCGCACCTTCCCCGAGCTGATGGCCTATCTCTTCGTGCAGGACAGCACCCTCCTCACGCTCTTTGGCGCAGCGCAGGACTTCGCCCAGAACCAGCTCGAGCGCGACCTGTACCGGTTCGTAGCAGCCGATCGCGAACGCATCATGGAGTACCAGATCGATCGACTGTCGTCGTTCCTCGAAAAGCTGCCCGACCGCCGCGCCGAGCAGAACCGCTACCTCCGCAAGGCGGAGGTGCGCCTCGCGCGCGAGTGGCGCGACGCGGCCGTGAGTGAGCCGCTGGCGCTGCTCCTCGGCGGGGGTGAGCAGGGGCTGGCCGCCGGCGGAGCCGCGCTGACCCAGCTTCGCCGGCGCCAGATCGAGGAGTATCTGGCGCACCTCGAATCCGCGGGCTTCACCCGCGAGCGGCTGCACTCGGGCCTGGCGGCGTATCTCGAGGGGGAGCCGGGCGCTTAGCCCCCGAGGATCGCTCCGAGGGCGGCTTCCGCTGCCTCCGCATCTGAGCCGATCGCGAAGAACACGTCGCGGCCCCGTGGCTCCAGCAGTGCGACGACGTTCCCGTTCGACTGCGCGGCCAGCGTCAGCGCTCCTGCTTCTATGACCATCCCCGCCGCGGCGACGGTTAGGTCACGGTGGGTCTCGGCGAACTCTGCGGTCTCCTCTTCGTCGACGAAGCGCAACCGCGCCACGATCACGCTCCGCTCGCCGTCCGTGTAGACATCGTAGCGATCACCGCTCCAGCCCTCGGCAGCGCGGTTCGCGGTCCCTGAACCCGTCTGCAGGCGCAGGTAGTTCTGGAGGTGGAACTCGCCCAGGGTGCCGCCGGACTCGCGCTCCCAGCCCGGTCCGAGGGCGGCTTCGATTCTGGGCAACACCACCTGCTCTGGCTGCCATCCGGCCGCACGGAGCTCGGGATGGAGGATGAGCGAGGTCGCCGCCGGCGGGTCGACGATGAGCGCGTCGATCGCCTCGATGCCCTCGTCCGCGAGGACGTCCCGGATCCATGCCGCTCCGGTCGTGTAGGGAAAGAGCAGCTCCCGCACGATCGAGATCGGGACGTTCCCTATCTGGGGGAGGCCACCCAGGAGGAAGGCCCGGCCCACGCCTGGCCTCCAGAGGAAGCGCTGCGAGTAACGCCCTTCGTGCGTAACAGCGTCGCCCTCGACGACCGCTGTCCAGGCCTGCTCGCGGTCGAGGTTCCCAGCCACCAGATCGAAGGTCTCATCGAGGGCGAAGTGATAGTCCTGGAGGGCATGAACGAGCTCGTGCGCGAGCGTCTCCAGCTCGCCTCGGGAGAGGTCCTCGAAGCCCTCGTCAGCACTCTCCGTCACGACCCAGAGCGTGTCCTCGTTCGGCGAATAGAGGCCGAGGATGGCTTCGGCGCCGAACTCGTCGAAGATCGCGCCGTAGTCCTGGTCCTGGCCGAGATGGCCGAGCAGCCGGTAAAGCGTCGTGAGTTTCGCGTAGTCCTCGCGTTCATCGTCACTCGTGAGGCGATCGAGCAAGGCCGGCAGATCGGCACGCGGAATGGTTAGGGCCCGCAACGCTGGTGGGACCTCGAGCTGCCGCACCTCGGCTACGTCCGCAAGCATGGTCTGGAGCGCCTCGGGGAGGGGAGGGACGGTCGCGGTGGGCGACGGCCCGGCTTGGCGTGTCCCTTCAGGAGTCGTCGCCGCCGGCGGACGGGTGGCGTTCGCGGGGACCGGGGTGGGGTCGGTGGGCGTGCTCGTAGACGTACTCGATGGCGCTGCGGCGGCGGTCTCCCGCTCCACATCGCGGGAGCCGCAGGCAGCCAGCGCGAGGGCCAGCAGCAGCGCGGCGAGCGGTGCTCCAAGGGGACGGATCATGCGTTTCACCGCTCCTTGCTCGCCGGTTTGGGGCTGAAGTACGCTGACGCTCGCGGCGCATTCGTCTAGCGGCCTAGGACACCGCCCTCTCAAGGCGGAGACCAGGGGTTCGAATCCCCTATGCGCTACCAACGCGAGAATCCGCGAGCAGGGCCCAGACCCTGCTCGTCGCGATCATCGGCACCGCTTGCACCGGAGTCGAGGCGGGGCCGATGGCCCAAGGTGGTGGCGAATATGGCAGACGAAGCCACGGTGAAAGCGTACCGGGACGCTTGGCAAGGCTGGATGAAGCACCTCGAAGGCGTCCACGCCGTGCTCCTCGAAGGGGAGACGATGACCCCGGACCGGCTCAAGGGGCTGCTCAACCGCGAGGCCCGCGCAAAGCAGGCCTACGACGAGGCCCGCCTCAAACTGCTGGGCCTCGACGAAGGCCCCGGCCCGCTCCCCGCCGGCGATGAGAACCCCTTCCGCTAAGCAGGCTACCGGGCGAGCAGAGGCAGCGTCGGTATACTGATGGGCACGCGTGGCGCGTTCGTCTAGAGGCCAAGGACGCCGCCCTTTCAAGGCGGAGATCAGGGGTTCGAATCCCCTACGCGCTACCACTCTCACAGCCCATGGGAATGGGCTCCTGGATTGCCGGTGGCGAGGGTCCTCAAGCCGGGCGGGGGAGTGGCGATCCCCAATTATTCGCTCCTGGAGCGCTCGCACGGCTGCTCGGCGCACGGCAATCGGCGCCTACCCGTTCTTAGCGCCGGGGTCGATGGTTTGCGTGTCGGCCCCCTGGGGAAGACCCCTGCATCGACACCGCAGCGCCCCCAGAAAGCGCCCGCGGGAGCAACGGAAGGCCTCCGTCCGCCGATAGGTAGAGTGAGGGCGCATCCGCCCCGGTGCGGCTGGCCACTGAGAGGCTAGCCAAGCTATGCCTCGAATCTGGCGTGACGCGGCTCGTGTTTGGGAGCAGCTGCTCCGTGTACAACGGGTCGGACGGTGAGAAAGACCTCGACGAGACGGTTGCCCTCGAGCCACGTGGTGCCTATGCGACTGCCAAGCACTACGCGGAGATTGCGCTGCTCGAGGCGGCGGCCCAGGGACTAGAGCCAGTAGTGCTGCGCCAGGGCACCGCCTTTGGCTTTAGCACGCGAATGCGGTTCGACCTCGTCGTCAATACCTTTGTGAAAGAAGCGCTGATCCGGAACCGGCTGGTGGTCCATGGCGACGGCGGGGCGTGGCGCCCGCTCGTCGGCGTGCAGGATCTTGCGAAGGCGCACGTCGCCTGCCTCGAGGCGCCCAGCTCCCTCGTAGCCGGCGAAATTTTCAACGTCGTTCACCGCAGCTATCAGATTCGGGATTTGGCGGAGGAGGTGGCCCAGACGCTCGGTCAGCTCGGAAGGCCTGTGGAGATCGTGCGTGGGCCCGAACCCAGTCTTGTGCGAAACTACCGCTGCCTCGGGAACAAGCTCCAGGACCGCCTCGACCTCGCGCTCCCCACGACCCCCAGTGAAGCGGTCGCCGCACTCATCGAGATGTACGGATCAACGCCAATCGAGGAGCTCGGGCACCCCAAATACCAGAACATCGCGTGGATGGAGCTCTTGCAGTCTGCGCGGAGCGCATATGGCGCCATGTGGAACATCTTCGAGCCTGTCGATAGTCCCCCGGCTCCTGACGGCGAGGGGCCAGCGGCCGCGCGGCCGCTGGCAGCCGAGCCCGCTGCCGAGCCAACGCAGCAGAGTACGCGAGTCTAACCGTGGACATCACGGTCACCGAGACGCCCCTCGAGGGCGTCGTGATCGTGGACACGGACTTCTTCACCGACGCGCGAGGCTTCTTCATAGAGGCGTACCACAAGGCGAGGTACGCCGCGTCCGGTATCGACTACGACTTTGTTCAGGACAATCACTCAAGGTCCGCAAAGGGCGTTCTCCGCGGGTTTCACTACCAATCCCAGGAGGCGCCGATGGGGAAGCTGGTGCGCTGCACACGCGGGACGATCTTTGATGTCGCGCTGGATCTCAGAATCGCTTCGCCCACATGCGGTCAGTGGTTCGGGATAGAGCTCTCGGAGGAGAACATGCGCCAACTCATGGTTCCCTCCGGTTTTGGCCACGCCTTCCTTACCCTCTCTGATTCTGCGGAGGTGCAGTACAAGTGCACCGGTTTTTACGACCCTCCGTCCGAGAGCACGATCGCCTGGAACGACGCTGAGATCGACGTGTCCTGGCCGCTGGAGGCGCCCACCCTCTCCGCGCGCGATCAGCAGGGCATGAGCTACCGCGACTACCTCAGGAACCCCGCTTTCTAGTCCAGACGGGGCGCCTCGCCGAGGCCCGGCCCCCCTCGTGGAGCTCGCCCCACTGGGGAGCGGCGTTGGCGGACGAAGACCGGCGGGGTCACTGCGCGTCCCACCGCATAGCCGCAACCAACTTCGACCCGGCCGCTCGGCGGACGCGCCGCCGGTGCGCCCGTGAGGGCGCACCGGCGGCGTGCAGCCGCCTCCCGGCACTGCGTATCATCAGCGCCCCGCGCGCCCGGCAGCTGCCCCGCACCCGCGGCCTAACGCGAAACGAGGTGAGCGCGATGGTAAGTCCGGCGACAATCGAGCGTCAGAACGAGATCAAGAAGACGCCGATGCTGGAGCGAATCGCCAGCATGCGAGAGCTGCTGAGCAAGGCCGGTGACGAGGCCCAGGAACTCCGCCACCTGCCCGCGTGGGCCTCGAAGGAGATGGCCAGCCAGGGCTTCTATCGCTTCGCCCTGCCCGCCGAGCTCGGGGGCGAGGATGTCACGGCACGCGCGCAGATCGAGAACGTGGAGGCGGTTTCCGCGATCGATGGCTCGGTCGGCTGGTGCACGCATATCAACTCGGAGATCAATGCCCTCATCATCCGCCGCATGGACCGCAAACTCGCCGACGAGATCTTCGACGATTGGGACGCACTCGTGTGCTCGGGCCTCGGCCCCCCCAACGGTCCCAACCCCGGTCGCACGGCCCGCCGTGACGGTGACGGCTGGCGGCTGAACTACCAGGGCTCGTTCGCGAGTGGCTCCCACAACGCCACCTGGAACTTCGTGATGTCCCCCGTCGTCGTGGACGAAGCCACCGGCGAGGGCGCGCCCAATTCGTTCATGGTGCCGCGGGGCGAATTCGAGGTGGTCGATACCTGGGACACCGCGGGCATGCGCGGCTCCGGCAGTCACGACGTGCGCATGACCGACAGCTACGTCCCGCCCGAGCACCTCCTCCCCGCGCGGGCGCTGGCGCCCAGCGAAACCTGGGACAACCCGACCTATCGCAATCCGACCCACGCGGTCTACAACAAATCGGCGGTCGCGCTGGGTGTCTGTCGTGGTGCGATCGATTCGTTCATCGAGCTCGCCCAGACGAAGACGCCTTGGGGGGCCGGCGCGGCGCTCAAGGATCAGCCCCAGGTCCACTACCGCATCGGCGAGGCCCAGGCGACGCAGATGGCCGCGCGCGCCTTCGTGCTCGAGACGCAGGACGCGCTCGAGGCGCACCTCGGCCCGCTACCCGCACAGGGCGGGCGCCTGGAGCCGGAGTGGGAGTACTTCTGGCCTGCGTATCTCGCCTGCGCCCACGCCGCGCAGGCGACGCGTCACGCCGTGGGAATCATGAACAACACCGCCGGCACGACGGGAAGCCGGATGGATAGCCCCCTCGAGCGCAAGCTTCGTGACGCGCAGCAGGCGGCGACGCATGCGCTGATTTCCTGGCGGCACCTCGAGGAACTCGGGAAGACGTTCGTCGGCCACGATCCGGGAGCGAGCTACATGGAGCTCAAACGCGCCTAACCAGCGCCGGACCGGAGCGCGACGCCTTCCTGTTGCCAGTTCCACCGTGGGCCCGGTATCGGTCAGCCTTTGGGGCGAGATCGCGCTCAGGGACTCGCCGGAGCTGAGGCTGCTGAGGCGTCCGGGCGAACGGCGGCGCTCGCTGGTCTGATCTCTGGAGGCGCGGACTGCGGCGGAGTCGTGCTAGGAGCGCTACCCTGCGCAGCACAACACAGCTGGGCCCGAGGCCGTCCCTGGAGGAGCAAGATGCCCGAACGAGAACCCCTCGATGTCCTCGATGCGATCCACTCCACGCCCGCCCGCCGCTACCTCGGATCGGACCCGATCCCGGATGAGATCCTGTGGGAGCTGCTCGACGCGGCCATCCGCGGGCCCAGCGGCGGCAATTCGCAGATCTGGGGCTGGGTCGTTGTCCGCGATGCCGAGAAGAAGCGGCAGATCGCCGGCTGGTGGAAGCAGGCCTTCGAAGGGACCTACGGACGCGCCGATCCCGCCCAACTCGAGCAGGGCGGCCGCGTCCAGGTGGGGAACTGGGAGAACGTCGTCGAGGCCGACACCGGCCTCGACGCGAGCGGCCTCCGCTCCGTGACCTACATGGCCGACCACCTCGAGGAGGTGCCGGTGATCGTCGTGCCGGTCCTCACGGGCGTAGGCGCGCTGCCGGAATCGACGCGGATGGGGCTGCTGTACGGCGGCTTCATCTTCGGCGCGATCCAGAACCTCGCGCTTGCAGCGCGGGCCCACGGGATCGGCGCGCCTCTCACGACGTTCGGGACCGGGCCCGACCTCAACAGCTTGCTGGAGCTGCCCGATGGTGCGAACGGCTGCGCCGTGATCCCCTTGGGCTATCCGGTGCGGGGTCGCTTTTCGCAACCGAAGCGGGTGCCGGTGGACGAGGTCGTGCACTGGGACACGTGGGGCGAGCAGGCGGCGCGCCCGTCCTAGACCCCCCGTCCGCGGCCGTGGCTTCGCTCGCGGACGGAGATCGCAGCGATACTGAGAGGGATGCAACGCCGCGAGCTCATCGCCGAGTGCCCGGCCCCGAACGGGGCGCTGGTCACCCTGCACCGCGAAGCCGGCCAGATGGTGGTCCGCTTCGACGGCGAGGTCGTGATGTCGGACCGGGCGCATGGCTCGGAAGAGGAGCTCGCCACGCACGCCTGCGGCCCCCTCGCGGGGGTGAGCGAGGCACGGGTGGTGGTGGGCGGGCTGGGCCTGGGCTACACCGCGCGCGCGGCGCTCGATGCCATCGGTGGCGATGCCTCGGTCACCGTCGTCGAGTTGGTCCCGGGGCTGGTCGAATGGAACCGCGGGCCCTTGGGGCACCTCGCGGACCATCCCCTGAAGGACCCGCGCACGTCGCTCGTGACGGCTGACGTCGTGGATTTTCTGCGCGCCGGACCGACCCCGGCCGACGCGATCGTGCTGGACGTCGACAACGGCCCCGAGCCGATGCTTTCGGAGAGCGGCTGGCTCTACTCGGAAGCGGGCCTGCGAACCCTGCAGGCCGCTCTCCGCCCGGGCGGGACGCTAGGCGTGTGGTCCGCCTCCCCGAGCCCCGGGTTCGAGGAACGGCTACGCCGCGTGGGCTTCGAGCCCGAAGTGGTACGGACCCGCGCCCGCGGCGGGGTTCGCCGGGGGAGCCGGCACGTCCTCTACTTCGGCCACCTGCCGCCTCGCCGGCGCTGATTCGCCAGAGTGGTCCGCCAGATGGGCGATAAGGGGCGCGGTCATCCTGACGATATGAGGAGGCGGTAGCCAAGGTCGATCTCGTTCGCGCTGAGCAGGTCGGCGTGCTCGCGCTGCCACGCTCCCGACGCGAGGTCGTCGCGGAGCCGGTCGAGGCCCGCGAGCGGGCCGTCGCCGAATTGGGCGAACGCCGAGATCGCGGCGCGAACATCGCTGTCGAGGTAGGCCTCGGGCCGGCGCCAGTAGGCACAGAGAAACCCGTCGTGGCAATCTCCGGGAATCGCCACCGGATATTCGTCGATAGAACCGAGCGCCGCCTCGATCCGTTCTTGCGTGGGAAACCCCTCTTGGGCGCGGTCGAGCAACTCGGGGAGGTAGTCGTGCAGCCAGAATCGTCCCGCCAGCGCCTCGTGCGTGAAGATGACCACACGGTCGCGGGCAACGCGGCGAAGCTCGCGCAGGCCGCCGTCGACGTCCCGCCAGTGGTGGATCGTCATGAGGGCAGTAGCGGCGTCGAAGCTGTCGGTCCCGAACGGCAGCATCGATGCGCTTGCCCGCAGGACCGGCGCCGCACCGCCAGGGCGCTGATCGATCATCACCCGTGACGGTTCGACTGCGACGACCGCGCGGCCGGCCGGCTCGTAGGAGCCGGTCCCCGCGCCGACGTTGAGCACGTGCTCCGCGTCGCCGAGAGCATCGTCGATGGCCGCCGCGATGCGCGGATCGGGGCGGCGGTGGTTCGCGTAGTTGATCCCGATCGCGTCGTAGAGCTGGCTCATCCGTCTTCCGCCCAGCCTACCGGACGGCCCCCGCGGACTTGCCGCGGGAAACGCGCGACGCGGTCACGCGACGGTGGGGAGCTGGGTGGAAGCGCGCACCCAGGTCGACGACGAGCTCGACGAACTCGAGCGTTCGTTCGAAGTCGTCCGGGTCGGGCGGCGGGCGAACCGAGACGGCAGGATTCGGGCGTAGCGCGATCGATCAAGCCGGACCACGACGGGTCGAGCTGCGCCTTGGCCCACTCCGCGCCCGCCCGCTTCGAACCCAACTTCCCTGCTTTGAGGTCGCGAAGCATGCGGCAATAGCTGAGGACGATGAACCCCTGGTAGAAGCGGTTCTCGTACAGGTTGCGCTCCCCCGGGATGGCGCGGCCCCGCTCCCGTATCGCTGCCAGGATCTCGCCGCGCAGGGGCTCGATAGCCAGCGGGTCGACGAGCGTCGCGGGCTCAGGCCCCGCGAGCGGCACGCCCGCCTGGCGCAGCGTCGCACGGACGACAACGGTGTTGCAGGGGGCCGACCGCATGACGGCTCGGCTGCCGTTGTCGAGGTACCGGAGCGCTTCGCCCGGCGCGGCTGCAGTCCCGCAGTACGTCGCGGGGGGAGGTACGACCCCTCGAGGTGCTGGGGCCAGGGAGAATCGCGGTCGTAGAGCCGGCCGTGCATCGTCTGCAGGGCCGCCAGCGCGCTCGCTGCCGGCGCCTCTTCGAGCGGGACAACGAAGTCGACGTCGCTGTGCCGATCGAAGTCGCCGATCGCGCCGAGTGAGCGCGAAGCGGGGCGCGGCAGCGCCCCGCAAAGCAGTCGAGGGAGCAGGAGAAACGAGGTCGGGGAAGGGCGTCGGCTCCATGCGCGTCCTCCGCGGCCGAGCGCCCCGTGCGCGCCGGGAAACTGGCTAGCGCTGGCCGGCCCGGCTAGCGGTCGGGCCCGTAGAGGTAGTCGTCGATCGTCTTGTGCATATGGCGGATGCGGCGCTCGCGGTAGTTGATCAAGAGCCCCTTGTACGCCCGCGAGTTCAACCCCTTCTGGACGCGGGGGAGGTTGTAGGAGTCCTGGTCGAGCGTGAGCCCGATCGAGATCTCGCCGTGCTTGTGCTCCGTATGCACCGGGCGTGGCGGCCATTCGGCGCCTTCGGGCAGGCGCACGTAGTTCTGGAGGTCGTAGTACATGCGGTTGGGGTCGGTCGCGTGGGGGCGTTGGCGGAAGAGACTGAAGCCCGTGCCAATGATGTTCAAGGTGAGGTTGGGGAAGACGTAGTAGTGGTAGTCGTCGGACATTTGGTCGTCGTTGAGGTCGGAGACATCCAGCCCGCGGGCCACCGCGTCGCGCCGGTGCGCGTCCTGGAGGAAGGGG
>CAUYXJ010000052.1:0-21453 GCA_963577065.1 Dehalococcoidia bacterium | reverse complement strand
TTGATCGCTCGCTGCGCTCGGACCCCTCCCCTCAACCCCCCCCCCGCTCGACTGCTCCGACTCCGCTCGACTGCTCCGACTCCGCGGCCTGCGGCCGCTGCGTCTCCGCGCTCGCTTGGTAGCTCGGTGCGATCAGTTCAGCGTTCAAGGTTCAGAGTTCAGAGAACGGAAGTCGACGACGACGACGCCTGGGGGCCGCGCTGGCGCGGCGTTCGCTGGAAAGCTACTCCACGGCCTGGGGTGGCGCCTCGGGCTCGTCCAACGCGGAACGGGCGAGCTGTTCCAAGGCGCGGTCTTCGAGCGGGGGGTTGTGGAGCCCCGCCCGCACGTCGCGGTAGTAGCGCTCGATCGGCCGCGACTTTTGGAGGCTCACCCCTCCCACGACGCGCATGGCGAGGTCCACCGCTTCGATGCTGTTGTTGAGCGCGTCGACCTTCGCGACCGAGACTCGATCGAGCGGCTTCATCCCGGCGACTTCCCCCGCCTCCCAGGCAGCGGCCGCATCGGCCACGAGCGCACGGCTTCGTTGGAGGAGGAGATCGATGCGGGCGATGCGATTGCGCACCCCGGGGTACTCCTTGATGGTGCGATTGCTGTTGGGCGTGCGTGTGCGCGCGAAATCGACGGCGTAGTCGCGTGCCGCCTGGGCGACGCCGATGGTCGTGGCCGCAACGCCGAGTGCGAACCAGGCCGCGCCCGCGCCGCCGCGCGCGTCGGGCTTGCCCCGTCCCCGCTTGCCGAGGAGGCGATCTTCGCGCAGCCGCACCTCCTCCAAAACGAGATCGTGGCTGCCGGTGGCGCGCATCCCGAGGGCGTCCCAGGTTTCGTCGATGCGGACGCCCGCGTCGTCGCGCAGGACCATGAGATTGACAAGTTCGGGCGGCTCGCCTGCGGGCTGGTCAACGCGGGCAAGCACGATGAAGTACCAGAGCGCAGGCGCGAGCGTGACGAACGTCTTGCGGCCCGTCACGACCCAACCCCCCTCCATCGGGATCGCAACGGTCTCGGGAACGCCGCCGCCCGCGGGACTGCCGAGGCCCTCTTCCGTGGCCGCGGTGTTCACGAGCCGCCCCTCCTCCACCGCCCCTCGACACATCTCGTCGAACCAGGCGGGCGGGTAACTGTGTGATTCGCGCTCACTGCCGAAGCGGATCAAGTGCATGTTCAGGGCGAGCGCAGTCGAGCCATCGCCGGCGGCGAGCGCCTCCTGCACCCGCACAAACTGCGAAAGCGGGAGCTCGAAGCCACCGCGCGACCGCGGCACCGTGAGGCGCAGGAAGCCGGCCTCACGCAGCTCTTCGAAGTTCTCGTGCGGGAAGCTCGCCTCGCGGTCATGGCGGTCCGCGCGTTCGGCGAAGCCCGCGGCGAGCCCCGTCGCCAGCGCTATCCAGTCGGCTTCAGCCATGGCGGCAGTCTAGCTAGAAACGGAGTTCAGGGTTCGTGGTTCAGAGTTCAGAGGAGAGGGGCGGAGCTTCAAGCGAGAGGCGCAGCGGCCCAGGCCGCGTAGATGCAGCAGTCGAGCGTGGGTGGGGCGGGGGGTGGGGTCCGAGCGCAGCGAGCTATAAACCCCATCGCGCTTTACCGGTCGCAAATCCCCTGTTGGTATACTCCCAGCGCCGATCGTCTCGCCGACGGCTCTGCTCGACTTATGTCAGCTGGGGCCCGTCACCGAGTAGGCTACCGACGCCCAACTACGCACTGGAGCGAAGCCCCTTGGAAGAGCCGAAGATCGTTTCCGAACGCATCCTCGAGAACGTCGAGAAAGTCATCATCGGGAAGAAGCGGGAGCTCCGGCTCGCCATCACCGCCCTCCTCTGCGGCGGCCACATGCTGGTGGAGGACGTTCCCGGAGTTGGCAAGACGATGCTGGCGCGCGCGATCGCCGTCTCCACCGGCTGCACGTTCAAGCGCATCCAGTTCACGCCGGACCTCCTGCCGAGCGACGTGACCGGCGTCTCGATCTTCAACCAGAAAACCGGCGACTTCGAGTTTCGCGCGGGGCCGATCGTGGCCCAGGTCGTGCTCGCCGATGAGATCAACCGCGCGACGCCGAAGACCCAGTCGGCGCTCCTCGAGGCGATGGAGGAGCGCCAGATGACGGTCGATGGCGTCACCCACAAGATGCCCTCGCCCTTCATGGTGATGGCGACCCAGAACCCGATTGAGTACGAGGGCACGTTCCCGCTGCCGGAAGCGCAGCTCGACCGCTTCCTGATCCGCGTGAACTTGGGCTACCCCGACCCCGCGGACGAGGTGACCGTGCTCGATGAGCAGCAGGTCTCGCATCCCGTGGATAGCATTCAACCGGTCACCGACGCGAACGAAATCCAGCAACTCCAGCGGGCGGTCCGAGAGATCTACATCGACCCGCTCATCAAGCAGTACATCGTGGGACTGGCCGGCGCGACGCGGCACCACGAGAGCGTGTACCTGGGCGCGAGCCCGCGCGGCTCCATCGCGCTGTTCCGCACCTCCCAGGCGCACGCCTTGCTCGAGGGGCGGGACTTCGTTGTGCCCGACGATGTGAAGGAACTCGCGTTCGTCACCCTTGAGCACCGCGTGATCGTGAGCCCGGGAGCGCGCGTGAAGGGCGCCACCGCCGCCGATGTCGTGGCCGACTGCCTCGCACGGGTGCCCGTCCCCGGCGCTCGCGCGCGGGCCTGAGGCTCAGCCGTTGCGGCGCGTGCTGCGGTATCTCTTCGCCCGCCAGCGGCGCACGCTTACCCTCCTCATCCTCATCCTCTTGGGGGCGATCTTCGTCGCCGTCGGTACCGGGTTCTGGCTGCTCTTCCGCATCGCCTACATCCTCGCCCTGGGCATCCCCATCGCAATCGTCATCTCCTTGCTGAACACACGCGGCTTGCGCGTCACCGTCGATCGCCGCACCACGCGGGCGCAGGCAGGGCAGGAAGCGGACGAGCTGATCGAGGTCCAGAACACGAGCGTGATCCCGAAGCTCTGGGTCGAAGTGGAGGACCCCAGCGAGTTGCCCAGCCACCGCTCGCGACGGGTCGTGGTGATCCCCGGCCGCGGCCTCCGCAGCTGGGTCGTCCGCACCGAACTGCGACGGCGCGGCCTCTTCGGTTGGGGGCCCCTGCGCGTGCGATCGGGCGACCCTTTTGGCATCTTCCAGGCCGAGCGCAGCTACGGCGCCCGCCAGCAGATCCTCGTCTACCCACGCGTCGTGGACCTGCCGAACTTCCAGACGCCGCCCGCCAGTCTGCCCGGAGAAGGCCGCTTTCGGCGGCGGACGCACTACATCACCCCTAACGCCAGCGGGATCCGCGAGTACGCGCCGGGCGATCCGCTCAGCCGGATCCACTGGGGCTCGACCGCGCACACGGGCGAGCTCATGGTGAAGACGTTCGAACTCGACCCGACCAGCGATATCTGGGTCATCGCCGACCTCGAAGAGCGCGTCAGTGCGGGGAGCGGCGACGAGAGCACCGAGGAGTACACGGTCACGGTCGCGGCGAGCATTGCCCGCCACTACATCGCGGCCAACCGCACCGTCGGCCTGATCTCATTCGGCGAGCAGTACGACCTGGTAGAGGCGGAGCGCGGACAGCAGCAGCTCTCCCGCATCCTCGAGTCACTCGCGGTGGCGAAGGCGAAGGGCGAAGCGCCGCTGGGGAACCTTCTCCTGGAGGAGCAGCGCCGCTTCGGCCGGCACACCACGCTCGTAATCGTGACCGCCTCGACCGATGACCTGTGGCTTTCGGCGTTGCAATCGCTTTCGCAGCGAGGCGTGCGCGTGGCCGTCGTCCTCATCGACCCGAGCACGTTCGGCGGCTCGGAGTCGCCGCTGCTCATATTCGGAGAACTCACGGCGAGCAACATCCTTACGTACGTCGTCGGCCAAGGGGATGACCTCTCGCTGGCACTGAGCACAACGGCGGTGGGAGCAGACGCATGGCAGGGATAGAGGCACCGATCCAGCAGACGCCGGCCGCGCGGCTGCGCAACGCCGCGATAAGCGCGCCCCGCCTCCTGATGAGTTGGGAGGACTGGCTCACGCTCGTTCCGGCCGTCCTGGTCTATATCGCAATCGCCGTGGCCATCCAACAGGCGGACTGGGTACGCAACTTCCCCTCGCTCGTGCCGACCGTGATCGGGGGCCTGGTGGTCGGGCTGCTGGCGGCGCGTACGCGTGGGAGCGCGCTGCTGGTGCAGCCCATCGCGCTCCTCCTCGGCGCCATCGTAATCACCCTCGCCATCCAGGAATACGCCGACGGCGCATCCCTGGTGGACCGCGTCGCCGACGTCCGCATCCGGATGCAGGAGTGGTGGGGCGTTGTGCGCGCGGGCGATATCAGTAACGACAACCTCCCGTTCGTGCTCCTCGTGCACGCGCTTGGCTTTCTCGGCGCCTACATGGCGGCCTGGGCGATCTTCCGCTGGCGGAACGTCTGGCTCGCGGTCGTTCCCGCCGGCATCGGGCTGCTGGTGATTATCGCCACGACCAATGGCCAGCCGAGCAGCGCCTTCCTCCTGTTCTCGATCGGCAGTCTGTTGCTCATTGCCCGGCTCCACCTCCAGCGGGCGCAGGTCGACTGGGTCCGCGACCGTGTCGACTACCCCGAATTCCTCAGTGTCACGGCCGGTCAGATCGCGCTCGTGCTCAGCCTGATCCTTGTGATCGTGGCCTGGCAGGTGCCCCTCGGGAAGCAGGCGAGCGCAGCCGAGAGCATGATCGACGCGATCACCAATCCGATCGAAGCGCGCTCAGGGCGAATCGCCCAGCTGTTCAACGACCTCAGCGGCGGCAGCGGGAACTTCCACAAGTTTGGTGGCACCCTCCCCATCCGCGGCGACGTGAGCCTCGGCTCGCGCTTGCTCTTCGACGCCCGTACCGATTTCGCCGGCCTGGTGCGCGGCACGAGCTACGACAAGTACACCGGCGCCGGCTGGAAGTCGACGGGCCGTCAGTCGGAACGCGTCAACGCGGGCGAGGCGCTCACCGCCGCGATCGAGGGCCGGACCTACCAAGAGCGGATCGTGACCGAGCTCAACATCAGGGTCTTCGACGGCGAGGAGACGCTCTTCTCCGTCGGAACGCCCCTCGGAACGAACATCGACTCCGTGGCCGATCTGCCAAAGACGTTCCTCGGCGATATCGAGCGGATCCGTAGCCGCAACGGGTTTGATGAGGGCGACAACTACCGGGTCCTGGGCTCCGTCAGCATCGCCTCGCCGGAGCAGCTTCGCGCTGACTCAACCGCTTACCCCGAATGGGTCGTGGAGCGGTACCTGCAGCTGCCGGACGACCTCCCCGAACGCGTGGCCGACGAAGCGCTCAGGGTCGGCGCGGGTGCGACCGACCCCTTCGACCTGGCCGTCGCCATCGAAGCCTATCTGCGCGAGTTCGAGGTTGACCTCACCGTGCCGGCGACACCATCGCGCCGCGACATCGTCGACTACTTCCTCTTCGACCTCCAACGCGGCTACTTCGATTACTTCTCCACGGCGATGACCGTGATGCTGCGCACCCAGGGCGTTCCCGCTCGGGTGGCCGTCGGCTACGTCCTCGACCCGGATGACGTCGAGGGCACCGTCTTCTCCGTACGCAAGAACGACGCTTACTCCTGGGTCGAGGTGTTCTTCCCGACCTACGGCTGGCTCGAGTTCAACCCGTCCGGCGATCTCCCGTCCGGAATCGGTGGCTTCGGGCCCGGCGAAGAGCTCGAGGGGGCCGAGACTCCGGAGATCCCGTTCGAGCTGCCGCTCGAATTATTCGACATCGACGGGGGCGCCGAGGAACTCGCGGCGCTCATCGGTACCGCGGGCGAAGATGCCGCCGGCGGCCCCCCCTGGACCCTGATCTGGAGCCTTGCCGGCGCCCTCCTCGTGGCCGCTGCAATCGTACTCAGCGGCCGGCTTTACTGGCTCTGGGGCCTCCGTGGCCTCGACGGCGTTCCCCGCCAGTGGGCGAGCGTCGAACGGCTTGCGGGCTGGGCCGGCTTCGAGCCCGGCGGCGCCGAGAGCGCCCGCCGCTGGGGGAGCCGCGTCGGCGAGACCCTCGCGCGGGAGGAAGCGGCCGGCGAGCTCAGCGCCGCGTACGAGGAAACGCGCTACGGCCCGCCGGACCTCGAGCGGGTCGATGCGGAGGAAACTGCGGGGTCGTACCGGGTCCTGCGAAACGCGCTCCTCGGCCTCGTCGTCGGACGCAAGGCCGCAGAGGACACGGACGAGGACGACGGAGCCGAAGCATCGGCAGAGGAGCCGGGCGCGGCACAGCAGCAGGAGAGTGAAGAGGACGACGGCTGATCAGGCCCAGACAGACCTAGTCAAACATTGAAGAGGACGTGGAGGACGTCCCCGTCCTGGACGACGTACTCCTTTCCTTCGGTGCGCTGGAGGCCCCGCTTCTTGGCTTCGGCCTCGCTGCCGCACTCGAGAAGGTCGTCGTAGCGAATGACCTCGGCCCGGATGAAGCCGCGCTGGAGGTCGGTGTGGATCTTCCCGGAGGCCTGGGGCGCGGTCGCCCCCTCGGCAACGGTCCAGGCGCGGCATTCATCGGGACCAACCGTGAGGAAACTGATCAGGCCGAGCAGCGAGTAGCTTCGCTGCACCGCCTCGGCCATGCCGCTGTGCTCGACGCCCGCTTCCTCGCGGAACTCGGTCGCTTCGTCGTCACTGAGATCGTTCAGCTCCATCTCGAAGCGGCCACCCATCACGGCGAGGTCACGCCCGGGACCTGAGTGCGCCGATCGGAGCGATGCTTCCAGCTCGAGACGGCCGTGAAGGTCGTCTTCGCCGACGTTGATGAGGTCGAGGAGGGGCTTGTCCGTGAGGAACTGACTGCTATCGAGCAGCCGGCGATCCTCTGCGGTGAGAGCCTGGGCCCGCAGCGGGACCTCCTGTTCGAGTCCTGCCTTCATTCGTTCCAGCACTTCCCGGACGGCCTGGAGGGGGCCCCGCTCGCCGGGCTTCAGCGTCCGCAGCTCCGGTTCGATGCGGTCCAGCCGCCGCTCGATGAGGCCGAGATCAGCGAAGGCGAGCTCGAGCTCCATCGTGGCGATATCGCGGCTCGGATCGACCGAACCCTCGGGATGCGGCACCGACTCATCGGTGAAGCCGCGCACCACGTGGATGAGCGCATCGGCGGCGGCCAGCTCGTTCAGGAAACGCCCGCCCACGCCGTCGCCTTTGCCGAAGGCCTCACCGGCCACGGGAAAGTCGACGTACTCGATGGTGGCGTAGGTGATCTTCTTCGGCTGGTAGATCGCGGCAAGGCGGTCGACGCGCTCATCCGGCACGGGCACGGTGCCGATGTTCGGCTTGCTCTCGGCGCTATAGGTGCCGACGGCCGCGGCACCGCGCGAGACCGTGTTGAAGACGGTCGTCTTGCCCGCCCGTGGTAGCCCGATGATGCCGATGCGCATACGCCGAACCTACGCGCGGAGCGGACAACGCGGTAGGCCGAGGCCCGGAGAGCGACCGTCACTGCGTGGCGGCAGGGCAGCGTTCCCGCAGGTCACATTCGCCGCACCTCGGGCGCCGCGCGCGGCAGAGATGCTTTGCGTGCAACACGATCAGCGCGTGCACGTGCGCCCAGAGGGGCCAATCGCCGCCGGGCAGCGCGGCCGCGAGGAACCGTTGCCAGAGGCCATAGGGGGCGCCGGGGTCGGGACCCACGTTGAGGCGCCCGAAGAGCCGGCGCGTGTAGGCGTCGACCACGAACGCGGGCCGGTGCGCGGCGTAGAGCACGATCGCATCGGCGGTCTCCTCGCCGATCCCCCAGGCGGCGAGGAGGCGCCCCCGCAGCGTTGCCGGCGGCAGCGCCAGGAGCGCCTCGAACGAGCCGGAACGGGCGATCAGATCGAGGAAGGCGCGCAGTTTGCGGGCCTTCGTGCGGTACTGACCGCTCGGCCGGATCAGCTCCTCGAGCTCGTCATCCGACAGGATTGCGAGCCCGCCCGGATGCAGGGCGGCCGCCGCACGGAGGCGGTCGAGCGCCCGTTCCGCGTTCGTCCAGGTCGTCCGCTGGACGAGGATCGCGCCGACCGCGATCTCGAACGGGTCGGTTCTCTCGGTCCAATGCCAGTGCTCGGCGCCGTGCATACGCTCGAGAACGGCCACGATCTCCGCCACCTCGACGGTATCCGCCGAAGGCGCCGCAGGATCGTTGCCGGGCACCCATTACCCCCCGGGGTTCGAGGGAGGGGGCTGCTCGGGGAAGCGCCGTTCCAGCCAGTTGAGCACGACCGCGAGCACGATCCCCCCGCCGGCCCCCGCCGCCAAGGTGATCAGCACATCCGTCGTGTCCACGAGGATGAACAGGGCGATCGCCGACGCGACGATGAAGCCCAGGGCGAAGATGCGGAACTGACGCGAAAGGAATGTCCACATGGCGCGGCAGTATATCGGGCCTGGGCCGGAGGCTCACGGTGCTGCTACGCGATGCCGAGCTCCCGTTCGAGGCTCGCCAGCTCCGGCAGCAGGCGGCGCCCAGCGCCCGCGATCACCCGCTCGGCCCTCGCCACGGCGCGAAGCTCGGCGGGACTAAACGCAGCGACGGCGCGTAGCGCTTCGAACTCGTCGCGATCCTCCTCGATCAGCTCGCCCCCTGGCGTGAGCCACCAGTCGAGGGCGAGGTCGCGGTAGGCGACCTCAGCGTTCCCGAGCCGGATGTTGGCAACGGCATCGAAGCGGTGGGCGATGACCGCCTCCTCGCTGCGCATGCGATAGACGGTGTACGGGCGGCTGCGCCAGAAGTACCCGAACGAGACCGCCCCCACCGGGATCGCGATGGGCGTGCCGAACACCTCGCCCCCCTGACTCATCACGAAGCGCACCACCACGAGGGCCGGCGAAGCGTATTCGAGCTCGCAGCGGTAGCGACGCTCGCTGCCGCCCAGCTTGCGTTTGCGTTCGATCCAGGGCGTGCCCCGGGGATGCGAAGAGGGCTTCACGGCCGCAATCATCGCCGACCGCGGCGCAAGTCCGCGAGCGACTTTTCTGTGGCCTTTCCCGGGGAGCGCGCGGCTGCGCCCCTGAAGCAGTACCGTTCGGCGATGCGTCGCGCGCTCCTAGCCGTGTCGATCGGACTTCTCACGCTGATCGGCGGGTGCGGCGGGGGCGGGGACTCCGGCGACACCACCGTGCGGCCGATCGAGGCGAGCGCTGAGCGAATCGTCATCGACGACCTGCCGCTCACCCGCTCGACTGTGCGAGTGCGCTTCAACGGACCCGTCGAGCCCGTCTCGATGCGCGCGCTCACTACGGCCTTCCGCCTCACGCAGATCGAGGATTCGGCCCTCGCCGGCCAGCCCTTGGGCGAGATGCCCATCGAGGGTGTCGAGCTTTCCCAGACCAGCTCCCGGATCGTGACGCTCACGGTGGCCAACGTGATCGTCTCTGGCTCGCGGCTGCACGTCGCGAACAGCGCCTTCGAGGAGGGTGCGACGGGCGAGTCGGTCATCCTCATCGCGAGCCGTTTCAGCGATACCGGCGTGATCCTCGCCGCGGGCTCCCTGCGTTTCGGCGATCTCCGCTTCGTCGAAGAGAGACCCCCGGAAGTCCCGACCGCCGCGGACCGCGATCCCGCGCTGGTACGCACCGCTCTGGAGGAGCATCTCGCAGCGCGGGGCGCCTCAGAGCCGGTCCGCGACGCCGCGCTGGCGCTGTACGACAACATGCCCGAGACGATCGTGCCCGCACCGAAGGCGCGGGCCGCGCTGGCGGCGATGCGTGGCACCTTCGTCGACGCGTCCATCGACTCGTTCCTCACGTCCGGGAACTGCACCGGGTTGCCGACGGCGCTCATCGACTTCCAGGAGCCGCCTGGCGACGCGAATCTGGCGGCCCGCGTGACCTTCACCGAAGAGGGCCGCCGCGTCGTTTCCCTGCGGCCCGATCTGGAGGCGGCGCCCTTCGAGCTCCTGATGACGCTTCTCGCCCACGAGGCCGTCCACTGCGATCGCTTCGACGGTCCGGAGGAGGAGATCGTGGCCGCGGCGTTCGACGTGTTCCTCTACATCCACCTCCTGCTCTCGCGCCCCGGCCTCGCCCTCGACAGCTCGCCCCTGGCGCGGAACCTCAACGTCGAAGCGGTGGCGATGCTGAACAGCGGCCGCGCATTACCGGAGTCGTTAGGGATCCTCCCCAGCCCCCACGGCCGCGAGGTCCTTCCCGGATCGGGCACCGCGTTCATATCATTCGCGGAGCTGATCGGCGGCTCGTACGCGGGCGATCTGAGCAGCACCTCGCCCGTGGAGCCGGTCGCGCAGAGCTACGTCGACGCGATCGCGACGGCGGCGGGGCTGCCTTTCGGCACGGCCTTCGATCTCGAGTACATCGATTCGCTCCTCGCCCAGACCGTGACCTTCGAAACCGTCGTGGCGCTTCTGACCTTGTTCGACCTGGTGCTCGGCTAAGCCGGAGGCTCCCCACCGCCTCCCGCGAGCACCTCTCTCACCAGGTCGAGGAGATCGCCCGCGGCGAAGGGCTTCTGCAGGAACTCGGTGTTGGGGTGAGTCGCCGCGAACTCCGCCGGGCCTTCGCTACTGAACCCGCTCACGGGGATCACCGGCAGGGCTGGGTGGGAGGTGGCGAGCGCACGCCGCAGGTCCATGCCCGAGCCTCCGGGCATGACCACGTCGCTGATGACGAGAGCGACGGGCGAGCCCTCGAGGGCAGTCAGCGCCTCGCTGCTGCGCGCGGCGGCCAGAACCTCGTACCCCTCGCTCTGAAGGATACGGGTGAGCATGATGCGGACGGCTTCGTCGTCGTCGACGACGAGGATCGTGGCTGGCACCAGTGGCCGCTCCCCGGCGGTAGTTGCGGCCTGCGACGAGCGCAGCCCGCAACCGGTTGCCGCACGCCCTTCATTCTCGCCGCTCGGCGGCAGCGAAGCATCGGTGCGCTCCCTAGCGAAGCCAGGCCGAGCGGGGGCGCTCACGAACGCCCCCTGGGAAATGCCACTATGATTCGTGCACTCGCGAACAGGGGGGCTCGATGCGCTTCGTCCTAACCGTCGTTCTGGCCGCCCTACTGATCGTGGTCGCGTACCTCGGCGTGAGTTGGTTCGTGGACGGCTACTGGGGCGGCAACATTTACCCGAACGACGCCGAGCCGGACACCTGGTCGGCACCGGACAGCTGGAGCGAATGGCGCGACATCGTCATCGTGTTCGGCGGCTTCTTCTTCGCCTTGGCCGGGATCTTCCTTTGCGTCCTGCTCGGCGTGGCGATCTATCTGCTCGTTACGATTCGGCGTCTCCTACGGGACAACCTCGCGCCCGCGCTCGATTCCGCCCGCGACCTCGCCGACGAGGTACGCGGCACGACGGAGTTCGTCAGCGAGACGGCAGTCGCCCCCATCATCCGCGTCTACTCGATCGTGAGCGGCGTTCGCCGTGGCGTCTCGACCGTTGGCGGCCTCGGCAAGCGCTTCCGGAGGGACTAGATGAGCGACGGGTTCCGCTGGCCCTCGGAGGAAGAACAAGCAGAGCCTCGCATCGGGGAAGGGGCACCCCCGGACAAGCCGGAGTTAGACCCGGCCTCCTCCGAAGCGGGTAGCGGAGCGCCGGAGCGGCAGCCCCCGGCCCCGCAAGCGGTTGCGAGTGTCGAGGCGCGCGTGGTTGGCGCACCCCAACGCCCAGACGCTTCGGTTCCGGAGGAGCGGGCGGCCAAACGCTCAGTCGAGCGCGAACCGGAGCCGCGATCGCCTTCGTTCGCTCGCGAGATGCTGAACGAGGCGCGGGCTGGAGCGCGGGCGCAGGAGGACGCGATGTGGGCCCGCTTCCGCGAGCTGACGAAGGGGCGTCGCGAGCGGCGTCGCCGGGAGCCCTAGTCGGCGAGCCTTGGTAGGCTAGCTCCACTCCCACGGAGAGGTGCTGGAGTGGCCGAACAGGCACGCCTGGAAAGCGTGTAGGGGCGCAAGTCCCTCGTGGGTTCGAATCCCACCCTCTCCGCCAGCTTTAGCGAACCGTGCCTGCTCCCTGCTGGTGACGCGTCCCCAAGCCGAATCTCTAAGGGGACGCCCGGCGGGCGGGGGAGAGTCGTGAAGAGTACGGTCGCGACCGATCAGATGGCCGTTCTGCTGATCGCTTCAGCGGAGCTGCCAGAGCAAGTGCCTTGCCGCGTCGCCGCGCTCGATGACGTCGGGGCGTCCATCACGTTTGCCGCCCCGACGGCGCTGAAGCGCGGAACCCGGGCCATGCTCGTGGTCGGGCCCGAGGGCGACCGGCAGCTCGCGAGTACGGTCTGCACCGAGACCAGCGAAGCGGGGGCCCACCTCAGACTCGTCTCCCCGTGGCACCCGTTTGCGATCCGCGCCGCCCACCGCTACAAGGCAGACATCGAAGCGCGCGTACGCAGCCCCGCGCACCCCCGGGCGCTCGCGGGGCGGGTGCTCGACATCAGCACGGCGGGCGCGGCGGTGCGCGTCGCGGGCTCCTTCGATGGCCGCTTCGTCGAGCTATCGCTGGGTGCGGATATGTTCGAGACATGGCTGCCTTGCACGCTGGTCGAAGGTAACGCGGACAAGGATGGCCACACGCTACGCCTCGCGTTCAGCGACTCCGGCAGCAAGCAGATGGCGCTCGTGCGCCAGGTGCTTGCAGCGCTCGCTGCCGACCGGGAAGCGGGCGGGCCATCGGGTGCGGCCGCACCCACCCCCGGTCCCGCGGCGTCCCTGCCAGGGGCGATCCCCGCTATCCCCGACGTCCCCGACGTCCCCGCCCCGGCGAGTGAAGCGGTCGGTGCTGAACCCGGCACGGGCAACCCCGCGCCGCGCCGTAAGCGCAAGCGAGGCACCTGGGGAGCGGCGGCAAAACGCGGTCCCGAAAAAGTAGCCGAAGACTCCTAGAGGCGCCCCACAGCTCGGCAGCTGACCGGCCGCGCCGGCTCGCGGCCGAGGGTCTTTGGCCGTCGGGCTCAGTGACGGAAGTGACGCGTTCCCGTGAACACCAGCACCACCCCATATTTGTTGCAGCAGTCGATCCCGTCCTGATCGCGCATGCTCCCCCCAGGGTGGGCGATGGCGGCGACGCCCGCCTCGCAGGCACGCTCGACCGCATCGCCCCAGGCGAAGGGGAAGAAGGCGTCGCTGGCGAGGGCCGCGCCCGGCAGCTCGTCGCCAGCCTTTTCCATGGCGATCTCGACGCTCTTCACGCGGTTGGGCTGGCCGCTGCCCATGCCCAGGAGACGCCCATCCTTGGCGATCGTGATGGCGTTGCTCTTCACGTGTTTGACGCAGCGCCAGGCGAAGCGGAGGTCCGCTAGCTGCTCTGCGCTGGGCTGCTTCTCCGAGACCACGCGATAGTCGATCTCCTCGGGAGCGATGCCGTCCGGATCCTGTAAGAGCCAGCCGCCGCCGACCTGGCGCAGCGAGCGGCCGCCACGGCCCCGCGCCTTCGCCTCGAGGATGCGGAGGTCCTTCGACTTGCCCTGGAGGACGCGCAGGCCGTCTTCGGTGTACGCGGGCGCGATCACGATCTCGTAGAACATGCGCGTTTCGCCGTCGGTGGGATTGCGGAACTCCCGCAGCTCTCGCGCAAGGGCTTCGTCGAGTGGCCGGTTGAAGGCGACGATGCCCCCAAAGGCGCTCACGGGATCGCCCTGAACGGCAAGACGGTAGGCCTCGCGAAGGTCGGCGCGGGTGGACGCCCCACAGGGATTCGTGTGCTTCACGATCACACAAGCGGGTTCCGCGAAGTCGTTGACCGCGTTCCAGACGGCATCCGCGTCCAGGTAGTTGTTGTAGGAGAGCTCCTTGCCATGATGCTGAACGGCCGTCGCCACCCCGCCCAGCCCCTCCTCCGCGAGCGAGCGGTCACGGTAGAACGCGGCCGCCTGGTGGGGGTTCTCGCCGTAGCGCAGCCCCGACGCCAGCTCCATAGGAACGCTGAGGGCGGGGGGCGGCCCCTCGCCGTCCCAGAGCCATTCGGCAACCGCGCTGTCGTAGCTCGCGACATGCTGGAAGGCCTTCCAGGCGAGCTGCCGCCGGGCAGCGGCATCGAAGCCGCCAGCGCGGAGGGCCGCGAGGGTCTCGCGGTAGTCCTCGGGGTCGGCGAGCACGATCACGTCCGCATGGTTCTTCGCCGCGGCGCGCAGCATCGTCGGCCCGCCAATGTCGATGTTCTCGATGCCATCGGCGAAGTCGGCCCCACCCTCGCGCGTGACGACCGCGCGGAAGGGGTAGAGGTTGCAGGCGACGAGATCGATCGGCGCGAAGCCGTGGCTCGCCAGCGCCTCTTGGTCTGCGGGCAGATCACGGCGCGCGAGGATGCCCGCGTGCACGGCCGGGTGAAGCGTTTTCACGCGGCCGTCGAACATCTCGGGCAGGCCCGTGATCGCTTCGACCTTCGTAACGGCGACCCCCGCGGCTTCGATCGCACGGTGGGTGCCCCCGGTCGAGACCAGCTCCCAGCCGAGCTCCACGAGCCCGCGGGCGAACGCTTCGATACCAGTCTTGTCGTAGACGCCGAGCAACGCGCGCATCGCACCTCCTCGCTCCCGTTGGGGCGGCGTGTCCCCTGAGAAGCAAAACGGCCCGTCCGTCGGAACGGACCGGGCCCAGGCGAGCGGCCGTGTCAGGAATTGCTCGGGCTTCCCCGCGGTGCTCCGCGTGTTCGCCAGTTGCCCGAGATTGGGATTATAGCTCGCTGCGCTCGGGGCCCCCCGCATCCCCACCGCCCGCGCTCGGCTGCTCCTGCTGCGCGCCCTGCGGCCGCTCCGCTTCCGCGCTCGCTTGGTAGCTCGCTGCGCTCGGACCCCACCCCAGCCGTTTCGGTTCCGTATCCGAACCACTGGTGTGCGACGATCGCGGAGCTAGCCGGCGCCCGGTGGAGAGACATGGCGATCTTCGGACTGACGTTCATCGGTGGGATTCTCGCCGGCGCCGCCTTCGCCGCGTGGTCGAAGTGGCGCCGCCGCTGAGCCTCCACCGTCGGCGATGGCACCGTGCGAGAATCATTCAGTGGGCATGATCATCGAGTTGTACCCGGCCGCCGGACCGGCGCTGATTGTCGGCGGCGGGGCCGTCGCCTGGCGGAAGGCGTGCAGCCTTGCCGCCGCGGACTTCCGGATCGATGTCGTCGCGCCGGTCGTGCGTCCGGAACTGGCCACGCTCAGAGACGCGACCGTCCACGAACGTGAGTTCGCGGCGAGCGACGTCGCCGGTCACGCACTCGTTTTCGCCTGCACGGACCGGCGCGACGTCAACCAACGGGTCGGGGAGGTCGCGCGGGCGGCGGGGATTCCTGTGGTCGTCGCCGATCGCGGGAACGAGGGCACCGCCTCCACGCCGGCCGTCCACCGCAGCGATGGCCTCACCATCGCGGTTTCCACAAGCGGCGCTTCGCCGCGACGGGCGGCCTCCGTGCGTGACGCTATTGCGGAACGTCTGGCCACCGTGCTGGACGGCTGACGGCATGGGCTTCGAGGCGCTCTCGCCCAAGGCTGCTGCGGACCGCGCGCGCTACGGCGATCGCCTACCTCCGGGCCAGCGAGTCAGCGAGAAGTGGCCGGTGCTGCACTACGGCTCCCTACCCGAGATCGACCTTGATTCCTGGCAGCTCTCTCTATCCGGACTCGTCGAGGGGCCTTGTGCGCTCGACTGGGAGGCCGTACTCGCACTGCCGCAGTCGACGCGCACCTCCGACGCCCACTGTGTGACGCGCTGGTCGACCTTCGACAACGTGTGGACGGGCGTGGCCGCCGCCGACCTCTTGGCGCTGGTGCAGCCGCAGTCCGCAGCGCGCTTCGTGGTCGCGCACGGTTACGGCGGGTACTCGGCCAACCTCCCTTTGCCGGTTTTCGCGCAGGACGACGTGATCCTGGCCCACGGTCACGGTGGCGCGCCGCTGACACCCGAGCACGGCTGGCCGCTGCGACTCGTCGTTCCCAGCCGGTACTTCTGGAAGAGCGTGAAGTGGCTGCGCGCGCTCGAGTTCGTGGCCGAAGACCAGCCCGGTTTCTGGGAACGATACGGCTACCACAACGAAGGCGACCCCTGGCAGGAGCAGCGCTTCACACGCGGCCGCAGCCGAACCGGCGCCTACTGACAACAGGAGCGGCGGTGAGCGACGAGGCGACGGTGGTGCGCCCCGAGACGGGGGACTCGGTGCAAGTTGCGGTCGCCGGGGGCGAAGTCGATCAAGTCCCGCAGCCCTTCCAGGAGACGTGGCGCTTCCGCGAAATCGACCGCGAGGGGAGGACCCTCCGCGAGGAGTTCGCGATGCGGACGATGCGCTGGACCCACCGCCACGAGGCACGCTAGCTGCTCGAGCTCAGCGGCTTCGAGGTGCGCGCCGAGTCCTCGGACTACGATCGCGGCCCGCCTTCATATGGCGTCAAACAGATCTGGGTAGCGAGGCCGCGGACCACGCCTCCCGCGAGCGGGAGGCGTGGCAAGCCGGGGCGGCCGCTCGCCACCCACCCGACCGCCGCAAGCGTGGCCGCCGTCGCCAACCCGCGTGCGAGCCAGTGGCCGCCCCCAACGGACGAATCCGTGACGGCACGACCGATGCCCAACGGCATCAGGATCAGCGCGGCCACACCAAAGGCGACGAGCGCCAGCACGAAAAAGCCGCGGCGCGCGGGTTCGCTCGCACCGCCACGGCGATTCACGCGCCGGAGGGCGAGTGCGCTCCCGAGAGCGACGACCGCCCCGAGGGCCATCCCGGCGGCGCCGAACGTCACGATCTCGTCGAAGTGATGGGCGACGGCGGCGGCATTACAGTCGGCGGCCTCGGGGGAGAAACGGAAGAAATCCGCACAACGTTCGAGCGCATAGCGCTCGCTAGCGCTCGCCGAAATGAAGTCGCGGCCGAAGATCACGCTCAAGGGCGCGGCGATCAGCCCGGAGAGGCCGATGGTCGCGACCCCCAGGCCCATGAGACCGCACAGATACAGGACAACGCGCAGGGCTACGTCACCCGGGCCCAGGGGCGCCAGAGCGAAGCCAGCCGCGCTCTCCGCCGGAGTGCCAAAGCGGGCGATGGCCCGGCGCTCCGCCTCAGGGGGTGCGGCACCGTTTGCGATCAATGCTTCGGCCAGGGATCGCAGGTGATCCTCGACCTCGTCCAAGATCTCGCGCTGTCTCTCCCGGGGCCCCGCGAGGCGGTGCTCCAACGCCGCCAGGTAGCGCGCGATCTCGCTCATTGCCCGGGCGAGCCGAGCACCGCGTCCATCGCACCCGCGAATACCCTCCACTCCTGACGACGTTCCGCGAGCAGGCGCGAGCCGCGCCCGCTGAGGCGGTAGACGCGCCGCCGACGACCGGACGCTGCCGACCAGCGGCTGCTCACCAGGCCGTCACGCTCAAGCCGGTGGAGGGCGGGGTAGACCGTCCCTTCGGGAAGGTCGAAGGCCGCGCTGCGGCGCCGCAGGTCCTCGATGATCGCATAGCCGTGCGCAGGCGCGTCTACCAGCACACGCAATAAGAGCAGGTCGATGTTCCCCTTCAGCAGCTCGGGTCTCATACCTCGCATCATAAAGCATAGGGGCGCGAGGTATAGTGCCCAGGCTGGCCATTGCCCGACTGCGAGGGACTAGCGGCCGACCGTGCACGGGAGGCGGACGTCGATCGAGGCGCAATTCGCGCCGCTCTCGCCTGCGACCGTCCCACGCATCGCCTCGATGCGGAAACAGGCAAGGAAGAAGGCGTAGCCAGCGGCGGCAGTCAGCGGCGGCAGTCAGCGGCGGCAGTCAGCGGCGCACTCTCGGGGGCAGGCGCCCCGCTGCGGATCTCGATGGCGACGGCGTCGCCCTCGACGCTCACGTTGAGCGCCACCCGCCCATCCGCCGCTCCGGTGCGATCAGCCGTGCGAGCGAAGACGGCGATCGCCGAGGCGAGCCAGGCACGATCCCATAGGCCGACGGCGGCAGCCAGGCTAGCGGTCTCGATCTGGAGGTCGCCCACTAGCGCGCGCCTCCGCGAGCACCGCGCTGAGTTCACAGCGCTCGCTCGCCGGCTCCAGGAGCGCGCGCTCGATCCGCGAGGCGGCATGGAAGTCGTCGACGAGCCCTTCGAGATCGGCGAGGGACCCGCGGACTACGGCCGAGAGCTCGCCGTCCAGGGCATGGCCCTCGCCAGCGCCCTTCCCAGCGAGGTCGAGGGCCATACGGAGCGCGGTCAATGGCGTCCGGAGGTCGTGCGCGAAAGCGCCCGCGGCTTCGCGCCGCTGCCGCTCGCGCCCCGCCTCGGCGTCGCCCGCGGCGGCCACGCTCGGCTATTCGCCCGCGGGCTGAACGACGGTCAGGAGCTCGTCCCCGGCACGCAGACGGGGGGCGGCGCTGCCCGCCTGCTCCTCAGCGTGGTACGAACTGCGCACGAGCGGTCCCGACTCGACGTGGGCGAAGCCCATCGCGCGGGCCGCCTCGCCCAGCGCCTCGAACTCGTCCGGATGGTAGTAGCGCTCGATGGGGAGGTGCTTGGGGGTCGGGCGGAGGTATTGCCCGACCGTGAGGATGTCGACGTCGTGGCGGCGGAGATCGGCGAAGACCGCGCTCAGCTCGTCCACGGTTTCGCCCAACCCCACCATCACCCCACTCTTCGTCAGGCGCCCAGGAGCGGCGGCCTTGGCCCGCTGGAGCAGCTCGAGAGAGCGGGCATAGCGCGCCTTCGGCCGCACGCGACCGTAGAGGCGGGGCACGGTCTCGGTGTTGTGGTTCAAGATCTCGGGCTCGGCGGCCATGACCGTGGCGAGCGCCTCGGCGTCGCCCAGGAAGTCGGGGATCAGCACTTCGATCGTCGTCTCCGGTGAGAGGCGGCGCACCCAGCGCAGCGTTTCGGCGAAGATCGCGGCGCCCCCATCGGGCACGTCGTCGCGATTCACGCTGGTGATGACGGCATGGCGCAGGCCCATTCGCTGCACCGCCAGGGCGACCCGCTTGGGCTCGCCCTGGTCGAGTGCGCCGGGGCGTCCCGTCGTGACGGCGCAGAAGCCACAGGCGCGGGTGCAGGTGTCGCCGAGGATCATGAACGTGGCGGTCCCGCGATTCCAACAGTCGCCGATGTTGGGACAGCGCGCCTCTTCGCAGACGGTATGCAGGTCCTGCTCCCGCATGAGGTCGCGGAGACGCTCGTAGCCGCCCCCGGTGGGGAACCGGACTTTGAGCCAGTCGGGCTTGCGCGCCGTCGGCGAAGTCACGGGGACAGCGTAGCGGGTTCGGCGGCGGCGGCGTAGGCCGTCGCTGCCGAGCGCGACCTACAATCGCCCCTGCGATGGCACCCGCCGCGAACCTCGATCGCCTGTTCTCGCCTCGCTCGGTGGCCGTCGTCGGTGCCTCGACGAACGTCGACTCGCCCGGCCACGACTACGTCCGCGCCCTGCGCGAGTTCGGCTTCGAAGGCGCGGTCTTCCCCATCAACCCGAGAGCGGACGAGGTCGCGGGATATCGCGCCTACGCCGCCCTCGGCGAGGTCGAGAGCGACATCGACCTCGTCATCTGCTGCATCCCCGCGGAGAGCGTGCCCGCGGTCATCGACGAGTGCGGCACCGCGGGCGTGCCCTTCCTGCACCTTTTCACGGGCCGCCTGAGCGAGACCGGTAGTCGCGACGCCGCCGCCCTCGAAGCCGAGATCGCGGGCCGCGCTCTAGTCAGCGGCGTGCGGCTCCTCGGCCCGAACGGGATGGGCGTTTACCACCCTGCCGGCCGAGTGGCCTTCCGACCGGATCTGCCCCGCGCGGGGGGCCGCGTGGCGTTCCTGAGCCAGAGCGGAAACAACGCCGTCGAGGTGATCATCCGCGGGGCCGTGCGCGGCCTGCGCTATGGGAAGGTCGCCAACTACGGCAACGGCCTCGACCTCACCCCGGGCGAGCTCCTGCGCTACCTCGCCGGCGACGAAGCGACGGACGTGATCGGCGCCTACATCGAGGGAGTCGCGGACGGCCGCGGCTTCTTCGAGGGGCTGCGCGCGGCGGCGGTGCGCAAACCGGTCATCATCCACAAGGCGGGGCGCACGAAGGCGGGAGCCAGCGCGGCGACCTCGCACACGGCCGCCCTCGCGGGCGAAGCCGCGGTGTGGTCGGGCATGCTGCGCCAGGCGGGGGCGATCGAAGCGCGCAGCCAGGAGGAGCTCCTCGACCTGATGGTCGCGAGTTCGCTCCTGGAACGGCCCCGCGGACGGCGGGCCGCCGTGGCCGGTGGCGGCGGCGGCCGCAGCGTGCAATCCGCCGACGCCTGCGAAGCCGAGGGTCTGGCGCTACCGCCTCTTCCCTCCGAAATCCGCACGCAAGTAGCGGATCGGGCGGAGGCGCTCGCGAACTGGGTTCGTAATCCGGTCGATCAATCGATCCTGGCTGGCAGCGGGCTCTCGTCGACCGCTCTCCTGGCGATGATGGCGGTCTCCGGTGCCTACGATCTCGGCATCGCCAACGTGGGCGAGGAGTGGTTCCTGGGCCGGCCGGAAGCAGAGGCGCGCCTGCGCCACGCCTGCACGAGGCTACAGGAGGTGATCGAGGAGGCGCCGATCCCGATCGCGGTCGTCCTCGGCTCGACCGAGACCAGCACCGCCTGGCAGCGCACGCTCATCGATTCGATCCGCGACGAACTGATCGAGGCCGGCCTCGCCGTCTTCCCGACCGTCGAGCGGGCCGCGTTCGCGCTGGGTCGCGTCGCCCCGGCGGAGACGCAGCCGTGACCGCTCCCCAAGCCCCACAGCCGGCCCTGCCTGGCATCGATATCGACGAGGAGACGCTCCTGCGCCTCGTGCCGCCCTACCGCGTCATCCTCCACAACGACGACCACAACTCGATGGAGCACGTGGTGGAGTCGTTGCGGCGCTCGGTGCCTTCCCTGAGCGTGGACGAGGCGGCGGCGATCATGATGGACGCGCACACGAACGGCCAGGCGACGGTGATCGAATGCCCGAAGGAAGCGGCGGAGCACTACCGCGAGGCGCTGGAGAGCTGCGGCCTCACCGCCACCATCGAAGCGGCGTAACGAGGGGGCGACGGAGCTACTCTTGGTCCAGGAGCTGTCGGGTCTGCTCGGCTTCCCACTCCTGAGCAGCTTGCGCCTCAGTGTCGACCTCGGCCTGAGCCAAGGCCCGGCATCCCCCCTTGCCGACAACGAATACGGTGAAAGGCTCGGCGACGCCGATCGCGTCCACGCTCACAGCAGTCCGCATTATGCGCAGAGCGACGTGTAACGCCCGGGCCTCTGTCAGCGCGAGTAGCTGCCTGCCGCCCAGCGTTCGCCAGACCGCGTACGCCGTCGGGGCCCCACTGCCCACCGCGTGGAAGTATTCATGGAACTCCGAGTCCCCGTCCCGTCCGTACTCGATGATCGTGGGGGAGTCCTCCGCCCAGCAGGCTGCTAACGCCGCCATCTGAGGCGCCCCTACAACGTCTTTGAACGCTGACTCGGGCTTCATGCGCACCGCGATCCACTCGAAGTGCTCGGTGAAAGCGGACTCGATCATCTTCCGAACTCGCTCCCTCTTCTGAAACGTCGTCCCTCTCAGGGAAAGCTGTTCGACGCTGTCCCGAGCTCGGCC
>CAUYXJ010000051.1:0-21469 GCA_963577065.1 Dehalococcoidia bacterium | reverse complement strand
AGGGGCATGTAGCTGAGGAGGTTCACGCCTTTGGGCGTGCGGTCGAGGCTGTCGAGGAATTCGGGGTACGTCTCCCAGTCCCAGGGCATGCCCTCCTGCATCGATTCGAGCGGCACTGCCTCGTTGCGCGACATCGTCAACATCGTGCGGTCGCGGTCCTCCTCGCGCACCGGCGCGAAGCCGAAGCCGCAGTTGCCGATCGCGACCGAGGTGACGCCGTGCCAACCCGAGATCGAGCAGTACGGGTCCCAGAACACCTGCGAGTCGTAATGCGTGTGCAGGTCGATGAAGCCCGGAGCGACGTTCAGGCCGCTCGCGTCGATCACCTTCGCGCCATTGCTCGCGGTGAGCGTGCCGATGCTCGCGATGTGGCCGTCCTTGATGCCGATGTCGGCGCGGTAGCGCGGCGTGCGCTGGCCGTCGAAGATGGTGCCGCCCTTGATGACGGTATCGAATTCTGGCATGTCGACCTACCTCAGGCTGGATGCGCGGATCTTACCGCTGGGCGGCGAATGAAGCCATCGTCGTTTCGGAGGAGCCGGAGCGACGCGCCTCGCTTCCCTTGGCGCCCCGAGGCGGCCAGCACCGCCGGCCAGCACCGCCGGCCAGCAAAGCCCCATATGCTAGGCGCCGACATCTCTCCCGGAGGATTCCCGTGGCGACGCTGACCATGAAGGACGGAACTCGCATCCGGTACACGATTCGCGGGGAGGGGCGCCCGCCGCTCATCCTTATCCACGGCTGGTGCTCGAACCTCAAGCACTGGGACCCGCAGGTCCGGCACTTTGCGCGCAAGCACCGAGTGCTGCGGATGGATAGGCGAGGCCACGGCCGTTCCGGGGGCGATGAGACCAGCCTGAGCGCGCGGCAGCACGCGGACGATATCGCCGCGGTCGCGAAGAAGGAGCGCGTCCGCAGTGCCGTCGTCGTGGGCCACGCGGGTGGCGGCGCAGCGACGCTCGAATTCGCCCGCGCCTATCCCCAGATCGCGAAGGCCGTGGTCCTCGTCGACTCCGGCATCGGACCGCGCGCGAAGGTCGGCGATCCCGACAGTCCCCTCGGTGCGGCGATCGGGAACATGATCGCCGCGATGGAAGGGCCAAAAGGGGAGGCCGCCTTTCGCGGCATCTACGAGGGCTACTTCAATCCGCGGGCGGACCGCCAGATGGTGCGCCAGGCGGTTGCCGAGGCAATGGAGACGCCGATTCCCGTTGCCGCGGCCGAGCTCCGCTCAATCGCTGCGACCGACACCCGCGCGATCGCCCGCCAGCTGAAGCAACCGTTGCTCGTGATCAGCGCCAACGCCGTCGATCACGAGGCCCTGAACTCGGTCGTCAAGAACGTCCAGGTCGGTGAAGTGGTCGGCTCGGCGCACTTCCCTCAGCTGGAGGTCCCGGCTCAGGTGAACGCGATGATCGAACAGTTCATCGGCGGGCTCTAACCCCGCTCCTCGCTGCTCTCGGTCCCGAGGCGCGAGAGCGGCGCGTAGGACGCGGTTCGGTCGAAGGTGGGGTGGGGTCGAGCGGTGGCGGTCAGCTCACGCCTTCCACGAGCGTGCCGGTCCCCCGAATCAGGTCGTGGTAGCGACCACGCTCGAGGCGGGTCCACTCCTCCATCGATCCGTCGGGCCAGACCACGCGGACGGTTTCGGACGAGTCCGCCGAGCCCAAGCCAATCAACACCCGCGGATCGTGGGCAGCCAAATAGCTACCGTCGGTGTGGGCTCGCCGCCAGATAGGGTTGCCGGCGTCTTCGACCACCGCGACCACCGCGACCCGTGCGCCGAGCGCGCTGCGCCCTCCGGCCTCATTGAGGAGGCGCAGGCCGAGCCAGGGACGCCCCTGACCAACGTTGTTGCGGAGCACACGCAGCGGTGAGGCGTTGTTGAACAGCACGAGATCGACATCGCCGTCGTTGTCGATGTCGCCCCGGGAGACGCCCCGGGTCACCTCGGCGATAGCGAACACCGGATCGCCGGTGACCTCTTCGAAGCGACCGAGGCCCTCGTTGCTGAAGAGCTGATTGCGCTGCCTGTAGGGGAGGGACTCGCCCTCGTCGCTCTGGGCGGAGATGGCCTCCACCTCGCCGTTCGCGACGAAGAGGTCGAGATCGCCGTCGTTGTCGTAGTCGAACGCGACCGTGCCGAAGCCGGTGTAGGTCTCGCTTGGCGGGCCGAGACCGGAGCGCGCCGTGCGGTCATCGAAGCGCGCGGCGCCGCCGTTGATGTAGAGCGTGTTCGTCTCGTCGCTGAGGTGCGTCATGAACAGGTCCTCATCGCCGTCGCCATCGAAATCGGCCGCGGCGACGCCCATGCTCGCCTCCGCCGCGCCCGCCCCGTTCACCGCCGCCCCCGCAGCCATAGCCTGTTCCTGGAACCGTTCTCCGGAATCGTTGATCCAGAGCTCGTTCGCGCGTCCGTCGTTGGCGATGTAGATGTCCGGCCAGCCATCACCGTTGAAGTCGGCCGCCACCACGCCGAGCGCCGGCCCGAAGACCGACCCGAACCCCAGTCGATCCGTCACGTCCTCGAAGGTCCCGTCGCCCCGATTGCGAAAGAGGGAGTTCCGTTGAGCGGTATAGATCGATGGCTCGCAGTCTTCCGCTTCCTCCGAGTCCGAGACGCATGAAGCGGATCCCTCGAGCGAGAAGTCATAAGCGGTGGTGTAGTCGCCATCGGTGACGCGCCCCACGGCCCGATCCACTTGCAGGTAGTTGACGACGAGCAGGTCCAGCCATCCGTCTCGGTCGTAGTCGAAGAACGATGCTCCCGACGACCACCACGGTGAGTCCGTGTTGCTCACTTCGGTCACGTCCGAGAACGTCCCATCGCCGTTGTTGCGCCACAGCTGGTTGTCGCCCCAGTTGAGCACGTAGAGGTCGATGTAGCCGTCGTTGTTGTAGTCACCGGTCGCAGCACCCATGCCGTACCCGGTCGCGCGGATGCCGCTCGCTTCAGTGACGTCCGTGAAGCGTAGCTTCCCGGATTCCACGAGTTCGTTCCTGAAGAGCCGGTCCATCGGGGTGTCATCCCCCGCGGCCACCCGGTCTCGAGCGAGCGAGTGCCCCTGAACGGCGTAGATGTCCAGATCGCCGTCGCCGTCGTAGTCGAGGAGGGCACCGCCGGGTCCCATGATCTCGTGGAAAGTTCGGTCGCCGGCCATGCCGTTGTCGTAGACGAACGCCAGGTCGAGGGACTCGGTCACATCGGTGAAGGGCCCCGTCGCGTCCTCCCCAGCCTGGCCGTCAGAGTACGAGCCGCCACACGCAGCGAGCGCAAGCACGCAGATCAGCGGGGCCAGTCGCAACGGGGGGAAGAGCGGCGAAGCCAGCGACGAACTCATCTCAACCGCCCCGCCGGCACCATGCGGCAGCAGCGGCCGGAGAACTCCACTCCACCCGTCGGGCTCGACTCGCGTTGGGTCTGCGGCCTCGCCGCAGCGAGAAGTTGCATGGATCCAGCCCACTCCCGCTGCGTTGCACGGTATAGTAATTCTTAACCTGTCACCCCGACGTTAAGGGAGGTCCTAGTGCCTGAATTCGATACCGTGATCAAGGGCGGCACCATCTTCGACGGGGCCCGCACCCCACGTTTTCAGGGCGACATCGGCATCAAGGATGGCCGCATCGCCACGATCGGCACGATCTCCGCGTCGAACGGCGCGAAGGTGATCGATGCCAGTGGCCTCAACGTCGCGCCCGGTTTCATCGACCTGCACACGCACTACGACTCTCAGATCTTCTGGGATCCCTACTGCACCATCTCCGGCTGGCACGGCGTGACTTCGGTCGCGATCGGTAACTGTGGCTTCGGCTTCGCCCCGGTGAAGCCCGACATGCAGGACCGCGCGATGTTGACGATGGCCCGCAACGAAGCCGTGCCCCTCGAGTCGATGCAAGCAGGCATGCCCTGGGACTGGGAAACCTACCCCGAATTCCTCGATAGCCTCGACCGCACGCCCAAGGGCGTGAACCTCGTCAGCTACGTCGGGCTGAGCCCGCTGATGGTCTACGTCATGGGGCTGGAAGCGGCCAAGTCACGCGGCGCCACCGACGAAGAGCGCGCGGAGATGTGCCGCCTCTTGGAGGAGGGCATGGAGGCCGGAGGCTGCGGCTGGTCGGTCCAGCTGAACGCGGGCATCGGCACGGATGCGGCCGGCGCGACCGCCGGCCAACGCGACTACGACGGGACCCCCATGGTCACGGACACGATGACGATCGCCGAACTCGATGCGTTCTCGGGCGTTCTGCGCAAGATGGGCCGCGGTTTCATCCAGGCCATCGGGGCGACGCGCGAGATCACCGAGCGCATTGCGAACGAGAGCGGCCGTCCGATGATCTGGAACGTGCTCACCCTCCAGAACGACCAGCACGGTTTCGCCATGCCGGCCTACAAGGACACGATCAAGTGGCTCGACGACGCGAACGCGCGCGGCGTCCGCATCTTCGCCCAGGCGCTCACCGCCGAGAACAACTTCCAGTTCACGCTGGAGGATTGGAACCTCTTCGATAGCAGCCCGGTTTGGCGCAAGGTCCTGATCGGTGACGCCGCAGAGCGGGCCACCCACATGGCCGATCCAGAGCTGCGTGCCGAACTCCGCGCCGAGCACGACGACGCGGAGGGTGCCGGCGCTCTCTCGCGGAGGGGCGACCTCATCATCGGCGAGGTCGAGAAGGACGAGCTTCGCGAGTACGAGGGCCTCACGGTGGGCGAACTCGCCGAGAAGCTCGGCAAGCACCCGATCGACACGATGCTCGACCTCTCCCTCGAGGACAATCTCCAGACCCTCTTCGTGACGCCGCCGCGACCGACCGACATGGCCGCCATGAAGGAAGTCGCGAACTCCCCGTTCGCGCTCCCCGGCCTCTCCGATGGCGGGGCGCACACCAAGTTCATCACGCTCGGGCGCTACCCGACGGAGTACCTGGCGCTGCTTGTGCGGGACAACGAGATCATGGACCTGGAGCAGGCGCACTGGCGCCTCAGCGCCTACCCGGCGCTCGCCGCCGGCTTCCGCGATCGCGGCCTGATCAGGGAGGGCATGCCGGCCGACATCCTCGTCTACGACCTCGATGCGCTGGACATGGGCACGACGGAGCGGGCCTACGACTATCCCGCCGGCGCCTGGCGCCTGGTGCGGAAGCCGGAGGGCTACCGTCAGATCATGGTCAACGGCGAAGTGACCTTCGAGAACGGCGAATGCACCGGCGCGACGAGCGGCCAGCTCCTGCGCCACGGCTCGGCCTAACCGACCGGCGAGTCACCACGAGGCACCGAACGAGCGCCGCTGGTGTGGAACCAGCGGCGCTCGTTGATCGCCCTCCTGCCGCTGTTGGACGCCGCTCGAGAAGCCGCCGCTGCGCCGCCGCGCCCGACCGCTCCCCTCGACTAGAATCACGGCATCTCGCCGGAGGGACGCGCTGATGCCCAAGTTCAAGACCGCGCTGTACGAGCACGTGACCCCAGAGGTCGTGCGGGTCGCCCAGAACCGACCGGAGGCGCGCAACGCCCAGGATCTGCAGCTCACCTACGACCTCAACGACGCCTTCGACCACGCGAACCAAGACGACAACGTCAAGGTCATCATCCTCTCCGGCGAAGGGCCGCACTTCAGCTCGGGCCACGATATGCGCGGTGGCAGCGGAGCCACGCGTGACGACTTCAAACTGATCGGCACGTGGGCCAACTTCCACAGCGAGGGTGCCGAGGGCGCCATGGCTGGCGAGGAGGAGAAGTACCTGCAGATGTGCCGCCGCTGGCGGAACCTGCCCAAGCCCATGATCGCCGAGGTGCAGGGCAAGACCATCGCCGGCGGCCTGATGATCGCCTGGGTCTGCGACATCATCATCGCTTCCGACGACGCCGAGTTCCGGGACCTCGTGGTCGGCTGGGGCATCCCCGGCGTCGAATACTTCGCCCATCCCTGGGAGCTCGGCCACCGCAAAGCGCGACAGATGCTCTACACCGGCGACTGGGTCAGCGCCCAAGAGGCGCACCGCCTGGGAATGGTGAACGAGGTCGTGCCTCGCGCTGAGCTCCGGGCCTACGTGGAGGACATGGCAAAGACGATTGCGGAGAAGCCCTCGTTCGGACTCAAGATCACCAAAGAAGCGATCAACCAGACCCAGGACGCACAGGGGCTCTGGAACGCCCAGCAGGCCGTCTTCATGATGCATACCCTCGCCCACACGCACTGGCGAGAGTTGACCGGGCGCGGCACCTACGCCGGTGACGGCGCCCCACCCCACCCCGGCGGCGCACGCCCACCAGAGCCGGTCGCGCCGAAGGCGTAGACACGCGCCGCAGCCCGTCGAGCGCGGGCGAGGGGGCGGCTCTGTAGCTGCGCCAGGCACCCGCCGCCCCCCATCGCAATCGCTGTGGGCCGCGTCGATCTCGAGGGAGTCGATGACCAGCAGGAGCGCTTCACTACCGCTTCAACGCAGCAGCGGCCCGCATGCCGCGCCCGATCCTTGTCATCTCTCGCCTACCTGACCCGTGTGGCCATCGGGCGCCAGTTCCTTTGGCGGCGCTGGGCTTGCCCTCCGGTGCGGTGCCGCCTATCGTTCGCCAACTTCACCGAGGAGGCTGCCGTGGCCGAAATCGTCACGCTTGAACGGCCCCGTGAGGGGGTCGCCCTCATCACGATGTCGAACCCAGAGATCAACAACCACGGCTCCTGGGAGGGGATCGGGCAGCTCGGGGACGCGCTCATCGAGGCCCGCGAGGGTGGCGCGCGCGTTTCCGTCCTGGCCGCAGCTACGCCGGGCCACTGGTACGAGCACGCCTGGCTGCGCGATCTGCGGAACACGGTCACCGGCGAGCCCACCACCGGCACCGGCGGCGGTTGGGGCGTCTGCCTTCAGGAGCTGGCGAAGACCCAGGTCGTGACGATCGCGGCCATCTCCGGGGACTGCTCCGGGGGCGGCGCCGAGCTGGGCTGGGCCTGCGACCTGCGCATCGCCGAGGAGCAAGCCCGCTTCGGCCAGCCGGAGATCCAGATCGCGCTGACGACGGGCATCGGTGGCACCAGTCGCCTCGCGCGCATCATCGGGCGTACGGCGACGGCCGAGATGGTCCTCGATGGCACGCCGCTGCCAGCCCAGCGCATCTATGAGCTCGGGGGCGTGAACCGGGTCGTTGCCGACGGCACCTCCGTGGAGGTCGCCCTTGATTGGGCCAGCCGTCTCGCCGATCGCCCGGCGAAGGCCCTGGGCACCCTGAAGCAGATCCTCATCGAGAACGAAGACCTCACCCTCACCGATGCGCTCACGAACGAGCAGCGTCTCTTCCAGACCGTCGTTGGCACCGAGGAAGCAATCGAAACCATGGGCTCGATCCAGGATCGCTTCGATGCCGGCGAGTCCATCGAATCGGTCTACGGTTCACCCCGGCCATAGCCCACGAACAGCCCACCAAGCCCAAAGGAGCGCCAAGCATGGGCGACCTCTCCCTCCATGAAGCGATCTTCACGACGCGCAGCATGCGTCACCTCAAAGCCGATCCGGTGCCACGTGACGACCTCGAGTACATCGTCGAGGCGGCGACGATGGCGCCGAGCGCCGGGAATACGCAGATGTGGGCCTTCGTCGTCGTCACCGACCGCGAGCAGATCGGGAAGATCGCGGCCGCCTACCGCGAGGTCGGCAGGGAGTACATCGGCGAGGGTGTGCTCAAACAGCCGGACCTCACGGATGATCGCCGGCGGGTCTACTCGAAGGCGATGCACAACGTCGAGCATCTCGATGAGGCACCCGCGATCGTCGCCGTCTGCATGCCCGGCCGCTGCCCCGACGATGCGGACAACGCCTCAGGGTTCTTCGGCTCGAACTACCCCGCAGCCCAGAACCTCATGCTCGCGGCGCGCTCACGCGGTCTGGGGACCGTCTTCCTGACGCTGGCGACGGACTACTCACCGATCCGGCCGACCGAGAACCCCTCCGTCCACGAGGTCTTGGAGATGCCCGAGGACGCGACCGTCTCCGCCCTCATCCCCGTGGGCTACCCGGTGGGGCCTTGGGGCCGCCCTTGGCGCAACGCCTGGCAGGAGAGCACCCAGTGGGATCGCTGGGGCAGCCGGGCCTAGCGCCTGCCGCTCGTTCGGCCTGCGGCCGCCGTCCTCGGTCAGGAGAGCCGCGCCCTCAGGCGTTTTGCGCTTCAGGTAGGCGCTCGACCGCTTCCAGCGGCGGCTTCTCCGGATCGACAAGGTAGCGGAGCCGCGGCAGGGTGAGGTCGACGACCGTCAGCGAAGCCGATACCGGCTGCGCGGGGCGCGAGCCGGGCAGGGCCCAGGCCTCCGCATCGAAGGCCGAGAGCTGAGGACGGCCTCGCTGCGCGCGATGGAAGACCCAGTCGGGATCGGCCTGGACCAGCAGCAGCTGGTCATCCCCCCGGTTGACCCGAGCGAGGTTGAGGGTAGCGAGGTACTGGATGTCGCCGCCGCTGATCGATGGGGATCGACGAGCCTCGCGTCGAGCACGGACCGCCCTCCGAGCACGACCGCAGTCGCGGTGTGGTCGTAGCTGGAGTGAAGGGTGACCTCGGCGCGTTCCAGGGGGAAACCCCAGCGATCCCGCAGCGCTGCGATGGCCGCCTCTGAATCGCAAAAGCCCCGCACGAGCAGCCCGCGCGGGCGCGCCCCGGAACGGCAGCCGATACGCACGGTGCTCATCGTGAACGCTCCGACCTCACTCTCCGGGACGTGGGTGACGTTGATGAGGAGCGTCGGGGGGATGCTCGGGTGAAGTGCGGGCGGCAGCAGGTCGGTTCGGCTTTCGCTCCCGAGCTCGTACTGGAGCTGGAGATGCTCCGCCTGGCGCAGTTCCCAGGGCTCGGTGTCGAGATTCGGGAGCAGGGGGGCGCTGGGCGCGAGGGCGCGCAGGTCGCGGGTGCCGGTGAGGGGCATCTCAGCCGCCGCCCGCGGTCGCGATCTGGGCTGCCGGCTCGGCGAACTGCGGCATGACCTCTTGCGCGAACAGCCGCATCGAGGCGAGGACCGCTTCCTGCGGGACCAACTCGATCGTATTCACCATGAAGGTGATGCGATCGACGCCCGCAGCCTCCCAGCGCCGCACCGCCTCGGCCACGCGATGGGGATCGCCGATCGTCAGCCCTTCGGGAACACGACCCTCGGGCCCGTTCGTCGACTCGCGTCGGAGGGCCTGCTGCAGCCCCGCGGTCGCATACGAGGGGGTCGGGTACGCCTGTCGTGTCGATACAGTCTGTTCCGCGAGGTAGTTGAAGGTTCCCGCCAGTTCCTGGCCGGTCTTCACGCCTTGCTCGTCGTCTGGGTGGCAGTAGAGGAAGCTGACGGTGTTCACCTGCTCGTTCACGAACTCACCCACGGGCTCGCAGGACTGAATCCGCTTTCGGTAGGCCGCGATTTTCTTCGCCTGCTCAGGGATCCCGCCGAAGGAGAGGCCCAGACTTCCGAGGCCACGCTCGGCGGCGTCGATCTCGGTGCCGGGGCTCGTCACTGCCACCCACATCGGCGGATGGGGTTTCTGGTAGGGCTTCGGCAGGACGGTGCGCTCAGGCATCGAGAACGCACGGCCCTCGTAGCCGAAGCGCTCCTGTGCCCACATCTTGGGAATGACGCGCACGAACTCGTCCCAGGTCTTTTTCGTGTCGTCCGGGTTCGCGCCGAAGCCACCGAGTTCCGTCCAGGTGGCAGAGCGGCCGGTCCCAAATTCGAGGTGGCCGCCCGAAACGAGATCGAGCACGGCTGCTCGCTCTGCCGCACGGATGGGGTTGTTCAGTTCGGGTACGCACGTGACGATCCCATGGCCTACCCGGATCCGTTTCGTCTGCATTGCCACGGCGGTGAGGAAGATCTCGGGCGCGGAGCAGTGCGAGTATTCCTCGAGGAAATGGTGCTCGACGGCCCAGGCCTGGTCGAAGCCGAGCTCGTCCGCGAGTCGGGCCTGGTCCAGGCAGTTCTGGTAGACGGTGTATTCAGTCTCGGGGCCCCAGGGGCGGGGCACCGATATCTCGAAGAAAATGCCGAACTTCACGTTCCCTCCCCGTGGACCGGTTCGCGGGGAGATCGTCGATGCTCAGGCCGTCGCTGTCGAGCGGCGCGCGCGGGCGGGTGCGCACGACCGGCGGGTGGTGGTGAAGCGAGCGGTCTTCGGCCAGGGCGCGTCGCCGGCACCGCTTCGGCCGCGACCGGCTCCAGGCTCAGCTGCGGGCGGCCGCGAAGGGTGAGCCCTCACGGGACGCCAGTTACTGGCCGCTCGCCTCCGATCGCTCAACCGTGAGCGATTGGAGCTGGCGCCGGAGGGCGTCCAGGAGCGGACCGTTCACGCTGCGCCGGCCGTTCAGGGCGTCGATCACACCGATCGTGTCAGCGATTGCGCGCCGGTAGCTCGCGTCACAGTGGTCCGGCAGATGGCTACCCAATTGCCTTTCCACATAGACACCATCGACCTGATGACACGGTTCCAGCAGTGCGCCGCCAGCCCCAGACCCGAATGGCAGGAATGCGCAGCTCCTCGTAGCGAGCGAAACCGGGGGAACGGGCATAGGGGGACATCCTTCATCTGCGGCGTGGTGTTGGCGGGCGCACCCAAGATCCGGTGACGGTGACGATGTCGGCGCTAGGCGGCCTTCGCACCGCTGGCCGCCGGTAAACCACCTCTCTGGTTGCTATGTCTAGCTGACCGCGCGCGTATCGTCCGGCCGATGGGCAGCAGCTTCGATGGCGTGCGCGCCCTCACCTTCGACCTCTTCGGGACGGTCCTCGATCTCGACGGCAGTCTCGTTCCACCCCTCGCGACGCTTCTGCGATCGAAGGGCAGTCGCCTAGGTGCGGCCGGCTTCTGGGCGCAATGGCGCGCTCGTCAGCGGATCGAGCAGTACCAGGACACGATCCTGATGCTGGGCCACAGCGGGTATCTGGAGGTGGCCGAGCGCGCCCTTCGCTACACCTTGCGGCTCAACGAGATTCGTTTCGAGCAGGCGGACGTCGAGCGCGCCATGGGTTATTGGCAGGAGCTCGAACCCTTCGCCGAGGTGCGGCCGGCGCTAGAACGCCTCTCTTCTCGGTTCCGGCTCGTGGCGCTCTCCAACGGGAACACCGACTTTCTCGCGTACCTTGCGAAGAACCGCGTGCGCTGGGACTTCGATGAGATCATCTCGGTCGATCGCGTGGGAGCGTTCAAGCCGCACCCAGCGGTCTACCGTCGGGCGACGCAGATCCTGGCGCTCGAGCCGAGCGCGTGTCTGATGGTCTCCGCGAACTCGTTCGACGTTCTCGGCGCGAGAGCCTGCGGGCTCCGCGCGGCCTTCGTGAATCGCCGGGGGCTGCCCTACGAGGACTCACCGCTGCAGCCAGACCTCACGGTGACGTCCTTCAGCGAGCTGGCGGACGCACTCTTGGGTCCCTGCCTAAGGAGCCCGGGAGCCCCCAAAGGAGCACAGGGGGACGCCCGCATGTTCGGCCACGTGGGCCGCGGAGCTGACTGCGATCGCCCATCCCGACCACCAAAGGGACCTGCGGCGGAGGGCGGGCAAGTCGCTGTGAGCGTGCCGCTGCCACTCGACGGTGTTCGCGTCGTGGGCCTGACGGGCGTCTGCGGGGGGCGTTCTCCACTGCCTCGCTGGCCGAACGTGGAGGCGCGCGGCCTCTACCAGCCCCGCGCTCTCGGGGACGACCTTGGCACCCACGCGTCTCCGGCCCGGTCTACGAACTTCCCGCGTCTGCTGGCGGAATTAGGCGCCCGCCGGTGCCGATGGGGCGGGACAGCGGCTAGGTCTACCGCGAGTTTCCCGGCGTTGAGCGACGCGGAGTTCGCGAGGCTGGTGGATTCGGGGCAGATAGCGAGCGAGTTCGACCAGTCGATCGCCTAGCCGCGGGGGGGGCGGCGGCGGGCTACAGCGGCCACGATTCGCTCAATCATCCTACGACCGTATACTGCGCCGCCGCTGGGGGTGGCTATGCAGACGATCGAGGGCAGGAGCGCCGTGATCACGGGCGCGGCCAGGGGCACAGGGCTGCTCCGCCTGCCCACAGACCCGGATCCTGATGACGCCATCCGAGATCGCACGACGGCGTTCACCGGTGGCGGCGCGAGGCCGGGCCCGGCCGCGCCCAACCCCCAGCGTTGACCGACACTGCCACCGCCGATCGCGATTGGCTCGCCGATCGCCGAGGGGCGGCGGCGAGCTGCCTGGCGGAGGCGCTGGGTACGTTCGCACTGGTGTTCGTCGGGGCGGGCGCGCTCGCGGTGGACGCGGCCAGCGAGGGCGGGGTCACGGGCGTCGGGGTGGGCCTCGCCTTCGGCTTCATCGTCATGGCGCTGGTCTTCGCCTTAGGGCATGTCTCCGGATGCCACATCAATCCCGCGGTCACCGTGGCCTTCCGCGTGACGCGCCGGATCGGCAATCGGCGAGCGCTCGCGTATATCGTCGCTCAGCTGGCTGGGGGCATCCTTGGAGGGCTGGCGATCGTGGCCATCGTCGGGGGGGACGGGGATGCGGGCGCGACCGCGCCGCGTATCGGCGGCACCGATGCCGCGCTTCTCTCGGAGTTCATCCTGACATTCTTCCTGGCGCTCGTGGTCTTTGGTGCAGCGACCGACGCGCGGGCGGAGGGCGGTGCTGCGGGGCTCGCGATCGGCGCGTACGTCGGGCTGGCGGCGCTCTCCTGGGGCCCCGTGGCCAACGCGTCGATGAACCCGGCCCGTTCGCTCGGCCCAGCGATCGCCGGGAACGAGTGGAGCGCCCACTGGGTGTATTGGCTCGGGCCGATCGCCGGTGCCGTTCTGGGAGCGCTGGCCTACGAGCTGATGCGGTCGCCTGCGCAGAAGCGCGACGGCTCCGGCGAGCCGCGCGATCGAACCGGAGACGCGACATAACGACAGCGGCGAATCTTCGCCGCTGTCGTTGCGAGCGGCCACGCCGTCCGCGGGTGCGCTACGCGCCCTCGAAGATGCCCGTCTCGGGATGGAAGGCGGCCCAGCCGTACCACTCGGTGAAGAACGAGGTCACGAAGGCGAGCTGCACACCGGCCAGGTCGCCCTCGAGGGCACGGCCGCTGGCGCTCCACTGGGACCCCGTCTGAAGGTCGTAGATCGCACCCTCGCGGCGCTCGAAGTCCAGGACCGTGCCATCGGTCAGCAGGCGGTGGTAGGCGAGCGCGGGCATGCCCTCGATGTCCTCGAAGATGACAACGGGAACGCCCCCGACCTCGGCCTGCATCGGTTCGCCGGGCGGAAGGTTGGCGATCGGGAACGCGACCGCCTCGTCGCCGGCGAGGACGCCGATCACGAGTTCGTTTTCGGGCAGGCGCGGGTCGAGGTCGCCGAGCGTTTCGAGGAACGTGCCGCGGATCCCGCTCGCGCCGAGGTTGACGCGGTCGCGGTAGCTGTAGCCGGTCTCGAAGTCGACCGTGGTCGTCCCTGGGTGTTGCGCGAGCCAGGCGCCCCAGGTCGTCGTCTGGAGCGGCAGGATTTGGAGCTGGGCACCCGCTTCGGCGCCGCTCAGGGCGAGACCGTCGAGGTGTGACCAGACGGAGCCGGTGCCGTCGTCGAGCATGACGAAGACGCCGTTGTACAGCCCGGAAGCCCGGAACAGATGGCGCTCGCCAGCCACGACGGGGTCGAACCCGACCCCGGAGGAGCAGGCTATTCAGAAGGTAACGAGGTACGGCTCCCCGCCGAGGATGTCGTTGGAGACGTGGTGGAAGCGCATCATCGAGATGGGGTACGCGCGCGCTTCGCCGTTCTGCTCGGCGCCGAGCACGAGCGTGTCGTCGCTCAGCCAGGCCGCATCTGCCGCCTCTACGACGGCGGGATCGTTCAGGGGCGGGAAGCGCCCTGCGCCTGCGTTGATCCGGTCCTCATCGACCTCGGCCGAGGTGACGGCGAGGGGCGGTACCGGCGCTCCCGCGAGGTCATCGCTGCGAACCACGGGCGGCGTGGTTGCCGAAGGCGCGGCCGTCGCCGTCGAGGAGACGGTCGCTGGCTCCGTCGCTGGAGCAACCGTCGCCGCCGCGGGGGGGATGGTGCTTGGGGTGGGGCTTTCGGCACCCTCAGAGCTGCTGCAGCTGATGAGAACGAGCGCCGTCGCGGCGACGAGCACGAAGGGAAGCATTCGGACAATAACTCTGGATCGCATGCTCATTCTCGGCGCCTTCGTCAATGGTATGTCCCCTCAGCACCCGCAGGTGACGGGTGGCTGCGGCCCGCTGGCGGCCTATCCTTGATGCTGGAGGAGCACCCCGTGACGGCAATCGAACGCTATCGGGCGATGATTGACGTGGTAAACGTCCAACGCGAAGCGCTCCGCGTCGCTGACCTCGGCCCCGGGCGTTGGAGCGAGCACGCTCCGTCTTATCGCTTCGATCCGCGCCGCCCGCTGGATGGAAATCTGGCGCAGCTTGCGGAATTGGTGCAGCCGGACGACCAGGTCGTCGATGTTGGGGGCGGGGCCGGACGCATTGGCCTCCCGCTGGCGTTGCGCTGCCGCTCCCTCACGAACGTCGAACCCGCTCCTGGAATGGGCGACGAGTTCCTCTCTCTGGCGGGCGAGGCGGGCGTCACGAACGCAACGCTCGTGCGCTCGGACTGGGTCGGGGCGGACGTGGAGGGGGATGTCGTCCTCAGCGTCGATGTCGTCTACTTCGTCCGGGAGATCGGCGACTTTGTGCGTAAGCTCGATCGGGCCGCGCGCCGGCGTGTCGCGATCTGGAGCTGGAGCCCGACGCCCCCCGCCCGCAACGCCCGCCTGTTCGAAATCGCGTTCGGCGTCGAGCAGGCGCGCGCACCGGACCATCGCGAGCTACTGCCGGTGCTCTGGGAGGAAGGCTTCCTCCCCGAAGTGCGACTTCTCCCCGAACCGTTCACCTGGCCGGAGCGCGCAAGGCTGCCCCAAAGCGCCGAGGAAGCGGTCGCGTTTGCGCTCCGCGAGGTCGAGGCGGAGGCGGTTCCTGAGGCCGGGGATCGCGTCGCGGCGCACCTCGACGAGCTCTTCGCGAAGGATGTCGCGGGGCGCTGGCAGCCCACGTGGCGTCCACGCCTAGCGGGCCTGCTCATCACCTGGGAGACTTCTTGAGGGCGCCACTGGGATCGTAGTCGCTACCGTGCGCGCCGGCTTTGCGGCGCTCGAGGCCTTGGTAGCGGGCGGCCTGACGTACTCGACTTCCGCGCGGCTAGCCCTCCGTCGGCCGCAACGCGACCACCGGGATCGCGCGGCTCGTCTTCGATTCGTAGTCCGCGTAGCGCTTGGCGCTGGCCTTGAAGCGCTCGAAGATCTGGTTCCGCTCCTCGCCTTCCAGTCGGCTCGCGACCATCCGGCGGACATCGCCGCGCACCTGAACCGTGACCTCGGGCGCGGCCCGCAGATTCGGGTACCAGGCGGGGTGGCAGTCTTCGCCGGCGTTCGAAGCCACGACCAGGTACGAGCCGTTCTCCTCCATGAACATCAGGGGCGTGGTGCGCGGCTTGCCCGACTTCACGCCCCTCGTCGTGAGCAGAAGGATCGGCATGGAATCGAAGGAACCCATGACGCGGCCCTTCGAAAGACGGTAGAGAACGAGGTTCAGCCTGCGGAAAAAAGCGAAGAAGAGCTTCATGGTGTAGCGCTCCCTGAACTGCCTGGGTTACGAACGGGGATTTGCGCTGCGAGAACAGGTGCTCGGCAAGGCCTCACTCGTCCTCGACCGCCTCCTCCTCGAGCGGGACCAGGTGGCGGGACGCCTCGGCGGCGCGATCGATGGCGTCCTCCGGCACGTGCCGCTGCCAGAGCTTCGCCGTTATCCGTTCAGGTTCCGTCTCGACCCCCTGGTGCGCGAAGTATTCGCAGACCCGCTGGACATCGCGGGCGAAGATTTCCAAGGCTGCGTCGTTCTCGCCCGGGTGCACGACCTGGGGGAAGTCGATGATGGTTGGCTCGTCCTCCCACCAGAGGATGTTGTAGGCCGAGAGGTCGCCGTGGATGACGCCCCAGGTGAGCATCAGCGCGATGTTCTCTTCGACGCGCCGAAAGGCTGCCCTCGCCGTACCGCGCTCGAGTCGAACCTCGCGCAAGGTGGGGGCGGCCGTGTGCTCGTCTCCGAGGTAGGTCATGAGGATGGCGTTGTCCGTGGCGGCGATCGGTTCGGGCACGTCGACGCCGGCGTGCGAGAGCGTCTCCATCGTTGAGAACTCGTGCATGAGCCAGGACGTGTGCTGGACCTGGACGCCGAAGCCGGTTCGCTTCGCGAGTGCACGCATGACGCGCTCGTCGTGCTTCGTGAACTCGCGGCCGTCGGCGGCGAGGGTGGGGCGGCCCGCGCGATAGAGCTGGTCGTTTGCGAGGTTGCGGAACTGCCGCGGGCGGTAGACCTTGGCGGCCACGAATTCCTGTTCGAGCGCGGGGCCGGTCGCACAGCGGTAGACGGTCGCCTCCTTCCCGCCTTTCACCTGCGCGAGCACATCGACGATCAGGTCCTCTTCGAAGAAGTCGAGCAGGGAGCTGCCCAACCAGTCGCGCTCGAAGGGGCCGGGGCAGTAGGTCATGTCGCCGCCCTCGCGCAGGCCCACGCGATCGGTCAGGGCGCCGCGCTCGCGTGCCACTTCGGTGCTGCGCTTGCGGCGGCGGGCGCGCGGCCGCTGCCGCTCGGGGGCGCGGTAGACGGAGGGGTGGAACGCGTCGAGATCCTCGTCGTAAGGGTCGAACTCTCTGAGATCAGCCAACTGTCGCTCCAAGCGGGTCTGTGACGCGCCACGGATGCGGTGCGCAGGTGCAAACCGATGCCGGGGTACTCGCTAGAGCGCTGGGCGTGCCTGGCTGGCCCGTGAGGAGGCTAGCGGCGCCTAACCCGAGCACTGAGCGAGCTCTCGAAAATCACAACTTCCATCTGGCTCCTCCTGTGCGCCCGGAGGCGTTGATGGAGGAAGCGTAGCACGTCGCTTCCCGGGGCACCAAGAACCCGGCGGTCCGGAGCGCTACCCCCGCCCAGCCCCGGGCGCGGGCTCGTGGCGACCGGCTTCTATCATGCGCATAGCGGAGGGGTGCGGATGTTGGGACGCGACGATCTCGTGCTCTGCCTGGGGGCGATCGGAAGTGCTTCGTTCGAGGAGCGTGTGCGCGCCGCCAGCGCGAACGGCTTCGCCGGCATTTCGATGTGGATGTCGCACTACGACGAGGCGCGAGCGGAGGGCCTTTCGCACGCGGCTATGCGAGCCACCCTCAAGGGTGAGGGCGTCGTCCTGGCGATGTTGGAGTACATCACCGCCTGGGCCCGCGGCCCCGAGGCACGCGAAGCGATCGAGGGGGAGACGGGTCGAATCTGCGGAATCGCGCAGGAGTTGGGCGCGGGTACGGTGCTAGCGGTGACGATGGAAGCGAAAGCCGATCTCGAGGCCGCGGTCGCGGGGTTCGGCATCGCCTGCGACACCGCCGCGGACTACGGGCAGGAGCTGGCGCTCGAGTTCCTCCCCTGGACCGCCATCCCCAATCTGGCGACAGCCTGGCCCATCGTCCGCGACGCCGATCGTGCGAACGGGGGCCTGCTGATCGATGCCTGGCACTGGTTCCGCAGCGGGCCCGATCCCACGCTCCTGCGCTCGATTCCGGGCGAGAAGGTGATCCACACCCAACTCAGCGACGCGCCCGCCGAGGCCGAGCGGAACGTCATCGAGGAGACCATCGGACGGCGGCTGCTGCCGGGCGAGGGGGCGATCGATCTCGTGGAGCTCCTGGGTATTCTCGATGAGATCGGGGCGCGCGGGCCAATGGCTGCTGAGGTCTTCAGCGACGAACTCCGCAGTCACCCGCCGGAAGCGGGAGCGCGCCTAGCGGCCGTGGCGACGCGCGCGCTCCTGGCGGCGGCCAGGGCCTCGCGCTGAGGCTCGGGGCAGGCCGGGGCCGGGGAGCATAGCCTAAGGCGGTGGGCGGCAACCTCCTCAGCGATCTGCCGGCGGACCTCTCCGGCGAGATCGTCGACCGCCTCGTGGTGGGCGACTCGGTGCGCATCGAGCGTATCGTCTCGGCGGGGCACGCCTCCCCGGCGGGTTTCTGGTACGACCAGGAGGAGCGCGAGTTCGTCGTGGTGTTGCAGGGCGCCGCGCGGATCGAGTTCGAGGACGGCGAGATCGCGGAGCTGGTGGCGGGAGACTGGCTCGAAATCTCGGCGCATCGTCGCCATCGCGTGGGGTGGACCGCACCGGGCAAGGCCACGGTCTGGCTGGCTGTGTTCTTCTGATAGAGCCGATGCGGTGGCTAGTCGTGGTGGCGCCGCGGGTAGTGGTTGCGGGCGCGGCGGGTCCTGCGAGCTCGGGGCGCGCCCGCGCCTGCACCATTACCCGCCTCCCGGACCATCTCCAGCGGCGCGATGCGATCGTCGCAGGCTGGGTCGTTGGCAGTGAGCTGCGCGAGGGTGAGCGGGGCGCCAGCTCGGACTCCTTCCGGTCGAGCTGATCCTCGCCGTCACGCGGTGGTAGCAGGGATCGTTCGCGTCCGCTGAGGAGCTGACGTTCGTCGACTCCACTAGCTACTACACTGATCTCGGCTGGCTGCCGATGGGGTGCGGTGCGTTCGACCCACGACCCCGTTGGGCAATACGCGGTGCTCGCGTTGAATCGCGATGACAGCCGCGAGTCGAGGGTGGAAGGCGGTTTCCGCTATCCGAGGGAGGCCCCTCGCGGGGATGACGACGAGCTCGCGCTCGTCGGCCTCAGCCGCGCCGGCGCCATCGTGAACGACGCGAACGCGGCCCGGCAGGCCTGGGCTGTGGCTGGCTTGGGGGGCTGACCCTCGCCCTGGTATCGACCCGGTCGATACACGGGGCTTGATCCTTTACCGGGCATCGTGTGATGGTGGATGGGCAGCATCTGCTGCCGCCAAATCCCCTCCGGGGGAGCGGGGGAACCGCCACATCGGGGCGAACCGCACGCGCGGGCGACACCTCCAGTCGCAGCCCGACAGCTAACCCCGCCGGCGTAGGAGGGACCTCTGCCGGGGTCTCTCGATCGCTTCGCTGCTTGTTGCGCACGAAGCGCCCAGACCCGATCGGCCGCATGCGGTCGCGCGACCCCGACGACGCCTGGCGCTGCTCCCGTGGCGGGAGCCCCGCCGTGATCGCTCATCGGAGGTGTATCTGTGATTGAGCGTGAACTGGCACGATCGGTCCTTCTGGAAGGGCAACGCAGGGCGCGTTCGCCGGAACGGCGCTTCCGCGCCGAACTGCGAGCGCTCCGCACGCACGAAGCGCGCAAGCGCAAGCTCGAGGTGGCCGAACGCCGCATCGAGCGACTCACTGAACAGGCGGCTCGCGCCGCCTAATCGCTAACGCGGGGTGCGCTGCGAGGCGCGCTCAGGTCTGGGACAGCAAGCGGGGGCCGGAGATCCGGCTCCCGCTTTGCGATCTGGCGGTTGCCCGGAGGCCGCTCAATCGGGGTCAGCTGGGGCCAGGGCAGGGGGAATCACTAGGCGAGACCGGGCGGGGGGCGGGCTAGGCTGAGGCGATGGCACAGCTCCGTGGGCGCGCGACGCCGGGGGTACTTCTCGGCTTCGCGTTGGGCATAACGGCGCTGATCGCGCTCAACGCCCTCGTTGGCAACAGTTCGACGGGGGCCACAGACACGAGCCCCCGCGTCTCCCTGGGGGTCCCCGGGGAAGAAGCCACCATCGCCGCACCCGAGGCGGACGCGGTCGCCACTCCGACGGAGTCCGTGCCCGCGCAGGCGAACGACCTAGATGCGACGCCCGCCGACGAGCCGGAGGGCTTGAGCGCCGTTGGCGAGTCAGCGGAGGTCAAGGTCGCGCAGCATCGATCGGCGGCGGGCCTGGCAAAGGCTGCGCGGGGCATCCTGACGCAGTCCGATGCGCGCGTCATTCAATCCCTGCCCAACGTTCAGGTGCCCACCCTCGTCATCGTGGGCGCCGATGACGAGATGTTTCTGGCGGCCACCAGCTATATGGCGACGAACATTCCGAACGCCCAGAGCGTGACCATCCCTGACGCAGGGCACGCCGTGAACCTGCACCAACCGGAGGCGGTGAACGCCGCTCTCGATGCCTTCCTCGGCTCGCTCAGCGACTAATGCCCTCCCAACTTAGTTCCAGGGCAGTCACAAAGCTCGTCCCTTCGGAGCGGCTCGTCCTTCCCTAAGGAAGCCTCGGACAAGGGGAGCACTGCGCTACCCACCACCTAAGTTGGAGGGGCACTAGCCGGCTCCGCTAGAAGCGTGACTTGCGCGACTCGAAGTTCGAGTGGACGTCGATGAGGACGGTGCGACCGTCCGCATTGAGCCGCCGCGCTTCCTGAATCGCGGGGCCCATCTCGCCCGCCTTCGTCACCGTGATCCCGACAGCGCCGAGACCCTCGGCGATCTGCGCGTAGTCGCCCTTCATGTGCGAAACGCCGTACTGCTCGCGCGCGGTGGGGAAGCCCCCAGGGTAGGTCGCCATCCCGCCGTTGTTCAGCAGGACCGTGGTGATCGGGAGCCCTGCGCGCACGGAGGTTTCGAGGTCGAGTCCGGACATCCCGAAGGCGCCGTCGCCCATGAAGTTCAGACAGAATTTGTCCGGGTCGGCGAGCTTCGCCCCGATCATCAGCGGGATGCCGAAGCCAAGGTGGGTCGTCTTGCCCCAGCCGATGTAGCTATGCGGGGTCGTGGCCGTGAGGAACGGCACCATCGAATCGCGGGGCGCGCCGGCATCGTGGGTGACGACTGAGTTCTCCGGATCGATGTTCTCGTTGATTTCGTGAATCACGCGGTAGGTGTTCAGCGGCTCCTCGTCCGACTGGAGCACGTCGGTCCAGTCCGCCATCCAGGCGCTGCGCTCCTCCGCGATCTTGGCGGCGGCGCCCGTCTTGCGCCCGCCCTCGCCGATCTGCGCTTTCACGGCCGCGATAAGGGCCTCGATTGTCAGGCGGGCATCGCCGACGAGGCCGATATCCGAGGGCGTGTCCTTGTTGATGTCCTCCGGGGCGTTCGTGTTGTGGATCACCGTCTTCCCCGCCGGGACTGTCTGCGTGTAGTGGTTATGGGTGAGGCTCGTGCCGAGCCCCAGGACGGTGTCGGATTCGACGATCCAGGCGTGGGCTGGGCCCGTCGTCGCGCCGCTGCCCGCGCCGAGCGAGAGGGGATGGCGCTCATCGAAGGCGGACTTGCCCTCCATGGTGGTGAACACCGGTACCTCGAGGAGCTCCGCGAGCTGACGCAGCGCCGCCGTCGCTCCCGCCATGAGGACACCGGCGCCGGCCCAAATCAGGGGCCGCTCGGCAGCGAGGAGTGCGGTCGCCGCCTCCTCGATGTCCCCCGCTGAGGGCTGCTGTCGGGCCGCCCTCGGGGATCGATAGCCGGTGGCGCTCTCGGGCACTTCCTGGGCGCAGACGTCGGCGGTGAGCTCGACGACGACGGGCCCGCCGCGGCCGTTGCGGAGGGCGTGGAAGGCTCGGCGCATCGCGTCCACGATCTGGGTGGGCGTGTCGATCGATTCGACCGACTTCACGACGCCGCGGAAGTTCTCGACGGCCGAGAAGTT
>CAUYXJ010000050.1:0-21606 GCA_963577065.1 Dehalococcoidia bacterium | reverse complement strand
ATGGCAATGCAGATCGCAACGAACGTTGCTGCGATCAATGCGCAGCGCAACCTGGCCGTCACCGGGTTGAAGATGGGCAAGGTGCTGGAGAAGCTCTCCAGCGGCTTCCGCATCAACCGTGCTGCCGACGACGCGGCCGGCCTGGGCATCAGCGAGAAGATGCGTGCCCAGATCCGGGGGAACCAGCAGGCGGTTCGAAACGCGCAGGACGGCATCTCGATGCTGCAGACCGCTGAAGGGGCGATGGACGAAGTCCATAGCATCCTCCAGCGCATGCGCGAACTGGGCGTGCAGGTCGCAAACGGCACCGACGCCGAGAACGGCGCGGAGCGCACGTCCATCGGCCAGGAAATCGAACAGCTCAAGAACGAGGTCGACCGGATCGCCGGTGCGACCGAGTTCAACGGCCTGAGCCTCCTGACGGGCACCCTCACGGGCACCCTCGGTGGGGCCACGGCGACGGACCTGGTCGTCGGTGACACCCTCACAACGGGCAGCGTGGCGATGGCGACGGCGATCGACGTGAGCAGCGCTGCGGCGCAGACCTACACGATCAGCTCTGGTGGTACGGGCAGCCTCACCCTAACCGGCGCCGACGGCTCGGCTCAGACCCTCACCGGTCTCACCGACTTCGCCGCCAACGAATCGAAGGTCCTGAACTTCTCGAACCTCGGCGTGAGCATCACGCTCCAGGCCGGCCCAGCGGTGAAGACGATCGCCAACACCATTACCGATTTGACTGCCGTTGCGAACGACACTGTAATCGTGACGGGCTCGGGCTCGGCCCAGGTTCAGGTTGGTGCCAACAACGGCGACAACCTGACCATCAGCTTCACCGATATGCAGACGGCCGCCTTGGGCGACGTCACCACCCTCGACGCGATCATCGCGAACGACCAGAACGTCGCCACGATCACGCTCGCGGAGACGCTCCTGGACGAGATCGACGGCGCAGTCGAGGACGTGAACGCCCAGCGTGGCGAGCTCGGGGCGACGCAGAACCGCCTCGAGAGCGTCGTGCGCAGCCTGGGCGTTACCGTCGAGAACCTGAGCGCGGCGGAAAGCCGGATTCGCGACGCCGACGTAGCCGCGCTTTCGAGCATGCTCGTCAGCAACCAAATCCTGCAGCAGGCCGGTATCTCCGTCCTGTCGCAGGCGAACGCGACGCCCCAGGCCGCGCTCTCGCTTCTCTAAGCGAACGCAACGCCAGCCAATCGAAGAAGCGGGGGGTCGGTCTTCGGACCGGCACCCCGCTTCTTCGATCGATCCTTTTTCCAGCACGCTCCAGCGAAGCGTGGGCTCGCTGAGGAAGGCCCTTCGTGAGCCGGGCGAGTTGCTGTGGTTGCTCCGCCTTGGGTAGGAGGTGGCCGCCGCCCGGGGCCGGGGGGCGCGCATCTGGGAGCAGTTCCAGAAGTCCTGCCTGCACCCCGTCCGGCATACAGTTCCGTCACTCTCGTCCCAGCTCAGCGATGTCGGCCTACGCACTCGATCTAGGGCGCCTGGCCCGACCCCCGATTCGCGTGGGCCAGAGGTACTCTGCCCGCCATTCCTTGAAGTCCGCTGCCAGTCCAGGTAGGCATCGGGCGAGCCCCAATTTTCATGGCCGCGTTGTCGATCTCGGGCCCGGCTCGCCCTGCGGGCGAAGGGCGGCGGCAAGGTCGCGAGCGGCTGCGCGCTCTGGCGGTTGCGCTGCTATGCTCGCCGAGAGCCGATTGTGGGAACCGTAGACGAGCACCTGCGGCGTTGGCATGAGGCTGGCCTCATCGACGAAGCGATCGTCAGGCGCGTCGCGGCTTACGAAGCGCGCGAGCCAGAGGCCAGAGGTGATCGTCCCGGCCTCGTCGAGGTGCTCATCTATCTTGCTGTGGCGGTCGTCGGCGCGGGCGTGATGGCGCTGATCGGACCGGCCTGGGATGACCTCGGCGCCGCGGCACGCATCAGCGTACCGAGCGTTGCCGCCCTTGGGGCGCTCACTGCGGGCTTCGTCCTTCGCCAAATCGGGGGAGCGGCCCCTGCGAGGCAGGCGCAGGTTGCCTGGCTTGGGGCAAACGCCCTGCTCCCGATCGCGGGCGGTATCGCCGCATATGAGGCCGGTGCGAGCGACTTCGACGCTGCTCTCGGGGGCGCCGCGTCGGCCCTCGCGCTGGCCGTGGTCTTCTGGCTGGCGACGCGTGGCGCGACCCAGCTGTTCGCGCTTGCCGCCACCGCAGTGGCGCTGGCCTTCGCACTGGGGGCGCGCTCCGACGAGGTCCCCCTGGCCATAGCCGGCGGCCTCGGCTTCGCCGCTGGCGTGGCAGGAGTGGTGCTCGTCGAACGGCGGCTCATGGGGCCCCTCGAGCTGGGCCGGGGCCTGGCTGCGCTGCTCCTCTTGGGAGGTGCCTACTTCGCTGGTCTCGATGAAAGGGCCAGCGCCTTCGAGGCCATCGTCCACGTCGCCGGGGTCGCGCTCATTGTGCTCGGCCTGCGGACTGGCTCGTTCGTCCAGCTCGCGTTCGCCATCGTCGCGATCTTCGTCGGGATCAACACGACGATCTTTCGCCACACGGATAATCCGACCTTGGCTGCGGTCGCCCTCATCGGTCTCGGAATCGTGCTCATCGCGTGGCTGATCGCGTTCCAGATCTTCCGCCGCCGGGTGCCGGCGGAATCAGCCTCCGCGTAGACGCTCTGGGGCGGTCTATAGTCCCCGAATGCCCCCTCGCCCCTTCGCGATCGCGGTCCCGGATGCGGTGCTCGAGGACCTTCGCGAGCGACTCGCCCGAACCCGCTGGCCCGACGCCATCCCGGATAGCGGCTGGGACTACGGCGCCGATCTCGGCTATGTCCAGGAGCTGTGCGAATACTGGCGCCGTGACTACGATTGGCGCCGCCACGAAGCCGCGATCAACGCCCAGCCCCAATTCCTTTGCGAGGTGGACGGCGTCGATATCCACTTCTGGCACGTGCGGGGCGAGGGCCCCGATCCCCAGCCGCTCCTTCTGACGCACGGCTGGCCCGGATCGATGTTTGAGTTCCTGGACCTGATTGGGCCCCTCACGAACCCAGCCGCGCACGGTGGCGATGCGGCCGACGCCTTCGACGTCGTGATTCCGTCGATCCCTGGCTTCGGCTGGAGCGGCAAGCCGCGCGAGCGGGGCTGGGGTCCCGGGCGCATCGCGGCCGCTTTCGACCAGCTCATGACCGAGGAGCTGGGCTACCCGCGCTACGGCGCCCAGGGCGGCGACTGGGGCAGCATCATCAGCTCGCGGCTGGGGGCGACCCATGCGGAGCACCTGAGCGGCGTCCATCTCAACTTCACGTTCGGGGCGCCGCCCGCGGAGCCGAGCGAGGCCGATCGGGAAGTGTTCGCGGTCGGTCAGGCCTTCCAGGCGCGCGAGACCGGGTACAGCAACGTCCAGGGCACCAAGCCCCAGTCGCTCGGCATCGCCCAGGCGGACTCACCCGCTGGGATCGCTGCTTGGATCGTCGAGAAATTCCGCACGTGGGGCGATTGCAATGGCGATGTCGAGTCGCGCTTCTCGAAAGACACCCTGCTGACCAACATCATGTTCTACTGGGCGCCCAACAGCATCGCGAGCGCTGCCCGCATCTACTACGAGGCGCGGAGCGAGGGCGCCTTCGGCGGCGGTCGCGTCGAGGCCCCGACCGGGATCGCCTGCTTCCCGGGCGAGCCCTGGATCTCACCGCGCCATTGGGTCGAGCCCGGCTACAACGTCAAGCGTTGGACGGACATGCCGAGCGGCGGTCACTTTGCCGCCCTGGAGGAGCCGGAGGCGCTTACCGAGGACATCCGTGCGTTCTTCCGCCTGGTCCGCTAGCACGATCACCACCCCAGCCGACTGAAGGAGCACCGATGGCTTCACCCGAAACCGACGCCGCGAACGCTGAGAAGGTGTTCCAGGCGCTCGCAAAGACCTTCGAGGAGGCGGCGGCGAGCGTCGACCTCAGCGTCGCGGAGATCATCGAGATCGGCCGCATCTTCCACCAAACCGCGGTCCTCTACGCACTCCAGATGGTCGAGAGCGAGGCCGATCAGGAAGTGATCAAGAACGCGGCGGTGGTCACCTTCGCGGAGGCGCTGCTTCCCGATCCCGATGGCGCCGCCGAGGTTGAGGGCGAGGGCGGAGTGGAGGGCGACGCGGCGGCGCCGTCAAGCTAGTCCGCCCGATCCAATCGGGTCGGGCGGGTGGCACAATGGGTGGGTGACCCGGAAGCAGAGCACGAGCGTCCGAACAGCCAGTAAGCCGTCGTCGCCGTCCCCGAACGACCGTGGACCGATAGATGTGGCGGCGCTCACGGCTGAGCGCAAACGGGCAATCGAAGATCTCGCCGATCTCTTCGGCGAGATGTACGGCGCGGCACTGAAGGAACTTGAGAAGGCCTGATCTTGGCCCGCCGCCTGATCTACATCACGGCTGAAGATGTCGAGGTCTTGGGTCACCGACTCGCCCTGAACTTGTTCTTCGGACTACGAAGGTGACATCAGCTCATACGGCGACAACCTCGTGCGGCCTGAACTCCTGGAAGCAGCGCTTGGCTTGCCCCCGTCGCCCCGTTACCGAGGCGTTTGGGAGAAGGCAGGGGCGCTCCTGCGATCGATGGTGAAGAACCATGCGTATCTCGATGGCAATAAGCAGATGGGTCTCGCGGCCACGTTCCTGTTCTTGTTTCAGAACGCCACCTTCTTGAGGTTGAGGACGATGAGATCGTTGCGTTCGCTGTCCGTTTGGCGGCTACAAGTCCCGCACCGTCTTTCCGGACCGTCGGGCGCTGGCTGCGCGAACATTCTCGGCGGGTCAGCGATGTAGGCTCCGCGGGCCAGATACCGGGCCTCCCGGGTCGCGATCTGGAAGTGGTCTCCCGGGGGCTCGCGAGATTTGCGCGATCGAGGATGGCTCCTGGCGGGTGAACGCTGGTCTAGCCTGCCGGCTCGCGAAGCTCCACGAGGAGCGTCGCAACGTTGTCTTCGATCGCGCGGATCGAGACGCGTTGGACCCCGGCCGTGCCGCTAAGTCGCTCCTGGAAGTCGATGAGCTCATCGAAGGTCGGGGTCGTGACTTCGACCTCGAACCCCCGCCAGCGGGCGCGCTCGGCCTCGCCCCCTGGTTCGCCGCTCGGGGCGTTGGCGCGCGCATCGCCGCCGTCCGCGAGGGCCTGCAGCCCTTCGACGATTCGGAGCATGCCTGCTGCGGCATCGGCGTACTGGCTGCCCATCTCCAGGAGCGGGGTCGCGATTCCGTCGGTGAGTCGCGTGTCTCGCTCTCCCGCGCGCGCGGGCACGCTGATCTGGCCCTCCAGCTCCTCGAGCCGGCCGAGGAGGCGCTCGTAGTCTGCGTGGAGGAGACTGTAGCGGCGGCTCAGCTGGCGCAGGGCGGCGCCCCTCGAGACGCCTTCCTCAAGCCGTTCGAGCAGGCGCGGATCGCCCGGGCTCTCGCTGCTCATCGCCCTCCCGCCGCTCCGGCCTCGCTAGTCTAGCGCTGCCCCAGCGCCCGCTTTGCGCGCCTGGACGCAGCGACCGCTGGCACGGCCGTACCACGAGGATCGACACGCTCGTCGCGCGCGCACAGGCCCCGAGCCGGTCTTCGTCCGGATCCGCCCTGAGCTATACTCCCTCGGGCAAATCCCGATGCGACCGTGGTGGTGCGAGGGCGGCGAGAGCAGCCCGGGTCACGAGTGTGCCGGCACCCGCTGAGCGGTCAGACCCGGGCCCGCGAAGGACGACGAACCGGATATGCCCAGCCAATCGAAGCAGGAATGGATCGAGGGCACCTACCAGAAGGCGATCGACCGCAATCCCGAGCGCGCGGACGCCTTCCGCACGACCGGGGAAACCGAACTCGACCCCGTGTACGCGCCCGAGGACGTGGTCGAGGGCAATGGCAGCCTGGGGTTCCCCGGCGAGCACCCGTTCACGCGCGGGGTGCAGCCGACCATGTACCGCGGTCGCCTTTGGACGATGCGCCAATACGCGGGCTTCGGCACGGCTGAGGAGTCGAACGAGCGCTACCGCTACCTCCTCGACCAGGGTCAGACCGGCCTTTCCGTCGCCTTCGACCTGCCCACCCAGATCGGTTACGACTCCGATGACCCGATGGCGATGGGCGAGGTCGGCAAGGTCGGCGTAGCGATCGACTCGATCGACGACATGCGCACCCTTTTCCAGGGAATCCCCCTGGACAAGGTCACGACCTCGATGACGATCAACGGGACCGCGGCGGTGCTGCTCGCCCTCTACGTGGCCGTGGGCAAAGAGCAGGGTGTGCCGCCCGAGAAGCTGGGCGGCACCGTCCAGAACGACATCCTCAAGGAATACATCACGCGGGGTACCTGGATCTATCCGCCCACCCCGAGCATGCGCCTGATCACGGACGTCTTCCGCTTCTGCGCCGACAGCGTCCCCCGCTGGAACACCATCTCCATCTCCGGCTACCACATGCGCGAGGCCGGGTGCACAGCCGCCCAGGAGATCGCTTTCACGCTCGCGAACGGCATCGCCTATGTCGACGCGGCCGTCGCCGCAGGGCTCGACGTCGATGACTTCGCCGGGCGCCTCAGCTTTTTCTTCGCCTGCCACAACAACCTCCTCGAGGAGGTCGCAAAGTTCCGCGCGGCGCGGCGCCTTTGGGCGACCATCATGAAGGAGCGTTTCGAAGCGCAGAATCCGCGCTCCATGATGCTGCGTTTCCACACGCAGACAGGTGGCGCGACGCTGACGGCCCAGCAGCCCGAGAACAACATCGTGCGGACCACGCTGCAGGCTCTCGCAGCCGTCCTTGGGGGCACCCAATCACTCCATACGAACTCGATGGACGAGGCGCTCTCCCTGCCCACGGAGAAGGCGGTGCAGATCGCCCTGCGAACGCAGCAGGTCATCGCACAGGAGAGCGGCGTGGGGGACGTGATCGACCCGCTCGGGGGCTCCTATTTCATCGAGTCGGCGACCAACCGGCTCGAAGGCGAAGCGCGCGACTACCTCAAGACGATCGAGGACCTCGGCGGTGCTCCCGCCGCCCTCGAGGAGGGTTTCCAGCAGCGTGAGATCCAGGAGGCCTCGTACCGCTACCAGCGCGAGATCGAGCGCAACGAGCGTGTGATCGTCGGTGTGAACGACTACACGATCGAGGATGAGCAGCCCCCGGAGCTCCTGCGCGTCGACCCCGCGATCGGCCAGCGCCAGGTGGAGCGCCTCCAAGCGCTGCGTGCGGACCGCGATAACGCCGCCGTTGATGCGGCCATCGCCACGCTCGAGGCGGGCGCCGCCGGAACCGAGAACCTCGTGCCGCTGATCGTTGCGGCCGTGGAAACGCGCGCAACGCTTGGCGAGATCAGCCACGCCCTGCGCCGCAGTTGGGGCGAATACCGCGAGATCGTGGTCGTCTAATGGCCGAAGAGGACACCCGCTCGTTTGCCGATGAGCGCCGCCGCCTCCTAGGCGAGCTCGACCTCGAACGGAAGCAGCTCGTGCGGAACATCGAGACCTGTCGCATCCGCGACATCGATCGGCCCATCATCGGGGAGTGGTCGCTCAAGGACATCGTCGGCCACGTCTCGAGCTGGGAAGCGGAGATTGTGACCGCGCTGCGGGACGCTAGCGAGGGCAGGCGGCCGGGTCTCCTCGACTTCGACGAGTCCACCACCGATACCTGGAACGCGGACCATGTCGAGCGCAAGCGCAGCCTCAACTTCTGGAGCGTTCTCGAGCAGCTGAAGGACGGGCGCGAGCGCCTGCTCGAGCTCCTGGCCGATTTCAGCAACGCGGATGTCGGTGAGCCGGGCCGCGTGCCTAATCGTCTCGTGGCGTCGATCGTGGAGCATGACCGCGAGCACTGGCACCATGTCGCTGCCTACCTCGCCGGCATGCCGGGTGTGCGCGAGCGCTCGCTCGCCTCCGTCCCCAGCGACGCCGGAACGAACGACTAAAGGAGCGCCATGCTCAGCAAGATCCACCACGTGGGCCTCGTCGTCCGCAGCGCCGACGCGGCCCTGAGCTTCTACCGGGATGCGCTCGGCCTTCCCGTGAGCGTCGATCGCGTGATTGAGGACCAGGGCGTGCGCGGCGTCCTCCTTCCGATCGGCGACGCCGAGATCGAGCTCCTGGAACCGACGCGCGACGACACGGGCGTCGCTCGCTACCTCGAAACCCGCGGCGAGGGCATGCACCACGTCTGTCTCGCCTCCGACGACTGCGCCGCAGATCTCAAGGCGGCCGCGGCCGCCGGGGTCCAGCTGATCGATGAGGAGCCCCGTCCCGGTCTTGCGGGGATGATCGGCTTCCTCCATCCGAAGTCGAACCACGGCGTGCTCATCGAGTACGCCACGCCGATCGAGGAGAGCCACGTGGGTGCGAGTGCGGACGCGCTCGCGCAGCGAATCGACCACATCGGCGTCGTCGTGGAGGACATCTCCGTTGCCGCCGCCACCTACGAACGTCACTTCGGCTTCAGCCTCGACGACTCACGCGGGGGGCCGATCGCAGCACTCGGCATCGAGAACGCATTCATGCCCGCAGGGAACACGGACTTCGAGTTCATCAAACCCACGTCGGACGAAGGACCGGTGGCAAAATTCGCGGCTGAGCGGGGCGAGGGCAGCTTCCTGCTCTCGCTTGCCGTGACGGATGCGGCGGGGGCCGTTGAGGCGCTGCGCGCCGGGGGCGTTCGCGCGGGCGACGCGAATGGCGGCGTAGCCTTCGTCTCGCCGCGCTCGTCCTTCGGCGTGAACCTGCAGCTCGTCCAGCGAAGCTAAGCGACCGACTACGAACTAGGCGAGGAGCATCACGATGACCGCAACCGACACCTCTGCGACGGGCGAAACGGCCCAAAAGATCCGCGTCCTTATCGCTAAGCCCGGCCTCGACGGCCACGATCGCGGGGCGAAGATCGTCGCGCGCGCACTCCGCGATGGCGGCTGCGAGGTGATCTACACGGGGATCCGCCAGACCCCACAGATGATCGCGGAGGCGGCGCTCCAGGAAGACGTGGACGTGATCGGGCTGAGTATCCTCTCCGGCGCCCACCTGGAGCTCTTTCCCCGGATCGTGGACGAGCTGAAGTCGCGCGGCCTCGACGATGTCCTGCTCTTCTGCGGCGGCATCATCCCCGAAGACGACAGTGAGGCGCTGAACGCGCTCGGCTTCAAGGCGGTCTTCCGGCCCGGCACGAACACGCAGGAGATCGTGTCGTTCGTGTACGACAACGTGAAGCACGAGTGACCGATATCGTCGAGCGCTTCTTCGCGGGTGACCGCCGTGCCCTTTCGCGCATCCTCACGCGCGTGGAGAACGGGACCCCCGCGGGCCGGGACCATCTCCGCCAGCTTTTCCCCCGGTCCGGTCGCGCCCATACGATCGGGATGACCGGGAGCGCTGGTTCGGGCAAGAGCACCCTGACGGGAGCGCTTGCGGGGGAGCTGCGCAAGCGCGGTCACCGCGTCGGCATCATCGCCGTCGACCCCTCCAGCCCCTTCACCCAGGGTGCGATCCTGGGTGACCGGATCCGGATGCAGGACCTGGTCCTCGACGAGGGCGTCTTCGTGCGCAGCATGGCGACCCGGGGGGCCATCGGTGGGCTCGCTCCCGCGATCGACGATGTCGTCGCCGTGATGGACGCGTTCGGCTTTCCGTACGTCTTCATCGAGACCGTTGGCGCCGGACAGGACGAGGTCGAGATCGCCGGCACGGCGCTGACCACCGTGCTCGTAAACAACCCCGGGACCGGTGACGATATCCAAGCGCTGAAGGCGGGCATCATCGAAATCGCCGACGTGTTGGTCGTGAACAAGGCCGATCGTCCCGGGGCGGATATTCTCGTGAGCCAGCTCAAAGCGCTGCTCGCGCTCGTGCCGAGCGAGGGCCGCGACCCCCCGATCCTCTCCACCGTCGCGACGACCGGGGAGGGCGTTCCCGCGCTCGTCGATGCCATCGACGAGCACCGCGAGTATCTCGATAGCTCCGGCGGGCTCCGCGAACAACGGCTGCAAGACGCACGGCACCAGGTGCTGTCGATCGCGCAGCGGATCCTCTTGGCGCAGATCCGGCGGGACACCCCCGAAGAAACGCTCGCCGGACTGGTGGGGCAGGTCGCCGACCGCGCGCTCGATCCGCACACAGCCGCGGAACGCCTGCTTGATCGGGAACGGGCGACCGAAGCGGTGTGAGCGAGGCCATACAGCGGATTCGCGGCCGCTTTCGCAAGGGCGAGCGCGTACGCCACATCTCCCACCTCGATGTCCTGCGCTACTGGGAGCGCGCGATTCGGCGCGCGGATCTGCCACTGCTCTACTCCCAGGGCTTCACCCCCCACCCCAAGATCGCCTTTGCCGCGCCGCTGCCACTGGGCTTCATCGGGGAGCGCGAGATCGTGGAGGTGACCCTGAGTGAGCGCGTCACGCTGGCTGACTTCGCGACGCAACTTGCCTCCCAGACGGCTCCCGGCCTCGATATCGGCGAGGTCGTGGAGGTCGGACTCGGTCAGCCCGCACCGCCGGTTCTGTTGCGCTGGGCCGACTATCGAGCCGACTTCGAAGGTGTGGGGCCGCAGGAGGCGCGTGAGGCCGTGGCCGCGTTCCTTGCTACCGAGAGCTATCCCTGGCAGCAGGAGCGCGAGGGCAAGAAAGCGCGTGAGTACGACCTGCGCGAGGCGGTTGCATCGGTCGTGCTCGAAGTGAACGAGGGGGGCGCGACGATCGCCGCGCGCGTGCGTGCGGATCCGGATCTCACCGTCCGGCCCGAACAGCTCGTGGCAGCGCTCTTTCCCGACGCCCAGGTGAGTCGCTACACCCGTGCCGATCTCGTCCTCGACGAGCCGTCCGTGGCGCGCCGCGCCTGGCGTTTGCGCGGCCAGTACCAATGACGGTCTTCGACCGCGAGGGCGGCGGGTGCCCGCTCCCGAAGAGGGCTGTGGTGGCGGTGGCCGGTGCGGATGGTCGGGGACCGCTGAGTCCATGAACCTCTACCTGATTCGTCACGGCGAGACAGCCCACAACCGCGACGGTCTTGGCCTTGGCCGCGCGGATGTGCCCCTCACCGACTACGGGCAGCGCCAGGCCGATGCGGTCGTCGCACGGCTGGCGGCGGAGCCCCCGACCCGCATCCTCACGAGCCCGCTGAGCCGCGCGCGCGTGATTGCGGAAGCGCTATCGGCTGAGAGCGGCGCGCCGCTCGCCGTTCGCGAAGAGCTCGTCGAGCTGGATGTCGGCGAGACCGAACACCTCTCCTTCGCGGAGATGGGCGAACGCTTCCCGGATTTCCTCGCCGAATGGCGTTCGGCCGATCCCGCGCTCATTTCGATGCCCGGTGGCGAGAGCCTGGCGGACGTGGCCGCGCGGCTGGTGCCCCTGGTGGACGAGCTTCAGGCGGCGCCCGACGACGCGGGTGCGGTGGCGGTGGTCTCGCACAACTTCGTCCTGCGGCTCCTGATCTGCCGGCTCTTGGGCCTCGAGCCGGCGGCTTTCCGTGGGTTCGCGACGGACCTCGCGTCGGTCTCGAAGCTGGCGCTGCGCCGCGGCCAGGCCACCGTCGAAATCCTGAACGACTGCTGCCACGTGCCGGACGACCGCTGACCGCGGGTGGCCGCGCCCGGCGCCAGCGGCCGCTTCTCCCGCTGAGCGCCGCCTTGAGCGTTGAATGGCGGCCGCCTAGCTTGGTCAAGTGGGCTTTCTTGGGCTGAGCACGACGAGGCTATTCCTGCTCGCGTGCCTTCTCCTCGCCGGCTACTTCATCTACACCGCGGCAGTCGGCGGCATCCGGCAGCGTGAGCAGAGTGCTGATCACGAGGCCGCGCTCGCCGAATTCGTCGAGCTTCAGGAGAAACGCACCCATTTGCTCGCGGTCCTCGAGTACACCGCCTCCGATACCTACGTCGAGCAGGCCGCCCGCCGCGAACTCGGGTACGTGCGTGCCGGCGAGATCCCCTTCGTCGTTGTGAGCCCGGCCGCGCCGCCCGCCCAGCAGGTGCAGGGCGACTGGTGGGAGCGGCTCTTCCCGCAGTAGCGTGCCCCCGCGGAGACCGCAGGCCCTCGCTCAAGTGCGGCGCTTCGCGCAGCGCGAGCGTCTCTTTCGCCGCGTCGAGAAGGTCGTTGTCGGCGTCAGCGGGGGCCCCGATTCGGTCGCGACCCTCCTGCTGCTACGAGAGCTCGGAAGCGCGCTCGGCTTTGAGGTCGCGGCCGCCCACTTCGATCACCAGCTGCGGGACGGCTCCGCGGACGATCGTACGTTCGTCAGCGAACTCTGCGCAGGTCTCGGGGTGGCCTGCGTCACCGGGGAGGGTGACGTGCGCCTCGCGATGCATGAATCGGGCCGCGGTCTCGAGGAAACGGCAAGGCTGCTGCGGTACCAGTTCCTGGCCTTCGCGGCCGAACGCCAGCAGGCGGCGGCGGTTGTGACCGGACACACGGCGGACGATCAGGTCGAAACGGTCCTTCATCACCTGGTCCGCGGTAGCGGTGTCCGCGGGGCGCGGGGGATGCTCCCGAGCGGCCCCCTCCCGGGCTCGCCCTCCCTTCGCCTCCTGCGGCCCCTCCTCCCCTTGACCCGAGCGGACACCCTCGCCGTCTGCGAAGCGGCGGGCATCGAGCCGCGGCACGACGAGACAAACGCGGCCCCCGCAGCGACCCGGAACCGCCTCAGGCACACGCTTCTCCCCCATTTGCGGGAGGAGAACCCATCCGTCGACACGGCCCTGCTCGGCCTGGCCGAAAGCGCGCGCGAACTGTTCCGGGCGGTCGAGGAGTCGGCGGACCTGGCCCAGCCCCGTGACCGCGTGCCCGGGGCCGTGGTCTTCCCGCTCGACACCATCCGCGGGCTCGGAAGCGAGGCCAGGCTGCTCGTCATCGAGCGGGAAGCGACCTTCCTCAAGACGGAGATCGAGGCAAACCGCACCCGCCTCCGGAACCTGGGCGACGTGCTCGGGCGGGGCTCGGGCCGCGTCCGCTTCGGGGGCCTCGAAGTGCAGGTTTCGAGCGGTCTCGTGCGCCTGCGGGCGGCCGCTCCGGAGGAACCCCTCCCCGTGGTCGAGGAGACCGTGCTCAACCTCCCCGGCGTCACGGTCGCGGGCGAGCGGCGGGTGCAGGCGGCGACGGAGCCTTTCGCGTCGGAGGATGGCGCGCCACCGAGCGCGGCAGTGGCCACCGATCGCATCGAAGGCGCGCTCCGGGTGCGGGCACTGCGGTCCGGTGACCGCATGCACTACCACGGGCTGCTGCGGAAGGTCACCGGCGTTCTGCAGGCGGCGCGCATCCCCGCCTGGGAGCGCGGCGATGTCGTCGTCATCGCCGACCGTGAGCGCGTGGTCGCCCTGCTCGGTCCCACCCTCGCGTTGGCGGACGAAGGCGAGGGCGACTGCCTCTACTTCCGTCTCGCGCCGCCAGCCCCGCCGGCCCTAATCCGCGTGGACGACCGGTAGCACTTCCTCAATCAGCCGCTGCGTCTGCGCGTAGGCGTCTGCGTCGGACTCGGCCAGCGGGCGCAACACGAACTTGCTGATGCCCGCGTCGATGTACTCGCGCACACGCGCCGCGATCTCGCCGGCGCCGCCTACCGCGAAGAGCGCTCGCGGGTCGAAGGCGGCAAGCCTGCCGTAGGCCTTGGCGCTCCCAGCTACCGCGCCGTCCTCCCAGCTTCCGAAGCGGAAGGGGAAGCCCGCACCGTAGTGGTCGTCGTCGATTGGGCGCCCCGCTGCGAGCGCGGCCCGCTTGATCTTGGCGACGACCGGCGCCACCTGCGCGGGCGTTTGAATCCCGGCGAGCCAGCCCGTTCCCAGCCGGGCTGTGCGTGCGATCGCCGCCGCGCTGCTGCCGCCGATCCAGAGCGGGAGCGGCTGCTGCACCGGCTTGGGCGAGATCGTCGCCGCTTCGTAGCGGAAGTGCGTGCCTTCGTGCGTGACCTCATCCTCGGCCCAAAGCCGGGTCAGGAGCGTCAGCATCTCGTCCGAGCGGGCGCCCCGCCCCTTCGCCTCGCGGCCGGTCGCGCGCCACTCAGGCGCGGCAGGCGCCCCCACCCCGAAGGCGGGCAGGAGCCGCCCGTTGCTGAGGTAGTCGATGGTCGCGCACTCCTTCGCCAGGACGAGGGGGTCGCGCAACGGGAGGAGGACGACGTTCATGCCGAACTTCAAGCGCTCGGTGCGCCCCGCGATGGCGGCCAACGTGGTCATCGGCTCGAGCGCGGGCTGCTTCGAGATCAGGCGCTCGCTCAGCCAAATCGAGTCGATGGTGCTGCTCTCGCAGAGGTCGACCCAGCGGAAGAAGGAGGCAGGCGTGGTATCCGGTTGCACCGCCGCGCCCAGCCCGATTCGTACGCTCATGGCCGCCTCCGGTGTCTACTCCGAGATCTCAGCGAAGTATGAACGAACGCGCGCGTGCAGGTCCGGCGGCGCGGCGATCAGGCCGCGCACCAGCGGGCGCGGCTGGTTGAACTGGAGCGGCGCGCCAAGGACATCGGTGATCGTGATCCCGCGGGCACGGCAGAGCGCTGCGCCCGCGGCCACGTCCCACTCGCTGCGGGGGTGCCAGGTCACGACCAGGTCACCTTTCCCCGCGGCCACGAGCGCGAGGCGGTAGGCGACGCTGCCGACAGGCTGGGTGCGAGACAGGCCGGGGAGTGGGGGCACCTCGTTCAGGCGATCCTCGCCGTGCCCGACCAGGGCGAGGTATTGCCCCTCGCCCGCCTTCCGAGGCGGCCCTCCGGGCGGGTCGCAGACGGCGGCGTGCATCTCCTCGGTCGCAGGGTTGTAGACGACGCCGAGGGCGGGCTCGCCGCGGACGACGAGCCCCACGGAGATGGCGTACTCCGGCAGCCCGCGCAGGTACTCGCGGGTGCCGTCGATCGGATCGACCACCCACACGCGTTCGCAGTCGAGGCGGGCGGCGGTGTCGCGGTCCTCTTCGCTCAGCCAGCCGGTGCCGGGGAAGGCGTTCGCGAGCGCTTCGCGGAGGATGTCGGCGGCGCGAATATCGGCCTCGGAGACGAGCTCGTAGCCCTCCTTATGCCCGTAACGAAGCCCTTCCGCGCGCATCCGTGCGACCTCCGCCCCGGCCTGCCGCGCCGCCGCGGTCGCGGCTTCGAGCTCGTCCTCCAACACCTCCCCACTCTGGCGGGGTGCCCGGCTCGGGGCAATCGCCAGCGGGGCGTCCCCCGTAGACTGTCGCTGATGGCCAACCGACTCGCGTACGAAACGAGCCCGTACCTCCTGCAGCACGCCGACAACCCCGTCGACTGGAACCCCTGGGGTGAGGAAGCGTTCGAGCAGGCGCGGGCTGAAGACAAGCCGGTCCTGCTCTCGGTCGGCTATAGCACCTGCCACTGGTGCCATGTGATGGCGCACGAATCGTTCGAGTCGGAAGCGATCGCGGCGGTGATGAACGAGCACTTCGTGAACATCAAGGTCGACCGCGAGGAGCGCCCCGACATCGACGGCATCTACATGAGCGCCGTGCAGGCACTGACCGGCCAGGGCGGTTGGCCGATGACGCTCTTCCTCACCCCCGACCGCAAGCCCTTCTTCGCAGGCACCTACTTCCCCCCCGATGACGCGCACGGACGCCCCGGTTTCCCCCGGCTCCTCGAGACCATCAACAAGACGTGGACTGAGCGCCGGGACGACATCCTCCAGTCAGCGGACCAGATCAGCACGCAGCTCGCGGAAGCCGCGATCGAGTCCGGTGACGATGCCCCCCTAGACGCGGACGTTCCTCGCCAGGCCGCGTCTGCGATGCGGCGGTCAACGGACGAGGTCTGGGGCGGCTTCGGCACGGCGCCGAAGTTTCCGAGCCCCTCGAACCTCGACTTTCTGCTGGCGCGGGCCGCCCGCAGCGAGGATCCGGCCGCGCCTAAGCTGCGGGAGATGCTGGAGCGCACGCTCTGGGGCATGGCCAGCGGGGGCATGTACGACCAGTTGGGTGGTGGCTTCGCCCGCTACAGCGTGGATGTCCAATGGCTCGTGCCGCACTTCGAGAAGATGCTCTACGACAACGCCCAGCTCGCCCGCGTCTACCTCCACGCCTCGCAGCTCTTCGGCGATCCCGCTCACGAGCGCGTCGTGCGCGAGACCCTGACGTATCTCGAACGCGAGATGCTCGACCCGGAGGGCGGGTTCTACAGCGCTCAGGACGCAGACAGCGAGGGGATTGAGGGCAAGTTCTTCCTCTGGAGCGTCGAGCAGATCGAGGGCTTGCTGGGCGATGAAGCGAGCGCTTTCAACCAGGTCTTCGGCGTCACCCCAGAGGGCAACTTCTACGATCCTCACAACCCTGGTCTTGTGGGCCGAAACGTCCTCTCGCGGCGCGCCGACCCCCTGCCCGGCGCCCTCGGGCTCAGGCCCGAAGCCTTCGCGGAGCGGATCGAAGCGTGGCGTGCGCAGCTGCTCGAGGTCCGGGCGCAACGCATCCCCCCGGGCACGGACGACAAGGTGCTGACCTCCTGGAACGGGCTCGCGCTCGCCGCGTTCGCGGAAGCTGCGCGCGTCTTCGGTGACGCCCATCTGCGTGAGATCGCCGAGCGCAACGCCCGCTTCGTGCGCGAGCAGATGTGGTCCGACGGCTCACTGCTGCACACCTACAAAGGTGGTGTTGCCCGAATCGAGGGGATGCTCGAGGACTACGCCTACTACGGCCTGGGCCTGATCGAGCTCTACCGGCTGACCGGCGACCGCGATCAGCTGGACTGGGCCGGCGCCCTCCTGGAGAGGGTCGTCGAACGCTTTCACGACGACGAGGGTGGGGCCTTCTTCGAGACGCCCGCCGGGGGCGAAGCGCTGCTCTTCCGGCAGAAGTCCGGCTTCGACCAGGCAACGCCAAGCGCGAACGGCGCTACCGCTCTGCTCGCGCTCTCGCTGCAGCGCTACGGCGTGCGCGCGGACGGCGAGGCGATCGCGCGCGAAGTCGTGACGCACGCCCAACAGCGGATCCTCGATGCACCCACGGGCTTCGGCGCGACGTTGCAGGTGATGGACCAGCTCTTCACCGCGCCGCGCGAGCTTGCGATCGTCGGTGATGCGGCCGCGCGGGCGCCGTTCGAGCGGGTGGCGGCGGCGCGATTCCTCCCTGGCCTCGCCTTCGCCCCGGGCGAGGGGCCGAACGGCCTACCGCTCTTTGAGGGGCGCGAGGCCGGCGCGGGCGCGGCTGCTTACCTCTGCGAGAACATGCTCTGCAACTTGCCCGTGACGACGCCGGAGGAGCTCGGCGCTCAGCTCGACGAGGCCTTCCCGCGGCTTTCGTAGCCGCGCGCGTTACTGCGCAAAGATGTCCGCCACCGGCGTAATCCGCAGGGCATTGGCGCGCACCCCGAGGTCGAGGCTGCCGACCACCCCGTCTTCGGCGAGGAGATCGGCGGGCTTTTCGGCGTCGTAGGTGATGCCTGCAGGCTCGCCCGCGAGGAGCTGTTCGCGCAGCCCTGCGGCGTCCTCGGTAATGACGATCGCGGCGAGATCGCTACCCGAGAGGTGGTCCCGAATAACGGCGTTCACCCGCTCGACCGTGAGCGCTGCCAACCCCGCGCGCATCGTTTCGACGAACTCGCCGATGCCGTACCAGGCGCTATCGAGCGCATAGCCGAGGCGTTGCTCCTGGGTGGCAGTCATCACCAGGACGTTCTTCGTGAGGTAGTCGCGCGTCATCTCGAAGTCCTGGGCCGAGAGCCCATCGTCGACGAGCCGGCGCAGCTCGAAGATCGCCAGTTTCAGCGCGAAGTAGGCGTTTTCGGGCACGACCGGCCGGATCCATATCTCGAATAGCTGCGCCCTCCGCCCGAGGTTGGGGTCCGGGAAGAACTGGAACATCCCCCGGGGGAATGCCTCGATGTAGGCGTAGTCCCCGTAGTTGAGGCCACGCACCTCGCGCAGCCGCTGGAACAGCCGGCCGTTCGAAGCGCGGTGCTCGCCCAGCCAGGCCCGCGCCAGCCAGAGCGCGATGAAGTCCGGATGCGCGCGCGTGACGGCGATCGGGTGGCCAAGAGAGATCGCTGTGGCGCGGGTCTCCTTTTCGATGATCTCGATCTCGAGCCCCTCGGGCTGCCGGGCCGTCGGCTCGGTGTTCGCCCGCGGCTCGCCCGGGGGCAGGGCGTTGAGCTCGCGGGACAGCCGCCCGACGAGGGCGTCGTCCACACCGCCGGCCAGGCCCAACTGGAGGGAGGCACGCGTGTAGGAGTGTTCGATGAACGTACGGACGTCGTCGAGCGTAAGCCGATCGACGCCAGCGACCGTCCCCAGCGCGGTGTGGCCGTAGGCCGTCCCGGCGAAGAGGTTCGCCTGGAGGGCCTCACGCCCGAGCTCCTCCTCGTTGTTCGCCCGCAGGTCCTGGATGAGCGTGTTCCGCTGCTGCTCGCGTAAGCGATCGAAGTCGCTTTCGCGAAGCCCCGGGCGGAGCAGCTGGGGCAGGATGATCTCCTGCAGGCGATCGAGCGTGTCCCGGTGCGCGGTCGCGCTGAACACGCTCATCTCGCGGTCGACCTGCGCCTCGAAGCTTCCGGCGATCGGCAGCAACGCACGGTTGATCTCGTCGATACGGAGGTCTTCGCTGCCCGCCTCGGCGATCATCGCCGCGCTCAGGGCGGCGAGGCCCTCCTTCCCGGCAGGGTCGTGCGCCGAGCCGACCGTGAACAGGAACTTCTGTGACACGAGCGGCGAATCGCCTGCCTGAACGACCGTGGCCAGCGGTTCCGCGGTCGAGGCCGTTACCGGAACGATCGGCGGCGTCTCGCCGAGGGCGGCGGCGAGGGGCTCTTGTGAGAGCGTCGTGATCACGAGCCGCTCCGGCGTGAGGTAGTCGGTGGCGGCTCGCAGGAGGTCGTCCGTGGTGAGCGCATCGTGCGTCCGGAAGTATTCGTTCAGCGTCTCGTAGCGACGCTCGAAGCGCACGAAGGTGGCCAAGGTCCCCGCGACCGATTCAGCGGTGTCCAGCCGCCGCGCAAAGGCGTAGCGCGCGTGCGAGAGTGCGTCCCGGAGCCGCGCCTCAGCCACCGGCTCGGCCCGCGCCCCAGCAACCGTCGCGAGGATGCGGTCGCGCACCTCGGCTGCGTCCTCCGGGCGTTTGAGCCGCGCCATGATCGTCGCGAGCTCGGGGTCCTGGTGGGGCGAGACGAACGCCGTCAGGCGGTCGACCTTCTGCTCGCGCTCGACGAGGGCCTGATAGAGATCCGAAGTCTCGCCGAACTGGAGGTCGAGGAGCACATCGAGGGCCGCGAAGTCGGGGCGTGATGTCGTGAAGGCCGGCCCGTGGAAGGCGACGGTCACCCATGGCAGCGTTGGCGTTTCCCAGGGGACGTGGGCGACGACGGGGGCGGCTGGCTCCGGCTCGGCAGGGACCGCCGCTTCGTAGGCGCCCCGCTGCCAGCCACCCCAGAGTCGCTCGACCATCGCCATGGTGGGCGCGGGGTCGAGGTCGCCGACCAGCAGGATCGTTGCGTACTCGGGACGGTACCAGCGGTCGAAGAACGTGCGCGAGTACTCGTACTGCTCCGGCATCGCTTCGATGTCCGCGAGGAATCCCATCGTCGTGTGCTTGTAGGTGTGAGTCGTGTAGGCGTGATCGCGCTGGACCTCGAAGAGCTTGCTCAGCGGGTTGGCGCTGCTCTTGTTGTATTCGCCGAGGATGGCCTGGGCTTCCGTGCGAAAGTCCTCCTGCGAGTAGGAGAGGTTCATGAAGCGATCGGCCTCGAGCGCAAGCACCGTCTCGAGGTCCTCGGCGGCGAAGGTGGCGTGATAGTTCGTGTAGTCGTCCGTCGTGTAGGCGTTCTGGCGGGCGCCGGCGCGCGTCATCACCTCCTGGTAGGCGTGCGCGGGATAGCGCTCGGTGCCCCGAAACATGATGTGCTCGAAAAAGTGAGCGAATCCCGTCTTGCCGGGCTCCACCTCGTTCCGCGAGCCCGTCTTCACGGGGATCTGCAGCGAGACGAGGTGGGGGAAGCTCGTCGGCACCACGATCACGCGAAGGTCATTCGCGAGCGTCGTCTCAGTCGCTGCGAAGGGGAGGATATCGTCCGCTATAACGCTCATGTGCCCGCCTCCGGATGGGAAGGCGCCAGTCTAGCGAGCGGAGGCAGCGGTGGGCGAGCCGTGCTCTGGGGCCGCGAGTCCGGCTAGCCGTCGCGGCCGGCGGTGCGCTCTGCCCCGACGCCGGCGTCGCTCGTGCGGTCTGTGCGTTCCAGCACCTCCGCGAGGACGTGCGGCAGGCAGCTATCGCAGACGCCGTGGGAGACCGGTCCGGGGCCGGACCGAATGATGCGTTCGCACCAGGCGCAGATCACCTTCAGGCTGTCGCTCTCCGACGCATCCAAGGTCTGCTGATCCACTGCAGTTTCCGCTTTCGCGCGTCGCTCATTCGCGACCACCCCGATCTTAGGCGCGAAGTGTTACGCCGCTCGCGCGAATCGGTAATTCGAGTGTAACCAGTCGCCGACCGCGCTTGCGTCTCGGCCCCTTTCCCGAGCTGCGGGGCTCGCTCGCAGTGCATGGAGGGAGGGGCGCGACCGTGCGGATCTTGGCCGTTCCCGCTACGATCGACGGACAGCACCGGCCTGGAGGCCCCCATGACCGCCCCCGCGCCCTTCCTCGAAGTCACCGACGCGACCTTCGCCGAGGCCGTGCTCGAGGAGTCGAACAACCGCCCCGTCGTTGTCGACTTCTGGGCCGAGTGGTGCGGGCCTTGCAAGGTGCTCGGTCCGATCATCGAGAAAGTGGCGGCCGAAGCGGGGGACGAGCTGCTCCTGGCGAAGCTCGACACTGACCAAAACCCCCAAACCTCGATGACGTACGGGATCCAGGCCATTCCCGCGGTCAAAGCGTTCATCGATGGCAGCGTCGCGAACGAGTTCTCCGGCGCGCTGCCGGAGGACCAGGTGCGGCAGTTCTTTGCCGAGATCCTCCCCTCCGCCGCCGATAGCGCGGCCGACGAGGCCGAAGCGCTGGCCGCCTCCGGCGATGTCGCCGGAGCCCAGGCGCACTACCGCGCCATTCTCGAGGAGGACGCCAGCCATGTGGACGCGCTCGTGGGGCTCGCGGCGCTGCTCCTGGAGCAGGGCGAGGAGGAGGAGGCCGAGACGCTCTTGAACCGGGCGGGTAACGATCGCCGCGCGAAGTCGCTCCGCCACCACATGTTTCTCGAGGACTTCTTCGGCAAGCACGACGCGACCGAGCTCGAGCAGGAGGCGCAGCTGACGCCTAAGGATCCCCGCGCGCGCTACCGCTGGGGGGTGATGCTCGCCGCCCAGGGACGCTTCGAGGAGGCGCTGGACGAACTCCTCGAATCCGTCCGCCTCGACCGGCGCTTCGCTCAGGACGCGGCGCGCAAGGCCGCCCTCGCCGTCTTCGATCTCCTCGGCCTCGAGAGCCCGGTCGCACGCGAATACCAACGGCGCCTCACAAGCCTTCTTTTTTGATGCGCGCTCTGTTGTACCCGCGGAGGCGTTAGCGCCGATCCGTTTGTTCTGAGCCGCCCTCTTTGGCAGTGGCGGCACCGTCGGTGCCGATCCGTTTGTTCTGAGCCGCCCTCTTTGGCGGTGGCGGCACCATCGGTGCCGATCCGTTTGTTCTGAGCCGCCCTCTTTGGCGGTGGCGGCACCATCGGTGCCGATCCGTTTGTTCTGAGCCGCCCTCTTTGGCGGTGGCGGCACCATCGGTG
>CAUYXJ010000049.1:0-21958 GCA_963577065.1 Dehalococcoidia bacterium | reverse complement strand
CGCTACGGTGATCGTCATCCTCAACGTCGATCAGCCGCGCCCGGCGAGCCTGATTCGCACCCTAATCGAAGCCCATACCGCGGAGGCCGTCGCGACCCGGCCCGAGCACGAGGGCCGCCACGGCCACCCCGTCGTCGTTTCGAGCCGGTTGCGCCCGGAGCTGCTCGGGGCCGCTGATGACCACGATGGCTTGCGCGGCATCTTGGCTGCGCACAGCGACGAAATCGTCGATGTCCCCTCGGACGAAAGCTGCCTGCTCGATCTGAATACACGCGAGGAGTACGAAGCCGCGCTCGCGACGATCGGCTCCGACGCGTAGGGCCCCGTGGCGACGCTTCGTCCCCCCGACCCCACCTACCCCGCGGTCATCTTCGATCTCGACGAGACGCTCATCGATGGCCGCCCCGCCTGGTGCTACACGCTCGAAGAGACCGTCATGAGCGTCTGTTACCGGCGGGTGGACGCGAAACTGCTCGTCGCTGAGTATCGCCGCCGCCCCTGGCGCGACGCCCTCGCGATCGTCGTCGATGCGCCCGACGAGCGACTGCGGTGCGAGGAGCTGTGTGAACGCATCGGTGGGCGCAGTGCGATGAAGCGCCTGCTCGTCTTCGACGGGGTCGGGATGGCGCTGGACGATATCCGCGGCCGGCGGATCGAAATCGGCGTCATCTCGCGGCTACCGCATGCGCTTGCCCTGAAGCAGGCCCAGGCGACGGGCCTCGACCGCTTCGTGACGGTGCTCTCCCCGACGCCCCTGGGCGGGAGCTGGGAGGTGGCTGAGCGGGCGGCCGAATGCCTCGCGTATTTCGGGCGGCCCGCCGAAAGCTGCCTCTTCGTCGGCGCGGGGGCACGCGACGTTGAGGCGGGAAGGGCGATGGGCTTGGCCGCGGCCCGTGCCGGCTGGGCCGACCGGCCGGGCGAGAGCGACGGGGGGCTGGCGAGGCCGGGCACGGTCCTTGATGCGCTGGCGTACGGTCTGGACGCACGCGGACTACCCCTCCGGACGGTCGCCAGCTAGGCTTTTGCTCACACCGGACGAGTGGGGTACATCGTGGCGACCAAGATCGGGATCAACGGCTTCGGACGAATCGGCAGGCAGGTCTTCAAAGCCATCAGCGATCGACACGGTGAGGCGCTCGAAGTGGTCGCGATCAACGATCTCGTCGACAGCGAAACGAATGCGATGCTGCTGAAGTACGACAGCAACTACGGCACCTGGGGCCACGACATCCGCCCTGCCGAGGGTGGCATCGCGATCGACGGACGGACGGTGACGGTGTTCAGCGAACGCGATCCCGGCGCGATCCCCTGGGGCTCGGTCGGCGCCGAGATCGTGATCGAATCCACGGGCTTCTTCACCGACGCAACGAAGGCCGCCGCCCACCGGCGCGAGAGCGTGAAGAAGGTCATCATCAGTGCGCCCGCGAAGAACGAGGACCTCACGGTCGTCCTCGGTGTGAACGACGAGCGGTACGACCCGGCGCAGCATCACGTGATCTCGAACGCGAGCTGCACGACGAACGGCCTCGCGCCGGTGGTGAAGGTGCTCGTCGACAACTTCGGCCTCGTCAAGGGCCAGATGACGACGGTGCACAGCTACACGAGCTCGCAGAAGATCCTCGACCAGGCCGGCGCCGGTGATCCGCGCGAGATGCGCGCCGGCCCACTCAACATCGTGCCCACCGCAACCGGCGCCGCGCGCGCGCTGCGCCTCGTCATCCCCGAGGTCGAAGGCAAGATCGACGGCCTCGCCTACCGTGTCCCCACGCCGACCGTCTCCATCGTCGAGATCGTCGCGTTGACGGAGAAGGACACCTCGAAGGAAGAAGTGAACGCGACCATCGAGGAGACGGCCGCCGAGAAGATGAAGGGCATCCTCGGCATCACCCAGGAACCCGTCGTCTCGATGGATCTGAAGGGCGATGAGCGATCGAGCATCGTGGACGGACGCTCCACGAACGTGGTCGCGGGCAACCTCGTGAAAGTCGCGGCCTGGTACGACAACGAGTGGGGCTACGCCTGCCGCCTGAGCGACCTCAGTAAGACGCTCGTAGAGCGAGGCCTCTAAGCGCCGGCCATCCCTTTAGCGCGCCTCGGACGTATCCTCTGGTTGGTGGGGTCGTAGGGCGGCGAGCAGGGGGAGTGTGCGTGGCCGACACGCCCGTTGACCGGACGCAAGCGCGCGCCGAACGCCCGGCCATCGCTGAATTGCTGCGAGCGACCCCCGTCCTCTGGGGCCTAGCGCTCGCCCTCGTCGTCCTCGCGGGCGGCGGGTTGCGCTTTCACGGCCTCGATTGGGATCAGCCGGAGGGCGCCGAAGCGCCCCTCTACATGCACCCCGACGAGCGCTTCATCGCCTTCGTGGCGAACGACATGGACTGGCCCTCGAGCGTGGGGGGCTACTTCGACACCGCCAACAGCCCGCTCAACCCCTACAACACGGGGCGCGATTCGTTCGTCTACGGCACGTTCCCGATCTTCCTCGGGAAAGCCGTCAGCACGATCGCGGGTGACGACGCCGCGGGCCCCGGCAACTCCTACGGCAAAGGCGAGAACGTCACCTGGGGCCGCCGTACGACGGCGTTCGTCAGCACCCTCACCATCGCCCTCGTCTTCGCCCTCGGCACCTCGCTGTTCGGGCGCGCGGTGGGGTTGGGGGCGGCGGCGTTCTACGCGCTCGCGGTACTGCCTACCCAGCTCGCCCACTTCTGGGCGGTCGACCCCTACCTGACGTTCTTCGCGACGGCGGTGCTCCTGTTCTCCGTGCGCGCCGTGCGGGCAAGGGGGGGCGGGGCCTTCGCGGCCTGGATGTTGCTCGCTGGTCTAGCCGTGGGGCTGGCGGCGGCGAGCAAGGTGTCGGCGTTCCCGGTGGCGATTGCGCCCGCGCTCGCCGTTGCGATCCGCATCGGCCTGCGTGACCTGCCCGCGCTCCGCTTGCGCTGGCGGGGCCGGGTCCCATCGATCAGCGGAAACGTCGCCCTCGACATCGCCATGCTCAGCTTTGCCGCGTGGATCGCGCTCGCCACGTTCCGGATCGCCCAGCCCTACGCCTTCGAAGGGCCGAATAGCTGGGACCTCGGCATCAACGCGCAGTGGTGGGACGACCTTCAGCGCGAGCGGGAGCTGCAGAGTGGCGAGGCCGATTACCCGCCGTTCGTCCAATTCGCCGACCGTGCGCCCTATCTCACCCCGCTCAAGAACATCTTCCTCTGGGGCCTCGGACCGGCGTTCGGGGTCGCGGCCCTGGGGGCGATCGCGGTCGCGGGCTACCTCATGGTGCGAAGACGGGAGCTGGCCTTCCTCATCCCGCTCGGGTTCGCAGCGGCGATGTTTCTGGTTTTCGGGGGCCGATTCGTCGTCTTCATGCGCTACTTCGAACCGCTCTATCCCGTGTTCGCGGTCTTCGCCGCGTGGGGCGTCGTCTCTCTCTGGCGAACGGTCCAACGAGACGGCCAAGTGGGCCAATGGCTGCAGGTACGTCGCTGGGATTGGGTCGGGGGCTGGTCGCTCGTGGCGCGGACGACGCCCTGGATCGCGCGCGCCGGAATCCTCGCGGTGGTGGCGGGTACGGCCTGGTGGGCGCTCGCGTTCCAGTCCGTCTACCGGAACGAGCACCCCCGAGTCGCTGCGAGCGAGTGGATCTTCGAAAACGTCCCCACCGGCTCCGCGATCACGATGGAGCTGTGGGACGACGCCCTTCCCTACCGCCTCCCCGGCGAGGCCGCGACCTACCAGATCGTTCAGACCGATCCCTACCGCACCGATTCGCTCCAGAAGGCCCGGGAATTCGTCTACGGCCAGGGCGGCCTGAGCGAACAGACCGGACTCGACAGTGCCGATGTCTTGGTGATCAGCTCCAACCGCGTGCGCGAATCGATCGTCCGACTCGAGCGGGAGTACCCGGCGATGCGCCGATACTACGAGCTGCTGCTGAGCGGCGAGCTCGGCTTCGAGCGAGTTGCGACCTTCGAGAGCCACCCCAACTTCCTCGGCATCAGCCTGAACGACTCGAGCGCGGAAGAATCGTTCAGCGTCTACGACCATCCCGAAGTCTGGATCTTCACGAAGACCGAGGCCTGGAATGCGGAGCGGGCGGTAGCGCTTCTGAACGAAGCGTACCCCGAACGCGCCGTGAACCTGCGGCCCGGCCAGGGCAGCACGAACGGCCTCCAGTTCACGGCGGAGCAGGCGGCGCGGCAGCAGGCCGGTGGCACCTTCTCCGCGATCGTGAGCGAAGACGGCTTCTTCAGCCGCCTGCCCTGGCTGTGGTGGCTCCTGTGGCTGCAGATCCCCGCCTTCGCCGCCCTCTCCTGGAGCACGTGGTTGCTGCGATCGCTGCCGGACCGCGGCTACGGCCTCTCGAAGCTGCTGGGGTTCGCATCAGTTGCCCTGCCAACGTGGTTGCTGGTGGCCTGGGGCGTGGCCGACTTCTCCGGCAGCCTCGTCTGGGGGGTGTTCGGCGGGGCGGTTGGGGCGGGCCTGATCGTCGCCACGCTGCGACGTAACGCCTTGCTCACCGAGGCGCGGGAGGGGTGGCGGGCGTGGCTCGTGCTCGAGGCGGTGTTCCTGACGTTCTTCTTCGTGTTCCTGGCGTTCCGCTACTGGAACCCCGACCTCTGGCACCCCTTCCGCGGCGGCGAAAAGCCGATGGAACTCGCCTACCTCACGGCCGTCGTGCGCTCCACGGAATTGCCCCCGATCGATCCCTGGTTCGGCGGCGGTTCGATGAACTACTACTACATGGGCTGGTTCTTCCTCGCCGTGCCCATTCGCGCCCTGCGGATCGTGCCTGAGTTGGCCTTCAACCTGGCGATCCCCACGTATGCCGGCCTTGTCGCGATCGGCGCCGCGGGAACGGTCTACAACCTCGTGGGGCTCGGGGCGAGGCGGGGGGTCTCGTTAGCGCGTCTGCAGCGACCCGGGGCCGGCGCGCTGCTAGCCGCCGCGCTGGGCGCGATCCTGCTGATCGGCATTGGCAACCTCGATGGCGCCCACCAGCTCATCGAGCGCTTCCAGGCCGTGAACGAATGGTCCTTCTTGGAGGGGGTGCCCGTGCTCGGCGGTGGCGTAGGGGTGGTCGGGGGCCTCTACGGCTGGCTCTTCGAGGGGGCAGCGCTGCCACCGTTCGATTGGTGGCGGAGCAGCCGCGTCCACTTCGGCCAGTTCGACATCACCGAGTTCCCCTACTGGACGTTCCTCTTCGCGGATCTGCACCCGCACCTCATGGCCCTCCCCTTCTTCGGGGCGGTGGTGGCCCTCGCCCTCGGGTACCTGGCAGCGATGGGACGGGGGTTGGGGCGACAGGGCTGGCTCCTAGCGGGGGTCATGGGCATTTCGGTTGGGCTGATCCGCGCCGTGCACACCTGGGACTGGCCGACGGCGCTGCTCATCCTCGTGGGCGCAGTCGTGATCGGCCAGTTCCTCGCGCCGGACCGCACGCACCGGCGCTTCTGGCGGGGGGCCGGGCACCTCGCCCTGGCGGCTGCCATGGTCGTCCTCCCCTTCCTCCCCTACGCCGCCCATTCGGAGGTGTTCAACGCGGGCATCCACCGTGCCGAGCAAACGACGCAGGCGCAGCAGTACTTCGCCCATTTCGGCGTGTATCTCTTCGTCGCCCTCGCCTTCGTGGCGGTCCGCTGTTTTGAGGAATTGCGCGAACGGAGCGGCACTGGGCGGCGCAACCTCGTTCTCGCAACCCTTGCCGGCCCTTACGAGCTGATCTCGTTGGGGGTCTTCATGATCGGGCTGACGCTCCTCACCTGGAACGCCGGCCTGACCGTGATCGCGCTGAGCGTGGTCCTGGAGGTCTATCTCCTGAATCTGTTGCGCTGCGAGTGGCGCTCGGGCGAGCCAAACCTGCCGCGGCTCGTTGCGACGGGACTGTTCGTCCTCGCGGTAGGAATCGGCGCGGGCGTGGACGTGATCACGATCAACAACGACATCGTGCGCATGAACACGGTCTTCAAGTTCTCGCTGCAGGCCTGGCAGCTCTTTGCGATTGGGAGCGGATACGCCATCTGGTATGTCGGGGCGGCCCTCTGGCGAGCGGAGGGCTTCGCGATCAGCCTGCGCCCGGGGAGGGGCCTCGCTGGGGTTGCCTGGGCCACCGCGGTGGTGCTCCTGCTGGCGGGGGGCAGCGTCTTCCTGTTTTCGGGGACGCCCGCGCGCCAAGGCGAGCGCTTCGCCGACCTTCCGCGAACGCTGAACGGACTCGCCTACCTCGAAGCGGCGCCCTACAACGAGACTCGCGGGAACGCGGAGCCCGCCGACGACGTGCCCTTCCTGCTCGGCGAAGATGAGCCGCTCATCCGCTGGTTGCGCGAGAACGTCGAGGGCTCGCCGATCATCGTCGAGGCGGTCGGCCCGCTCTACCACTGGACGGCGCGCATGACCTGGAACACAGGCCTGCCCACCGTCATCGGCTGGGACTGGCACCAGAAACAGCAGCGTTGGGACTACTCCCACCTGATCGATGAGCGCGTGCGCGACACCCGGCGGTTCTATGAAGACGGCGACCCGCTCTTCGCCGAGGCCTACCTGCGCAAGTACAACGTCCGCTACGTGATCGTGGGCACGAACGAGCGCGTCTTCAGCACTCCCGCGGGCCTGGCCAAGTTCGATGCGATGGCGAGCCTGACCGAGGTCTTCCGCGCAGGCGAGGGCGTGATCTACGCGGTCGATCAGGAGCAACTGCTCGTGCGCTCACCCTAGGCCGCGTCATCCCTCCGGAAGCGTCCACCAGTAGCCGGCCTTCATTTCAGAATCGCCGCCCGTCGAGTCGTAAAGCGCGCGCGCTGCATCGTTTTCGACATCCGTGAAGAGCCAGACGCGGCGGTAGCCGCGAGCCCGCGCCTGCGCAAAGGCTGCCTCGAGGAGGCGCCGGCCGAGGCCTCGGGTATTCCCGCGCGACTTCGAACTCGTAGAGGTTCAAGGCGCGCCAACCCTCCGGGCGGAGGCTGCTCGTAGCCGTAGAGCCAGCCCACAACCTCTCGTCCGTCGAGGGCCGCGAAGGCCACCACACTCGCCTCGCTCAGGAACCCCTCGGCGCTCGGTGCGACCTGGCCGGCGAAACGCCGCAGGGCGGCGTCAACGATTTCGGCGTCGCCGGAGCTCAAACGGCGAACGACGATCTCGGGCACCATCGAGACGATACCGAGCCCCCGGCTCGCGTACACTCGGAGCGATGTTCGAAGCGCTGACCGACAAGATGCAGGGGGCGTTCAAACGCTTCGGCGGCCGCGGTGTCGTAACCGAGGAGGATCTCGACAAGGTCCTCCGGGACGTGCGCCTGGCCATGCTCGAAGCGGACGTGAATTTCCGCGTCGTGCGCGAATTCACCGCCCAGGTACGCGAGCGGGCGCTCGGCGCCGACGTGCTCCAGAGCCTGACCCCTGCCCAGCAGGTCCTGGGCATCGTGAACGAGGAGCTCACCGGCATCCTGGGGGGGGAGGCGGCGGAACTGCAGACCGCCTCAAAGCCCCCGACCACGATCCTCCTGGTGGGACTGCAGGGCTCCGGGAAGACGACGACTGCGGCGAAACTCGCGGCCCGGCTCAAGAGCCAGGGCCGGCGGCCCTTCCTCGTCGCCTGCGATATCTACCGGCCCGCAGCCGTCGAGCAGCTCGTGACCCTGGCGAAAGACCTCGACGTGCCTTACCACGAGGAGGGGACGAAGGCGAAGCCGGCGGACATCGCGAAGCGGGGGATGGAGCAGGCGGCGCGGGTGAACGCCAGTCACGTCATCGTCGATACGGCCGGGCGCCTGCACGTCGACGAGACGATGATGGACGAGGTCGCGGGCCTGCGGAAACAGCTCGACCCCACCGAGGTCCTCTTCGTCGCCGATGCGATGGGTGGCCAGGACGCGGTCACGGCGGCGAAGGCGTTCCACGAGCAGGTCGCGGTGACCGGCGTCGTCCTCACGAAGCTCGACGGGGACGCCCGGGGCGGCGCCGCGTTGAGCATCCGCTCCGTGCTGGGCGTGCCCGTGAAGTTCATCGGCGTGGGCGAGAAAGCGGATGCGCTCGAGCCGTTCCACCCCGATCGGCTCGCAGGGCGCATCCTCGGCATGGGCGACATGCTCAGCCTGATCGACAAAGCGAAGACGACGATGGGCGAGGATGACGCTCAACGCCTCACGGAAAAGCTGAAGAAGGGCTCCTTCGACCTCCAGGACTTCATCGACCAGCTGCGTCAGGTGCGGCAGATGGGCCCGCTCGGCCAGCTCGTGCAGATGCTGCCGGGCTTCAACAAGATCAAGGCCCAGCTCGATGTGGACGAGCTCGACGACTCGTTCTTCGCGCACGCCGAGGGAATCGTGCTCTCGATGACGCGCTGGGAGCGACGCCACCCCGACCGCATCGACGGCAAGCGGCGGAAGCGGATCGCGCAGGGCAGCGGCACGGTGCCGGCGGACGTGAACCGCCTGCTCAAGCAGTTCTTCGAGGCACGAAAGCTCGCGCGCCAGCTGAGCAGCGGGCGCATGCCGGCCTTGGGATAGAGCTCGCTTCGCTCGGGCCCCGCCCCGCCCCGCCACCCACGCTCGACTGCTGCGACTGCGCGGCCTCATGGCCGCTCCGCCCCCGCGCTCGGTTTGCTTTAAAGCTCGCTCCGCTCGGGCCCCCCGGCTCCCCCCCGCCACCGACGCTCGACTGCTGCGACTGCGCGGCCTAACGGCCGCTCCGGCTCCGCGCTCGCTTTGCTTCATCGCTCGCTTCGCTCGGGCCCCCAGCCCGGCCCCGCCCGCGCCCGTCTGCTACGGCGCATTGCGGACGGGTGCGGTAGCATCGCAGGACACCAGGACGAGAGCGGACGAGGATTACGTGCTACGCATTCGGCTTCGAAGAGTTGGGAAAAAGGGCCAAGCCCACTACCGGGTGGTGGTCGCCGATCAGCGCGCTCCGCGCGACGGTGCCTTCCTCGAGACGCTTGGGGCGTATGACCCGCATCAAGACCCGCCGTTGGTCAACCTGAACGAAGCACGCGCACGCGAGTGGCTCGACAAGGGGGCCCAGCCCTCCGACGCCGCGGAGAAGATCCTGCGGCGGATCGGCGTCATCGGGGATGGCGCAGCCGTCGCCGTGGCAGACCCGCCCGCTGAGGCCGAGGCCGACGCCAGCAGCGAAGACGCGATAGCGCCGGAAGCGGAAGCAGAGGCACTGGCAGAGGCCGAAGTCGAAGCGGAAGCGCCCCCAGAGCCCACTGAGGACACCACAGCCGAGACGACCGCCAGCGAGGCGGAGGCGTAGCGATGGCAACGATGATGTCGAATCTGGTTGAATACATCGCCAAATCGCTCGTGGACGAGCCTGACGAAGTTCGGGTTAGCGAGCACGACGAGGACGGACGCATCATCGTCCGTTTGGACGTGGCTGAAGGGGACATGGGCCGCGTGATCGGCCGCGATGGCCGTATTGCGACGGCGATGCGATCGCTCATCAAGGTCGCGGCGATCAAGGAGGACGTCCGCGTCGGGCTCGAGATCGGAGACTGACCTCGATCGACGCCGACCGGCCGACCAACCCCGACCAGGAGCCACGCGAGGGCTACGTCGCCGTCGGTCGTGTGACGCGCCCCCACGGCACCGCGGGCGAACTCCGCGTCGAGCCGTTCAACGAAGATGCGCCCCACCTCCGCTCCGGTGCCGCCGTGTACGTCCATGGCCAGCGCTACCGGATCGAGCGGGCGCGCTGGGAGCGTAGGAGCTTGCTCCTGCGCTTCTGGGGCCTTTCCCGGCGGGCGCAGGTAGAGCCGTGGCGGGGAGCGCTGATCGAGATCGCCGAAGGCGACCTCGTGCGCGAGCCGGGGAGCTACTACGTCGACGAGATCGTGGGACTCGACGTGGTGACCGAGGAGGACCGCTTGCTGGGACAGATCAGCGACGTCCTCTCCACCGGCGCGAACGATGTGTACGTCGTGACCGGCGAGGCTGGTGAGGTTTTGATCCCGGCGATCGCGTCCGTCATCCGCGAGATCGACATCGCTGGGGGCGTGGTCCGCATTACAGCTTTGCCGGGGCTGCTGGACGAAAGCGAATAGATCCATTGAAACGCGCCCGGTCTGCGAGCTACACTCCGGAACGTTTCCGGGCGGGGGAAATGTTGGACCCACGCGCCCAACCCAAGTCGAGAGGGGTAGGCGATGTCGAAGGCTGAGGCGCTACAAGCGGTAGCGAGCTGTACTCATCATTGGATTCTGGAGCCACCGCGGGGTGAGCTCACATCCGGTCGCTGCAAGAAGTGCGGCGAGGAACGACAGTTCACCGGCGAGACCAGCTATCGCATAGGGCGAGGCTCCTCCCGCCGCCGCTAGCTCACAACTCGAAACCAGGACCGTTGCCTTAGCGCCTCGAGCGGCGTGCGCTTCTGCGCGCCGTCAGGCGTGCGTGGCGGGCGGGATCGCCCGGGCTTTCGCGACAACGAATTTGACGCCCCGGAAGGGCGGTCCCTACGATCGGCACGGGTCGATGGGGACATAGCTCAGTTGGGAGAGCGCAGCGTTCGCAATGCTGAGGTCGGGGGTTCGACTCCCCCTGTCTCCACCACCCACCCTTCATTTTCCCAGTAGCCTTTTCCCGGTAGCCTTCGTTTCCGGTAGGCCTCATTTCCCGGCTGGCGACATCTCGCGGCAGCGAGCTCGGGGTGCTAGCCTCGCGCGAGCCGGCCGAGGCCCAGGCGAGCGGCGTCCTCAGGGGCGAATCGCCCGAAGGAGAGACCGATGACGAAGACCGTGCGCGAGCAACTCGATGAGCTCGCCGCCCGCAAAGCGGAAGCACGGGAGGGGGGCGGGCCCAAGCGCATCGAGGCGCAGCACGAGCGGGGCAAGCTCACCGCTCGTGAGCGCATCGACCTCCTCCTCGACCCCGGCAGCTTCGAAGAGATCGATGCGCTGATGCGGCCGCGGGGCGCGGAGCGGGGGGCGGAGGCGGTCGTCACCGGTTGGGGGCGGATCGAGAGCCGGCCGGTGTACCTGTTCTCGTACGACTTCACGGTCTCCGGCGGCTCACTCAGCGAGGCGGTCGGCGAGAAGATCCTGAAAGTCATGGATCTCGCGCTCACGACGGGCGCACCGATCGTGGGAATCCAGGACTCCGGCGGCGCCCGCATCCAAGATGGGCCCGAGAGCCTGCGTGGTTTCGGCGAGATGTTCGCGATGAACACCCTCGCCAGCGGGGTCGTGCCCCAGATCAGCGTGATCATGGGGCCCTGCGCTGGTGGGGCCGTCTACAGCCCGGCGATCACCGATTTCATTTTCATGACGGCGGGCACCGGTCAGATGTATATCACCGGACCGGACGTGATCCGCTCCGTCATCGGGGAAGAGATCACGCACGAGGACCTCGGCGGGGCGGAGGTTCACGCGAGCCGCTCGGGCGTCGCCCACTTCGCCATCGAGGGCGAGGCCGAGACCCTCGCTGAGGTGCGACGCCTGCTCTCGTTCATGCCGTCGAACAACGCCGAGGATCCGCCCTGGGTGCCTAGCGAAGACCTGGCGGCTGAGCCCGATGAAGAACTACTGACGATCGTTCCGGACGAGCCCAACCGGCCTTATGACGTCCGCGAGGTCATCTACCGGATCGTGGACGACGGCGACTTCATGGAGATCCACGAGGCGTTCGCGCAGAACGTGGTAGTCGGCTTCGCGCGGATGGGCGGCAGCAGCGTCGGCTTGGTGGGGAACCAGCCGATGCACCTTGCCGGGGTGCTGGATATTGAGGCGAGCCGCAAGGCGGCGCGCTTCGTCCGTACCTGCGATTGCTTCAACATCCCCGTGATCACGCTCGTCGACATCCCCGGGTACCTCCCCGGCTCATCGCAGGAGCACAACGGGATCATCACGCACGGGGCGAAGCTGCTGTTCGCCTATAGCGAAGCGACGGTTCCGAAGATCGCCGTCGTTCTGCGCAAGGCCTACGGCGGGGCCTATCTGGTGATGTCGAGCAAGCACCTGCGAGGCGACATGAACTTTGCCTGGCCAGCGGCTGAGATCGCGGTCATGGGGGCGGAGCAGGCGGTCGATGTCATCAACCGGCGTGAGCTGGCCGCCGCCGACGACCCCGCGGCCAAGCGCCTCGAGCTCGCCGAGGAATTCCGGACGAAGTTCGGCAATCCCTATGTTCCGGCCGGCCGGGGCTTCGTCGACGACGTGATCGACCCCCGCGAGACGCGCAGCAAGATCGTCACGGCGCTGGAAATGCTGCGGAACAAGGCCGATCGCAATCCGCCGAAGAAGCACGGCAATATCCCTCTGTAGGGGCACGATCGGGTCCGAATGCGGGGCACCCCTGATCGCCCCGCCTGCCGCCCGCAATGGACAGTCCAGAGGCGCTGAAAAGGATCGCCTATGACCTCGCTCCAACAGGATCTCGCTGAGACGATCGATGCGCCCCCCCCCCCGCTGCCCGCGGTCGCCCTGCGTGTGATCCAGGTTGCCCAGGACCCGCACTCGTCCGCATCGGACCTCGCCCTTGTCGTCTCCGCGGACCCCGGCCTCTCCGCGAGGCTGCTGAAGATCTCGAACTCCGCCGCCTACCGCCGCTCCCGCGAAGTGACCTCGATCCAGGACGCGCTGGTGGTTTTGGGCTTCGTGCAGGCCCGCAACGTCGCGGTCAGCACCTCCATCACGGCGTCCTTCCCACCGGACTCGCTCAACGCCCTCTTCCGCGTAGAGGTGTTCTGGCGGCACTCCCTGGCCGTTGCGTTTCAGGCGGCGGACATCGCTTCTCGCAGCCGCGCCGTTGACCCCCCGAGCGCCTTCACCGCCGGCATCCTCCACGACATGGGGCGCTTGGCGATGTTCTACGCCCAGCCGGCCAGTCTCGACCAAGCGATCGCGCAGGTGGTTGCGGGGATGGGCACGCCCGAAGCGATCGAGGCGCAGGAGCTGAATTACGACCACGCCGAACTCGGCGGGCTGCTCGCCGAGCGGTGGGGACTCCCCGGCGAGGTCTGCGCATCGATCGCGCAGCACCATGCGATCGAAGGCGACAGCGAGTCGCTCGCGGGCGTGGTCGCGATGGCCGATCGCGGCTGCATCGACGCGGGCTTCCTGGCGGGCTACACGATCCCCGGCCCGGAAGGCACGCTCGCTGAGCCCCCGGAGAGCATGGCCCGAATCACGCAGCAGGTAGACGCCCTGATGGAGCTCATCGAGAACAGCTCGCCCGGCGTGAAGATCGCCGCCTAATCACGCCTCCCCGCCCCGGACAGGCGGCTAGGATCCGGCACCGATGGCCGCGACCCTGGGCCCCTACTTCCCTCCACCAACCACCGCCGCTCGTTCGGGTCCCGTTGGGATCACTCGCGCGCAGGGCGAGACTTGGGAAGCGATCGCGCCCACAGATGCGGGCATCGACCGCGACCGCCTGCAGACGGTCATCGCCTTCGCCCGGAGCACGGTGGAGTCCGTGAGCGGCAGCGCGCATTGGGGTGGCGGGGTGTGGATGGGGAGCGGCGATTTCGCGCGCTTCGGGCTGCTGTACGTCAACGACGGCGCCTGGGACGGCCGGCAGCTTCTCTCCCAGGACCGGATCGGGCGAACGCGCGTGCCTTCGGAACACACCCCGATGGACGGCTACCCGTAGTGGCTCCAGCACGACGCCGGCGGCACCGGGTGCGCTTCGCGGCGCAAGGCGGTGGCGCCCAGCAATCGATCGTCATTCCCGACTACGACATGGTCCTCGCCTTCAAATGGCTCAGGCTCGCGTCTGAATGGAGTTTCGCAACGGCGCGCTGATCATCGTGACCGACCGCGCGCAGGGCGACCGCGGGCCTGAGACGGGCAGCGCCGTCCGAAATCGCTAGCGAGCAGGGCCCAAACGCACGCTCGTGATAGGATTCAGGCAGCCTCGCCGGCGGCCGAGTCCGGCGGGCGCGAGGGGCCACGCCGAGCATGGGTCGAGTGCGCATCACCGAGACGGCGATTCGCGACGGGCATCAGTCGCTCCTTGCCACCCGGATGCGCACCGAGGACATGATTCCCGCGCTCGAGCGGATGGATGCCATCGGCTACGGAAGCATCGAATGCTGGGGTGGGGCCACCTTCGACACAGCCATGCGCTTCCTCCTCGAGGACCCCTGGGAGCGGCTGCGAGAGGTGAAATCGCGCCTCAAGCACACCCCGACGCAGATGCTTCTCCGCGGCCAGAACGCGGTCGGCTATCGCCACTACGCCGATGACGTCGTGCTCGAGTTCTGCGACCGTGCCGTCGAAAACGGCATGGACATCTTCCGCATCTTCGACGCCCTCAACGACACCCGGAATCTCGAGACCGCGTTCACGGGCGTGAAGCGCGCGGGCGGGCACGTACAGGGCACCTTGTGCTACACGACGAGCCCGGTCCACACCGTCGACAGCTTCGCCACGCTCGCCGACCGACTGGTCGAGATGGGTACCGATTCGCTCTGCATCAAGGACATGGCGGGGCTCCTGAGCCCGGTGATGGCCGAACGGCTCGTCAAGCAGATCAAGGGCGACCACCCCGACGTTCCTCTGCAGCTGCACTGCCATGACACCTCGGGATACTCCGAGATGGCCTACCTCCTCGCCGTGCGAGCCGGTGCCGACGCGATCGACTGCGCCATCAGTAGCCTGGCGGGCGGCACCTCGCAACCCGCGACAGAGACGCTCGTCGCGGCACTGCGCGAGGACGACGATCTCGCCACCGAGATCGAGCTCGACGACCTTACGGAAACGGCCGAGTACTTCGCCGGCGTACGCAAGCGCTACTGGAAGTTCGAGAGCCACCTGCTCGGCGTGGATGCGGGCGTCCTCCGCCACCAGGTGCCGGGCGGAATGATCTCGAATCTCGTGGGTCAGCTGCGCGAGCAGGGCCAGGAGGCCCGGCTCGCCGAAGTGCTCGAGGAGAACGCGCGTGTTCGCGCGGACCTCGGCTACCCGCCGCTGGTAACACCCAGCTCCCAGATTGTCGGCTCCCAGGCCGTACTGAACGTGCTCACGGGCAAGCGCTACGGCACCGTCACGAAGGAGACCCGCAATCTCGCGCAGGGGCTCTACGGGGCGACGGCGGCACCGGTCGATCCGCCGGTGCTGGAGCAGGTCCTCGGCGGTGCCACCCCCATCAGCCATAGACCGGCGGATGACCTCGAGCCCGAGCTGGAGAGCGCGAAGGCCGAAATCGGCGATCTCGCGGAGAGCCGCGAGGACGTCCTCTCTTATGTCATGTTTCCCCAGCCCGCGAAGCACTTCCTCGAGTGGCGCAAGCAGGGCGGGGGGCCAGAACCGGCCCTCGTGGCGGCCGTCGTCGGCGCGCTTACCGTGTCAGAGCCGGGGCCTGCGCCCCGGTCACCGGCGATGGCGACCATCTCCGCCAACGGAGCCGGCGCGGAATGGCGCCAGTTCGGTCGCATGCGGCAGATGCGGTAGTCGATGGCGATGGTCACGATCGGTGGACGATCCTACGAAGTCGAGGTTCGCGACGACATCGTCGTCGTCGACGGCCAAGAGTTCCCCATCGTGGTGAAGCGCGGCGACGAGTACGCGACCGTGACCGCCGGGCGCGTGGACTATCGCGTCGCCACACCGCCCGAGGGCGAGCGCCAGTCCGGCATGACGATCGAGGTCGACCATCGGCCGTTCACGTTCGAGTACGAGGGCCAGCTCGGGGGCGGGGCACCGCGTGCCCGGGCAAAGCCCGCGAGCGCAGCCCGCAGCCCCGCCCCCACCCGCGCGCACGTCGCCGGCGGCGTGGCGGCGCAGCTCGCGGGCAAAGTCCTGCGCATCGACGCCAAAGTCGGCGACGAAGTCGTGTCCGGACAGCTCGTGCTCGTGCTCGAAGCGATGAAGATGGAGAACGAGATCAATGCGCCGAAGGACGGGACCGTCAAAGAAGTCCTGATCGCTGAGGGCGCTCAGGTCGCCGAGGGCGATACCCTCATGGTGATCGAGTAGGCGGGGAGCCTGCGAAAGGAGTCGCCCAGTGCCGGCGAAGTACCTGCGAGATCAGCGCCACAACGCGACGGTCGCGGAGATCGCGAGCCTGAAGTTCCCCTATCCGGATGACCAGTATCCTGAACTCGAGACCCTCCTGAACGAGCCCGAGCCGTCGATCTCGGTGGGCGAATGGGAAGGCGCCGCCCTCTACCCTGATATCGTCGTGGTCCGCCGCCCGGGCCAGTGGCTGCAGCTCATGGCCGAAGTCGAGACCGTGGATACGGTCAACGACGAGAGCGCCGAACAGCGCTGGCTCCCGTACTCGAAGGTGGGCGACCTCCTGCTCTATGTCCCCGCCGGCTGCGTGCAGAAGGCGAAGCGGATCTGCAAGCGTCACGGGATCTCCTACAAGGGCATCCGCACCTGGCGCTTCCGCCCCGTTTGGGGTCTCACGGTGACCGAGGCTTGAGGCCTGGATGACCAACGAGCGCCAGCTGCTGAACGTCTTCTTCGATGTCGACCACACGCTCGTGTACACCACGCAGGCGATGAGCGCCCTCCGGCCCGGTGCCCGCGAAGCCATGGCCAGGCTGAAGGACGCGGGCCACAGGGTGTTCGTATGGTCGGCCGGTGGGCAGCTCTACAGCGAGCGAACGGTCGAACGGCACGGGCTGAGCGAGTGGGTGGACGGCTGCTTCGACAAGGACCCGCGGGTGGACCCGCCGCCCGACATCATCATCGACGACGACTGGTACCTCGTGGAAAAGTACGGCGGTTATGTCGTCTCGCAGTACAAGGAAGTGGACGAAAGCGATCGCGAGTTGCTTGAGATCGTCGAGAAGCTGGCGGAGCTCGGGCACCTCTAGGTTTTGTTTTATGCAGGGTCGCTCGGCTGCTGCGCCTCTGCGGCCGCACGGCCGCGACGGCTCCGCGCTCGCTCCGGCGCCCCACGATCGCGGACAAGGCCGCGGGACCATCCGCGAAGGGCAGTGCCGTTCGAAGTTAGCTCGGACGAGTGCTCGCCAGCCAGTTCTCGGCCAACCTCCAATCTGTTCGTGAGTTGGGAGCACCGAAGGATGGACGCAAGCTGAGTCGCAGGGGCACTAGGCAGCCACGAATTCACGCACGTCCACTTGAACGCCGGCGGCAGCGGCCTCTTCCGCGAGGGTCAGTAGCCGGGCAGAGATTTCCTCACTGATGTATTCCTCGCCACAGGTCGCGCAGACTTCGGCGGGCACACGCTTCACGACGAGCGTCATTTCGTCCCGATTCAGGGTCACGGTCGCGCTGCCCGCCTCAGTCGTCCCATCGCCACAGAGCACGCAGTCCATCAGCGCCGCCTTTCGCGGAAGCTCGGGGCCCACCGCTCTGGATCTGGTCGGTACACCGTAACCACTATAGCCCTGGCCCGAACGTCGTCATCGGCAACGACGACATGGATCGGACCCGCCCGCGACCTTCCGAGGAGGAGGCGAACCGCGTACGGACGCCCAGCCACAGGTCTTCTCTCGACGACATCATCTGCAATCACCGCCTCCCGGACCTCCTGCGTTGTCACCCCCCGGGCGAACATCCGCTCAAGCGCGTGGTTGGTGAATACCATGTCCTCCGGCATCGGCGGCTCCATGCTAGGCGCGGTAGCCTGCCCGAGTGGCGCGGGGACTGTTCGTCGAGCCGTTCTACGGCGGGAGCCACCGCGCCTTCGCCGACGGGCTCGTCGCGCACGGGGGCCACGCGCTCGAATTGCTCACGCTGCCGGGGCGGGCGTGGCGCCGACGGATGCGGCTGGGCGCCCAGGTGCTCGCGGGGCGCGCGAAGCTGCTCCCCACGGCCTTCGATTTCCTCCTCGTGACCGACATGCTCGACCTGCCGACGTTCCTGGCCCTGACGCGCCTGCGCTTCGCCGCGACGCCCGTGCTGCTGTTCATGCACGAGAACCAGCTCACCTACCCACGCCTACGAGGGACGCAGCTGAATTCGTGGTTCGGCCAGATCAACTACCTCTCAGCGCTCGCCGCCGATCGCGTCGCCTTCAACTCCGACTACCATCGCGACGACTTTGTTACCGCGCTCGAGCGGCTTTCGCAGCAGCCCAACAACTGGCTCGAACCGGCGGCGATCGAGACGATCCGAACGAAGAGCACAGTGCTGCCGGTGGGCGTGGACCTCGGATCGTTAGCGAACCCGCCCGCCCCGCCCGCCACCAGCGCCGTCCAAGACGGGCCCCTGATCCTCTGGAACCACCGCTGGGAATTCGACAAGGCACCGGAGCCGTTCGTACGCACGATGACGCAACTGGCCGAGGAAGGCCACGCCTTCCGGCTCGCCGTCCTGGGCAGCCGCGGGGACAATCCGAGCGCGGCGATGCTGGCGCTCCCGGAGCGCTTAGGCGACCGGCTCGTCCAGTTCGGGCACGTCGAGAGCCGAGCCGAGTATTCGCGCCTGCTCTGGGAGGCGGACCTCGTGGTGAGCACAACCCGGCACGAGTTCTTCGGGGTCGCGACGGTGGAGGCGATGTTCTGCGGCTGCCTCCCGCTCGTTCCGCACCGCTTCAACTACCCCGCCCTTGTCCCCGCGGCACTGCACGAGCGCTGCCTCTACGAAACGGAGGCCGAGTTCTTGGCGAAGGTCAGGCTGGCGCTGCAGGCGTCTGACCGAGTACAGGGCGGCGGTGCTTCCGACGCGGAGCGGGCGGCGCTGCGGTCCTCGGCCGAGCGCTTCGGTTGGGAGGTGGTGGGACCGCTCTGGGGCGAGGCCTTGGAAGAGCTTGCCGCGAGCGCCGCCGGCCCTCCGCGCTCAGCGTGAGAGCTGGAGGGCGAGCAGGACCGGGGGGTCGCCGAATCCGACGGGGATCACGAGCATATCGTCGACGAAGGCTGGCGAGCCATTGATGCCGCCGGGCGCCCGGTACGACCACACGTGCTCCCCGGTGGCACGGTCGAACGCGAGAATCTGGCCGCTGATGACCGACGTGAACACGAGATCGTTGACGACCGTCGCACCGCCGAAGCCGTCGCCGGGCAGCGCGACATCCCAGACGATCTCGCCCGACGCGGCGTCGATCGCGACGAGCTGACTGGGGAACGTCCCGATCCGTACGGCGCCGCCGGAGCTGTCTTCGGGGCCGGCGTAGGTAACGGGCGCGTTGACGACCGAAACGAAGACGACCCCCTCCGCGATCGCGAGGGGCGTGACCACGCCCCCCGCGATCCCGGGCAGTACCTCCAGCTCGCCCTCGAAGCTCTCGACGTCATCGTTCTGGTGCTTCCCCACGGGCGTGTCCCAGAGCACCGTGCCATCCGGGTCGAGCCCGATGACGCGCGCCGCCTTGCCGGTGCTGATCACGACCTTGCGCCCACCATCGAGGGTGGCGACGCCGGCGAGGATCATGTCGCGATCGAAGAGATCGTGGGGCACGGCCTGGTGGCCCCAGCGAAGCTCGCCCGAGGCGGTGTCGATCGCGAGGATCGAGGCCGTCCAGCGGTTGTCACCGGGGCGGCTCGTTCCATTCGGGAAGCCGCTGATGCCGGGGTAGGGGTAGGCGTTCGAGATGCCCCAGTAGGTCACCCCCGCCTCGAGGTCGACCGAGGGGGTCTGCCAGGACCCGCCGCCGCTATTGATCTGCGGGTGGCCCCAGAGGTCGTCCGATTCGATCGTGTCGAAGGACCAGAGGATCTCCCCGGTCGCGGCATCGAGGCCGAAGAGCGTGCCCCGCGCACCCGGCTGCGCGAGCGAACTCGTCGCCGCGAGCACGACGCCATCGGCGACGGTGGGCTGGATGTTCACCTGCCCACCGGCCGCGAGGATGTCCGTGGTCCAGATTCGCTGCCCGCTGGCTCTCTCGTAGGCGGCGATCTCTCTGCCCGCACGGTTGGCGTAGACGCAACCCCCATGGACCGCGACACCGCTGGGTCCGAAGACGTTCACACCAACGTCCACGAACCAGCGCCGGCCACCGCTCGCGAGGTCGATCGCGTGAACGTTCGTGAAGAGGTCACCGAGGTAGATGACGCCGCCAACGATGACGGGGGTGGTGGCGGCCGAGCCGAAGGCGCCCCCGCCGGGGAGTTCGTAGCGCCAGGCCTCGGCGAGCTCGTTCACGTTGGCTGCGGAGATGGAGGAGGTAAAGGTCGCACGGCTGCCGGCGGCGTCGTAGTTGGGGTATGCCCAATCGGCGCCGAGTGAGGCCGTGGCGGTGGGAGTGCAGCCCCTGCTGCCGGTGGTGGTTGCCGTGGGTGCGTCATCGCTGTCGCTCTCGCCGCCACCGCAGGCGAAGAGCGCCAGCGCTGCTACCGCCACCACGAGAATCCCGATCCGTACCAGGATTCTGCTCCGGACCATCGGCACCACGACCTCCGAGCGCGAGCTTAGCGCACGCTGGGATGCCTTGAGCGGGATCTGCCGGCCCCCCCGGGCGGCTTCCTGCGAAGGCAGCGGAACGTGCGCATGGACCCGACCCCTACCGCCCATTCAGGCTTTAGATACAAAATGGTCAAAAAAGCTTGTATAGGGTCCCAGCCGCTCCTACAATGGGAGCATGCAAGGCACGCGCGACCGCGTTCTCGAGCACATCTTGGAGCACCGCGGCGCCCGCGTGGGTGAGCTCGCCGAGGCGCTGCGGATCACCCCAGCGGCCGTCCGGCGGCACCTCGATCATCTGCGGGGGGACGGCCTCGTCGAGGCGCGTTCTGTGAAGCAGGCCACCGGCCGCCCCTTCCACGCCTACTATCCCACGGCCGAAGCAGCCGGCCACATCCCCGCGCCCTACGCCGATCTGTTCGCACGCATGCTCAGAAGCCTCGATGAACAGCACGTCGACGAGGCCGTGGCGACCGGGGTGGCGGCGTCCCTCGCCGATCGCCACCGCAGCGAAGTGCCAGGGCGAGCGCAGGGCGAAACGCGCGTGCAGCGCGTCACGGAGAGCCTGCGCAGCGAGGGCATCCTCGAAAGCTGGCACGCCGAAGACGACGGCTACCACCTGCTCAACTCCACCTGCCCCTACCCCCAGGCGGCCGAGCTCTCGCGCCTCCCCTGTGAGGCAGACCGCCAAGCGATCGGCCTGCTCCTCGGAAGTGACGTTGAGCAGATTGAGCGTATCGTCGACGGCTCGCCCGTCTGCGAATACGTGCTCCGGGCTAACCTCAGCGACAAAGACGACGAGGGCCGCGCGCAGAACGCCGCTCCTTCCAGCCCCGAGACGCACGAAAGGGACGCATGACGAAAGACGCACTCCTCGAGATCGACGCACTGCGCGCCACCGTGGCCGGCAAGGAGATCCTCAAGGGTCTGAACCTCACCATCGGCGCGGGCGAAGTGCACGCGATCATGGGGCCGAACGGTTCGGGCAAGAGCACGCTCGCGAACGCCCTCATGGGGAATCCGCGCTACACGGTGACGGGCGGCGAAGTGCGCTTCCAGGGCCAGCCCCTGGCAGGCATGCCGCCGGACGCACGCGCGCGCGTCGGCCTCTTCCTGGCGTTCCAGTATCCCGTGGCCGTACCAGGCGTGACGGTCGTGAACTTCCTTCGCCAGGCAGTCAACGCCGTGCGCGGAGAGGAAGTCCCCATCCGGGAGTTCCGCGAGGAGCTGTTCGTGAAGATGGACCTCCTCAAGGTGGACCGCGATTTCGCCCGGCGCTACCTCAACGACGGCTTTAGCGGGGGCGAGAAGAAGCGCGCCGAGATGCTGCAACTGGCAATGCTCAAGCCAAGCATGGCCGTCCTCGACGAGACCGACTCGGGGCTCGATATCGACGCCCTGCGGACGGTCGCCGACGGCGTCAATGAGCTGATGAACGACGACATGGGCCTGCTGCTGATCACCCATTACCAGCGGCTCCTGAACTACATCAAGCCGCAGTTCGTGCACGTGCTCATCGACGGACGGATCGTCCGTTCGGGCGGGCCCGAACTCGCGGAGGAGCTCGAATCCACCGGCTACGACACGATCGAAGCGGAAGCTTCAGCGGTCTGAGAGGAAACGACAAGATGACGGCAACACCAGAACTGGTCCGCGACGACGGCTACAAGTGGGGCTTCTTCGATGAAGAAGAGGTCCTCTTCAAGGC
>CAUYXJ010000048.1:0-23129 GCA_963577065.1 Dehalococcoidia bacterium | reverse complement strand
GCCTGCTCCGCCCCGCGAGGCGCTATCGGGGGCAGCTCGGTTCCTGCGCGCCTGCTCCGCCCCGCGAGGCTCTATCGGGGGCAGCTCGGTTCCTGCGCGCTTGCTCCGCCCCGCGAGGCGCTATCGGGGGCAGCTCGGTTCCTGCGCGCCTGCTCCGCCCCGCGAGGCGCTATCAAAGCTGGGGTGGACGGAGGGATTTGAACCCTCGATCTTCAGGGCCACAACCTGACGCGTTAACCACTACGCTACGCCCACCGCGCAGGCGGCTGATCGTAACTCAATCCATGTTCGCGAGCCCGGCCCCGTTCAGCGTGGGGTTCGCGCCAGTGGGCTCCACGCGGGCGCGAACAAGGGCGCCGTGTAGACTACTTTTCGCATGGATTTCCACCTGCCCGCGGAGACCGAAAGCTGGCGAAAAGAGCTCGTCGCGTTCCTGCGCGAAGAGATCCCCGAAGGGTTCGAAGGCGACGACGACTTCTTCGATAACGAAGCGCAGGCGGGCTTCGCCAAGCAGTTCATGCGCAAGCTCGGGGCGAAGACCTGGCTCGCGCCGCCCTGGCCCACCGAGTACGGGGGCATGGGCAAGACCGCGCTCGAGCAGATGGTCCTGAACGAGGAGCTCGCGTATCACCGCGCGCCTTCGGGCGGGCGCCTCTTCACCATCGGGATCACCGGGCCCACGGTGCTCGTCCACGGCAGCGATGAGCAGAAGGCCCGGCTCCTCCCCGACATGGCCTCCGGGGCGGCTTGGTACTGCCAAGGCTTCAGCGAACCCGAAACTGGCAGCGACCTCGCCTCGCTCCAGACGCGGGCGGTCCGCGACGGCGACGACTACGTGCTCCAGGGACAGAAGATCTGGACTTCGAACGCCCATCTCGCCGATAAGATGATCGTGCTCGCGCGGACCGATCAGGAAGCGCAGAAGCACCGCGGCATCAGCGCCTTCGTCCTCGATATGGACGCGCCCGGCGTGAGCGTGCAGCCCGTCCCCAACATCGCCTATCGCAACGACTTCAATCAGGTCTTCTTCGAAGACGTACGCGTGCCTGCGAGCGACCTCCTCGGTGGCGAGAACAACGGCTGGCGGGTGGCGATGACCGTGCTCGATTACGAGCGCTCGAACATCGCGGCCATCAGCGGCGCGCGCCGCACCGCCGCCGACCTGGTGCGTTGGGCGAAGGAGACGCACGGCGGCCACCGCCCCTGGGACGACATCCACGTGCGGGCGAAGCTCGCCGCTCTCCACACTGAGTGCGAGGTCGGCCGGCTCATCGCTTACCGCACCGCCTGGCTGCAGTCGCGGGGCGACGTGCCGAACTACGAGGCGAGCATGGGCAAGGTCTGGATGGCGGTGCTCGGCATCAAGGTCGCCAACGCGGGCGTGAATCTGATGGGCGCCTACGGTCAGCTCACCCCGGAGTCGAAGTGGGCGCAGCTCTACGGGCGGGTCGAGACGGCCTACCTGCTCTCCGTCTCCGGGCCGATCGCGGGCGGTGCCGCCGAGATTCAGCGCGACATCATTGCGACCCGCGGCCTCGGCCTGCCGCGCGGCTGACGGCCGCTGGTCTACGGACTGCCGAAGGTGTCGGCCAGCTCCTGCGCCACTTCGCGCTCGCGTCGCTCCCAACGCCGGAAATCGGACTTGTTGCGCGTCCCGACGGCCTTGATCCCCAGCTGCGTCACCTCCTCGTACTCGCGCATGAGGCGGGCACGGGCCTCGTCGAATGCTCCCATCTGGGCGACGGTATCGGCGTCCGCGCCCAGTGCCGCCCAGTCCGGCGGCGAGAGGTCGCGTAGGGCTTCGGCGTTGCATTGGGCGGCACTCGCATAGGCGGCGAAGTCGCTCCGGAAGCGCGCGTCGTTGGAGAGCTCGCGCGCGGGCCAGCGATCCGTAAAGTCCTCGGAGAGCACCTGCAGCTGGACGGCACCCGCTTCCACGTGACCGATGTATTCCCGCGTCTGCAGGCCCCATCCCGCCCCGTCAGAGAGGGCAAGCGGTACCGGTGTCGTACAGGGCGGTATGTCGAGGCTGCTGCCTGCGCAGGCCGCCAGCGCGAGCGCAACGAGGGGTGCGGCCAGCCCCAGACGCGCGATCATTGTGCGCTCCGCAGCCAGTCGGCGGCCGCTCGCACGGCCCGTCCACGGTGGCTCACGGCGTCCTTCTCCTCCGCACTGAGCTCTGCGGCGGTGCGTCCGTCAGCGGTCACGAAAATGGGGTCGTAGCCGAAGCCGCCCTCGCCCCGGAACTCGTGGCCGATCTGCCCTTCCCACGTTCCCTCGAAGTGCTCGACTCGGCCGTCCGGCAAAGCGATGGCAACGACCGCGCGGTAGCGCGCGCCCCGCGCCCCCTCGGGGACCTGGCGCATCTCCTCGAGCATCCGCTGGGTCCTCCCGGCATCGTCCAGGTCCGGTCCCCCGTAACGGGCAGAGCGCGGTCCCGGCCCTCCGAGCGCATCGACCTCGATGCCCGAGTCGTCGGCGAGAGCGGGGCAGCGGCCCGCCGTGGCGAAGGCCTGCGCCTTCAAGGTTGCGTTCTCCGCGTAGGTGGCGCCGTGCTCGTCCACGTCGAGTGCGAGGCTGAGCTCGGCCGGGGTGACGATCTCGGGGACGACGGCAGCGAGCAAGCGCCGGAGCTCGCGGACCTTGCCGGGGTTGCTCGTCGCGAGCAAGAGGCGGGTGATCGCCGGCGCGGCGGCGCGGGGCTCAGTGGCCGTGGTCGTCTCCGTCGTCGTCCGCGAAATCAGAATCCTCCACGGGCAGCTCGCCGCTCCTCATCACCGTGATGGGCGCGGTCCAGGTGCCTAGCTTCGGCTCGAACCCCCCGAGCTCGCGCTTGAGGAGGTAGAGCACCCCGAGCGCCGCCGCGAAGAGCCCCACGCCGACAACGGCCCAGATTGCCACGGGCTTCACGTCCCGCTCGCCGTCCGCCTCCTGCGCCGCGAGGGTAGGGGCCGCAGGCCCCGGCGCCGTGTGGCGAGCACCCGCAGGTGCGACCGCGGCGACCGCCAGAGCGGCGGCGAGAAGCGCCGGGATGAGAAGCCGTTGGAGGGCGAGCATGCCGAAATCTGAGTCTACGGCGCGCCGCTCGCTCGTCAAGCGGGGACTACGACGAGAGCCCCAGCGCGCGCTCGACGCCTTCGAGCGAGGCCGGCGCTGTGACGACATCGGGCACGTGGTGCTCGGCCGCCGTCTCGGGGTCTTTGAGCCCCGAGCCGGTGAGGACGGCGACCGCCCGCCCTCCGCGCAGGGAGCCCTCGCGGCTCAGCTTTCGCAGCCCCGCGACGCTGGCCGCGCTGGCGGGCTCGACGAAGAGGCCCTCGCTGCGGGCGAGAAGGCGGTAGGCATCGAGGATTTCCTCGTCGGTGACGGCCTCGATGCGGCCGCCGCTCTCATCGCGCGCGGCCTCCGCGAGCTGCCAGCTTGCGGGGTTCCCGATTCGGATCGCCGTTGCCACGGTCTGCGGGTTGGGCACCACCTCGCCCCGAACGATGGGCGCGGCGCCGGCGGCTTGGAAGCCCAGGAGCCGAGGGTGCTGGGTCGCGCGGTCGCGTTCGGCACACTCGCCGAAGCCCTTCCAGTAGGCGGTGATGTTGCCCGCGTTCCCAACCGGGATCGCGAGGTAGTCCGGGGCGTCGCCAAGGACCTCGCAGATCTCGTAGGCGGCCGTCTTCTGGCCCTCGATCCGATCCGGGTTCACGGAGTTCACGAGGGCAACCGGATGGCTATCAGCGACAGCGCGGGCCAGCCGGAGGGCGTCATCGAAGCTGCCTTCGACCTCGACGATGCGCGCGCCGAAGGCCACGGCTTGCGCAAGTTTCCCGGCGGCCACGCGTCCCTGCGGCACGAGGATGCTCGCCTGCAAACCGCAGTGCGCGGCGTAGGCCGCCGCGCTTGCGCTCGTGTTGCCGGTGCTCGCGCAGAGCACCGCTTCCGCCCCGCGCTCGATCGCCTTCGCGACTGCCACCACCATCCCCCGGTCCTTGAACGAGCCCGTGGGGTTCGAGCTCTCCAGCTTGAACCAAAGCTCGTCGAGGCCGCACTCCCGCTCGATCGTGGCTGAGCGAACGAGGGGCGTATCGCCTTCGCCGAGGGTGATGCGCGGGGTGTTCGGGGTGAGGGGGAGGACGTCGCCCCAGCGCGCAAGCACGCCCCGGGGCGGAGGTTCGATCACGGCTCGTCCGGCGGCCGGAGGGTATGGAACTTGAGCTCACGCAGCTCCTGTTCGAGCAGATCGAGCTGCTTGCGCCGCTGTTTCTCCTGCATCTCGGTGAACTTCGCGAACTCGGCGCGGACGTGGTCGATCATCTCGGCGATATCCCGCCGAATGGCGCCGACACGCTCGCTCAGGCCGGAATGGCGGCCATCCAAGAGGGTTGTCTCTCCACGCACCTGATCGAGCTCCCGGAGGAGCGGCTCGATCGTGCCTTCGACGCTGTTGATGCGCGCCTCGATGCGTTCGTGCTCGCCCCGGCGCGCGTTCAGCTCTGCTTCCGCGTCCTCGCTCATCTGCTGGGAGCGCTGCTCGCTGGTCTCTTCGGCTCGCCGGATCATCTCGCCCAGCAGTTGAAGGCGTTCGTGGATGAGATCGAGCACCGGCGCTTGCTGCTCGGTGATGGTGGTAATCACGCGTTCTTCGATCCCTTGACTGACCTCGGTGAGCCGGTCGAGGCGCAACCCGAACTGGGCCACCTGTTCCGCCGTCTCCCGTTGTTGCTCCGGCAGGACGTTGAGCGCCTGCCCCACCTGCGTGATCTGCGTTTCGAGGCGAGAGGAGTCGGCCGCCAGGAGGTCGAGGCGTCCGCTCATCCCGTCGAGCCGCTTGACGGCCTCGCCGAGTTCTTGGCGATCGGACCGCGCCTCCGATTCCCGCAGGCGCAGCGCGGCATCCACCTTCCCCTGATTCGACGAGACCGTCTGCCGGGTATGCTCCGCGTCCTCACTGAGCCCCCCGACCCTCTCGGGAAGTCCCTGGTAGGGAACGAGCTTCGGATCGACCTGCGCAACGGAACGCTCGGCGGCGTCGCTCTGCTCTGCGACGAACTGCACCTGGCGGCGAAGCTGCTCGATCTCGATCTTGAGCGCGGCCTGCGCTTCGCCGTGTGCCCGCACCTGCTCCTCGAGCCACTCGACCGTCTGGCTGGAGGTGTCCACCGTGGGCTCTGTCGTCACGCTCCGCCCTCGACGCGCAGGAGTGCGTTCACCTCGCGGACCTCATCGAGTCCCTCGAAGGTCACCAACGCTGAGGCGACCGCGAGCTCGCGCGCGGCGTGCGTCATGATCACCAGCTCGGCCGTGCCCTGCTCGGCATCGGTCTCCTTCTGCTGGACGGCGGCGATACTTACGCTCCCATCACCAAGGACGCGGGCGATCTGAGCGAGGACGCCGGGCTGATCGACGACCGTCATACGGAGATAGTAGCGCGTCTCCAGCGCGTCAACGGGGAGCGTCTCGCCGCTCCGCCAGTCTCCCGGATCCCAGGCGGGCGCTGCGCCGGCGGCGAGCGTCCGGGCGATATCGAGCACGTCCGCGAGGACCGCGCTGGTGGTTGGCGCGGCGCCTGCGCCGGCGCCCTGGAACGTGAGCGTGCCCGCAAGGTCGCCCCGGATCTGGACCGCGTTCTGCACGCCGTCGATATGCGCCAAGGGTTCGGAGTCGGGCAGGAGCGTGGGATGCACGCGTGCGAGCACGCCGTCATCGCGCCGCTCCGCGATCGCCACGAGCTTGATCACATAGCCCAGTTCGCGGGCGTACTGGAAGTCCTGGGGTGTGAGGCTGCGGATGCCTTCCGTGGCAACCGCGGTGGAGGGCACGTGCGTACCGAAGGCAAGGCTCGCCATGATCGAGAGCTTGAAGGCGGCGTCGTGGCCGTCCACATCGTTGGTGGGATCAGGCTCCGCGTAGCCCAGCGCCTGCGCCTCGGCGAGCGCGTCCTCGAAGCTCTCGCCGCGCTGGGCCATGCTCGTGAGGATGTAGTTCGTCGTGCCGTTGATGATCGCGCGGATCGCCTGTACCCGATTCGCGGGCAGATCGCGGAGGAGGGGCGAGATCACGGGAATGCCCCCGCCCACACTCGGTTCGAAACGCAGCGCCGCCCCGCCCTCGCGGGCCAGTGCGAACAGTTCCGGGCCCGCCTTCGCGATCAGCTCTTTGTTCGCCGTGACTACGTGCTTGCCCCCGGCGAGGGCCCGGCGGACGTAGTCCCCCGCATCGCCCTGACCGCCGATGACTTCGACCACGATGTCCACCGCCGGGTCCGTAAGGACCTCGTCGGCCGCGTCCGTGAGCACGCCTGGCGGCAGTTCGACATCGCGTGGCTTCGCCGGGTTCTTGACGGCGACGCGCCGAAGGACGAGCGGCGCGCCGACCCGGGCAGCGAATTCATCCGCGCGCTCGAGCAACGTCGCGGCGACCACGCTGCCGACGTTGCCCATCCCGAGAAAGCCGATACCGATCTCGCGCGTCACAGATTAGCCCGTGTGGGCGACGGCCCAGTCGATGTCGTCGGAGGTGAAGTCGCGTTCGACGGTGATCTGCTCGCGCACCTCCGCGAGCACCTCGGCGAAGCGCAGCTGCAGGAGCTGATCGAGCTGTTGGGGCGAATAGGTGCCCTCGGGGTCGGTGCGCTCCGGGCGGATGACCCAGAAGCCGTTCGCCACCTGGATCGGTCCCGCGAGCTCGGTGATCTCGACGCCCACGAGCGCCTGCTGGAGGACTTCGTCGAGGAGAGTCGGGGGGGCCAGCAAAAGGCCGTCCTCCTGACGGGAAGGCAGATGGATCGACTCCGTCTGGGCGATCGTGCCCATATCCTCGCCCCCTTCGATGCGTGTCCGCACCGCCAGCGCCTCTTCAATCGTGTTCGTGGCGACGACGCGGAGGAGAAGGATTTCGCCTGCTTCACCGATCTCCGCACGTAGCGCCTCGCGGAGGCGCCGGGCCGCGTCGAGCGCGGCCGTGAGCTGGCGATAGTGGCTGTCACTCATACCGACGGTCCGCAGTTCTCCGCGGTAGCGGAGGTCGAACGCACTGCCCTGACCACCAAAGGGGACTCCGAGCGTGGTGGCGATGGCCTGGTTGACGTCATCATCGCTGACGTCGATCCCACGCTGGGCCGCGGCCGTGATAGTGACGGCCTCCTCCTCGAGCTTCACCATCAGCGCTTGCGCGGCAATGCCCAGGTCCGTGTGCTGGTTCGCCGTGGCGAAGGGCGCGAGCCGGTCCGCATAGTAGGAGAGCGTGAAGTCCTCCTCGGCGACGCTGAGGATGACCTTCCCCGGATGAGCGACGTTCTCGTCGTACCACTGGTAGGCGAAGAACCCCAGGACCACGAGCAGGGCCACGACCGCCGTCCCGATGACCGCGATCTGACCCAGGCGGGTCGAAAAGAGGGTGCCCCCCATGGAGCCCTGCGATCCCGAGCGCGGCTGGGGTGCAGGCAGCCCGGTGGTACGATCGCGGCGAGTCATACGAGCGCCGGCCCTCCGCTAGCCCCGAATCGGAAAGATGCGCGTCTGGCGGATGTGGTGGATCGTGTAGGGCAGCAGTCCCAGATGGCGCGCGCGCTTCACTGCGCGCGAGATCGCGCGCTGTGCCAGCGCGCACGTGGCGAGCTTGCGTCGCGGGTCGATCTTGCCGCGGTCGTTGATGAAGTGACGTAGGCGATCGACATCCTTGTAGTCGACCTTGTACTCGTTTCCCGGCGAGCAGCGCACTTTGTTGCAGAGCCGGCAGGTGCGACGGCGGCCGCCAAAACGGCGTCCACCACCACCACCGCCGCCCGGCCGCCGGGGGCGGTCACCGGGGCCGCGGGACCGGTCCCCCGGACCGCGTCGGTCGTCGGGGCCACCACGGTCGCCGCCACGGTCGCCACCGCGGTCCCCCGGAGGTGGCCCACCGGGGGCGGCGCCCGGCGGGGCTGGCACGGGTGTTGGAGGCGCCGCTGGCGCCGCTGGAGTTGGCTGTGGTTCGGTCACTCTCTGGTCCTCCCGATGGGTTCGTGCGCTCAGGCGCACCGGGTATCAAGGCCGTGAGACGGCCCTGGCGGGCGCGAGCCCGCGCCTATTCGAAGGGCAAATCGTCTACCTCTGAAGCGCCTGCGGGGGCCGCGGCCGCGGCCGGGGCCGCGCTGCGCGCTTCGCCGCCGCCATCCCAGTCGCCGCCGCCGCCCCCTCCGGAATCGCTACGGCGATCGAGGAACTCGACGTTGTTGGCGATCACTTCGGTGCGGTAGTGGCGCACGCCCTGGTCGTCATCCCAGTTGCGGGTTCGCAGGCGGCCTTCGACGTAGATCTGCTTGCCCTTGGTGATGTATTGACTGATGCGCTCGGCGCGGTCGCCGAAGAGCGTGATGTTGAACCACTCCGTTTCCTCTTCCCATTCGCCGCTCTGGCCGCGTCGGCGCGAGTTCACGGCAACGCTGAAGTCGGAGACGGCCGTGCCGTTCGCGGTAAAGCGAAGCTCGGCGTCGCGGCCCGTGTTCCCGATGATCATCACTTTGTTCAGGTTGGCCATCGCCCTTTTCCCTATTCCTCAGTGGGCTCGCCGGTGGTTCCCGGCTCCTCGGGGGCTGAGGCTGCCTCCGGCTCATCGGCCACCGGCGTGGTTGTCTCATCGGCAGCGGCTTGGTCGGCTGGCGCGGCCGCGGTCTCTTCGGCTACGGCCGTCGCTTCGGCCGGGGGTGTGGCGTCCGTGCCCTCCGTCGCTGGCGCGGCCGCGGTCTCTTCGGCTACGGCCGTCGCTTCGGCCGGGGGAGCGGCGTCCGCGCCCTCCGGCGCCGGCGCGGCCGCGGTCTCTTCGGCTACGGCCGTCGCTTCGGCCGGGGGAGCGGCGTCCGCGCCCTTCGTCGCCGGGGCCTCAGGGGGCGCAGCGTCCGCTGCTGGTGCGGCCGGGGGAGCGGCGTCCGCGCCCTGCGGCGCTGGCGCGGCCGCGGTTTCTTCGGCTGCTGCCGTCGCTTCGGCCGGGGGCGCGGCTGCCGCGCCCTCCGGCGCTGGCGCTGGCGCGGGGGGCGCAGCGTCCGCGGCTGGTGCGGCCGGCGGGCCGGTGGGCGCACCCGGGCCCCGCGGGCCTGCCGGCGCGAGTGTCGGCGCTCGGGGCGGCGGCAGTTCGTCGGCGCGCACCACGAGGTGCCGGTAGACGCGCTCCTCGATCTCGAAGTCGGCGTTGAGCGGTGTTACGGCCTGCGGATCGAGCTCCACGCGCGTAACGATGAAGTCCGCATCCAGCTGCTTGTTGATCGGGTAAGCGAGCCGCCGTCGGCCCCAGTGGTCCATCTTGACGATGGATCCACCGTTGCGCTCGACCAGGCCTGTGAGGTGTTCAACGCTGGCGTCTTCGCCGCCCTCCTCGGTAACCACGAGGTCGTAGACGGCCATGAGCTCGTATTCGCGCATGGGGCTCCGGATGCCGAACGATGGGTTTCCCCCGGACCCAAGCCCGGGGCGCCCGGCTGCTCAGGGAGCGTAGCACCGGGCCTAGGTGCGCTCAACGCCATTGCTCTTCGCAATACCGTCTTCGTCAGCGAGCGCTACGCATCGCTGATGCCCGGTACGGGGAACGCCTGCGCGAACTCGGCCACCTCCTCACGTACGCGCTCACGCACGCCCTCGCCGTCGGGGTCGCCGAGGACACGGACGATCCAGGCCGCGAGCCGCTCCATCTCCTCGCCGCCCATCCCCCGGGAGGTGAGCGCCGGCGTCCCGATGCGCAGGCCGCTGGTCACGAAAGGCGAGCGCTCGTCGTAGGGGATCGTGTTCTTGTTCGCGATGATGCCGGCGCCCTGAAGGGCGTTCTGTGCCTTGAGGCCGCTGATCCCCAACGAGTTGCAGTCGATCAGGATGAGATGCGTGTCGGTGCCGCCCGAGACCAAGCGGATGCCACCGGCCTGGAGCGCCGCGGCCAGGTGGGCGGCGTTGGCGACCACCTTGGCGGCGTAATCGCGGAACTCCGGCTGCGCCGCCTCGCCGAAGGCGACCGCCTTGGCGGCGATGCTGTGCAGATGCGGCCCGCCCTGCGTCCCCGGGAACACGGCCTTGTCGATGGCGGCGGCGTGCTCCTCCGTGGTCAGTGCGAGGGCGCCGCGCGGGCCCCGCAGCGTCTTGTGGGTCGTGCTCGTGACGATGTCGGCGTGGGGCACGGGGGAGGGGTGTGCCCCGCCCGCGACGAGGCCCGCAAAGTGCGACATGTCGACGAGCAGCAGTGCACCCGCGTCCTTCGCGATCTCGGCAAAGGCGGCGAAGTCGAACTGACGCGGGTAGGCGGTGGCGCCGGTGACGATGATCCGAGGACTGTTCGCGGCCGCCAGCTCCGCAACGACGCTCATGTCGACGATTTCCGTCTCGCGGTCGACGGAGTAGGGAACGAAGTTGTAGAGGCGGCCGCTGAAGTTCACGGGCGAGCCGTGCGTCAGGTGCCCGCCCTGCGTGAGTTCGAGGCCGAGAATCGTGTCACCCGGTTCGGCGAAGGCGAGGTACGCGGCCATGTTCGCCTCGGCCCCGGACGTCGGCTGGACGTTCGCGTGCTCGGCCCCGAAGAGGGCCTTCGCCCGGGCGATCGCGAGCGACTCGATCTCGTCGGAATGGACGTTTCCCGCGTAGTAGCGCTTGCCTGGGTAGCCCTCGGCGTACTTGTTCGTGAAGACGGAGCCGGTTGCCTCGAGGACCGCCGCCGAGGCGTAGTTCTCGCTCGCGATGATCTCGAGCGTCTCCGTTTGGCGCACCCGTTCGGCGGCGATGATCGCGGCGACATCGGGATCGCGCTGCTCCAGTGCGCTCACGGCGGCTCCTCACAGAGGGGGATGGCGGCATCCTAGCGCGAACGCGGCGGAGGCGGGGTGCGGCGGCCTCGCCTCCCCGAAGGGCCGTAGACTGAACCGATATGCTGGAGCAGACACGACGCTTGGTCGAAGCCGCTGCCGGTGGCACGCCGGTGCTCCTTGCCGCCGTTCTCGAGCCCGGACCGCGGGCGCTCGAACAGGGGGCGAAGATGCTCGTCGAGCCCACGGGTGAGCGCGCCGGCACGCTCGGGGACGTCGCCCTCGACGACCTCATCGCGGAGCGCGCGCCCCTGGCGTTCAGCAGCCACGCGGCCGAGACCCTCTACGTCGGGCCCGAGGGGCTCTCCGAACGCACGATCGCGGGCGCGACGAGCGTGTATTTGGAGGTTGTCGAGGCCAAGCCGGTGTTCCTCGTAGTCGGCGCGGGCCACATCGGCCGGGCCCTGGCCAAGCTCGCCGATTTCCTCGATTACCACGTCGTCATCCTCGACGACCGCGAGGACTTCGCCGACGCCACGCTCGTGCCCGAAGCGGATGAAGTCATCTGTGAGGACTTCGAGACGGCGCTCGACCGCTACCCCATCGGTGCGAACACCGCCGTCGTGATGGTCACGCGTGGCCACAAGCAGGACGAGCTCTCCTTGCGGCGCTGCCTCGGCCGGGGCGCGGCCTATCTCGGCATGATCGGCTCGAAGCGCCGCACGGCGGCCGTGCTCGAGCACCTCCGCGAGGAAGGCTTCGATCCAGAGGAGCTCGCGAAGGTGCGCACCCCAATCGGGCTCGCCATCGGCGCGGAGACGCCGGAGGAGATTGCGATCAGCATCCTGGCCGAGGTCGTGATGCAGCGGCGGGGTGGCGATGGCGCCCCGATGTACCACCGCAGAGGCGGGGCGGGCATGGCCTAGAACGCTCGCGGGCGCGTGGCTGGGGCACACGCTACGATAGTTTCGTGGACGGCTTTGAGGTCTCGCCCGTCGAAGACCTGCGCTCGCCGGTTGTCGTGATCGCCTTCTCGGGGTGGAGTGACACCGGCCGGGTCACTACCGATGCCGCCGACCACCTGATCCAGACCTACCACGCGGAGCGCTTCCTCAGCGTCGATCCCGAGGAGTACTTCGTTTTCACCGACACGCGCCCCTATGTGCGGCTCATTGAAGGGGGGCTGCGCGAGATCAACTGGCCGAGCAATGAAGCCCATGCCGCCCGCTTGGGCGACAGCCAGCACGATCTGGTGATCGTCAAGGGGACCGAGCCGAACCTGCGCTGGGAGGCGTTCGCGACGCGCCTCTCGGAGGCGATCGCCGCGCTCCGGCCCTCGCTCGTGTGCACGCTCGTGGCCCGGCCTGCGGCCACGCCCCACACCCGTCCCATCCCCGTCAGCGGTTCGTCCGCGGATGCGGCCCTGGCTAGCCGCTTCGGTCTTGGTCGTTCGATGTACCAGGGCGCGACCGGCCTCATCGGCGTCGCTCATGACGAGATGCGCAAACACGGCCTTTCGCTCGTCAGCCTCGCGGCCTCGGTTCCTCACTATCTCAGCGCCGAGGAGAACCCTCCCGCGACGATCGCGTTGCTGCGGGCGCTCGAGCCGATGCTCGGCTTCGTCCCCCCGCTCGAGAAACTCGAGGGCCAATGCGAGGAGTTCCTCCAACGCGTCGAGGACGCCTCGCGCGGTGACGACCAGATCGGCTCCTACGTGCGCGCACTCGAAGAGCAGTACGAGGAGAGCGGCACGCCCGCACTCGAGGCGGAAACGCCGCCGGAACTCTCGGCCGACGACATTCTCCGGGACGTCGAAGACCTGCTCCGTGGCGACGGGAGCTAGCGCCCCTTTAGGCCGATTCGCCGAGCTCGAAGCGCGAGAGCCGCCGCACGGCGAGAGCGGCGGCGCCGATGCAGACGACGGCCATCAGGATCACCGAGTAGGTGAAGCCAAGCTCGGCATCGAAGTTGCCCCGGCTCGTGTCGGCAATGAAGTCCGCGATCCCGAGCGTGTACTCGCGGATGCTCAGTCGCTGCACCCCAGGCGCAAAGTTCGTGACAACGCCTTCCCAGATAAAGGCATAGCCGAGCCCCGCGAAGAGCGCGCGTGAGGTCACCAGGCTGAGGAGGAGGAAGAGGGCCGAATACGCGAGCGCTCCCACCACGAGGGCGATCGCGAAACCCGCCACGATGCGCGGCTCGGATTCGCCCGCGAGCACGACCACACCGCTCGCCACCGCGCTGAGCAGAACGACGGCGGTCGTTGCTGTCCAGGAAGCCAACAGCTTTCCGACAACTATCCGCCAGCGCGCGATCGGCTTCGCGAGCAGGTACGTGATCGTGCCGTCTTCGATTTCGCTACCCAGCGCCGCGGTCCCGAAGATCAGCGCCGTCAGCGGCAGCAGGCCCTGGACCACCAGGCCGTTGAGGAGCGCGTTGGCGGCGAACTCCGGCGCCTCGACGTCGGCGTTGCCGATCCGGTAGATGATCGCCGCGAGGAGCGGCACGAGCGCCAGCAGCACCAGGAACAGGGTGCGCCGCTGTCCGAGCAGTTGACGCAGGCTGAGGCTGAGGACCAGCGCGATCATCGCGTCACCAGGTAGTCGAAGACGCTCTCGAGCGACTCGTCTTCGGGGCGCACCTCGAAGAGCGACACGCCCGCCGTCTGTGCGGCTTGCGGCGCGACCGAAACGAACGTCGAGAACTCGTTCGTGCGCACGGTCAGCCGTCCGTTTTCGAGCTCCACGCCGAAGACGCTCTCATCGCCGACGAGTGCCGTGGCCAGGCGGCGGTTGTCGCTCGAGCGGATGGTGAAGGTGTGCGGCCGGTCCGTCATCAGCTTGCGAATCTCGCGGAAGTCGCCGGAGGCGGCCAGCCGCCCGGCGACGAGCACGAGCACGTTCTCGCCGAGCCGCTCCACCTCTTCGAGAATGTGCGAGGAGAAGAGCACGGTGCGGCCATCGGCGGCCATGCGGCGGAGCATGTCCATCATCTGCAGCCGCTGGCGTGGGTCGGCCCCATTGAAGGGCTCGTCCAGGAGCAGGATCTGGGGATCGTGGACCAGCGCCGCGGCGATCTTCACCCGCTGCTTCATCCCCTTCGAGTAGCCGCCCGTCTGCCGTTCCGAGGCGCTCGTCATATCGACTTCGCGAAGCGCACGGCTGGTCGCCGCCTCCGCGTCCGGAAGGCCTTGGAGCTGGGCGCTGAGCAACACGAACTGGTAGCCCGTGAGGAACGCGTAGACCGCCTCGCGCTCCGGCACGAGCCCGATCTTGCCATAGAGCGCGGGCGTCCCGAAGGCGGGTTCGCCGAGGACTTGGAGCGCGCCCGCGGAGGGCCGGAGGAAGCCCGAGATCATGTGGAGCAGGGTGGACTTCCCCGCGCCGTTCGGGCCCAGCAGGCCCGTCACGCCCGGCCCGAGATCGAACGAGACATCGTTGACGGCAACGACGTTGCCGTACCAGCGCGAGACGTTCGCGACTTCAACCGTGTTTCCGCTGTCCGCGGCGGTCACGAGCTCAGCCGTTCGTAGCGCCGCAGCAACAGGGCCACCCCGATGGCCGTGACCGCCAGTGCCACGATCGCGTAGAGCGAGCCGTGGAAGTCGGCCTGGGCGAGGTTGCCGCCGGCATCCGGAGTGGCATTGAAGAAATTGAAGAACCAGAAGGTAAATCCGTTCATGACGTGGAAGGGACTGACGAAGATGCCCGCGCGCGCGCCATCGAGGGTCTCCACAAGCAAGGCCGCGATCGGAGCAAGGAGAATGAACGGGACGACGATGCCGATCGTGGCGAAGGCGCGGCGCGGAGTCTGGGCCGCGATGGTCGTGGCGATGGCGGCGATAAAGAGGGAAACGAGCAGCCCGCTGAGGATGATCGGCCCGATCTGATCCCACTCCCGGCGGAAGTACCCGCCGAACTCATCGACGGCGAGCGCGTTGCCAAAGAAGAGGAGCGCCTGCGGCAGCAGCGTGAGGGCGAGGAGGGCGGTCGCCATCGCGGCGAAGCGGGAGAGGGCGTAGTCGTAGCGGCTCAACGCGCGCGAGAAGTAGAGGGAGAGTGTCTGGTGACGCTGGTCGCGCCCGAGCAGCTCCGGGGCGACCGCGGCGGCGAAGAGGGCGAGGACGATCTGGACGTAGCTGTAGTACTCCTCCGCCTCGAAGACCTCGAGGTCGTCGGTGTTCACGATCGAGGCGATCGCAATCTGGACGATCGCGGGGATGGCCGCGATGATCGCGAGGGAGATGGGGAAGATCTTGCTGCGCGTTCGCCGGCCGAGCCCGAAGGCTGCGCGCAGACCGTGCACGTAGAGGGCGACGACGGCGTGGCGGCGCCCGAGACGCGCGCCGCTGTAGCGGCGGTAGCCGAGGTCGTAGATGCTGCCGGCGGCTCGCTCAGACATTGGCCGGCTCCGGCTCGTCGCTCTCCTCAGCGGCTCCCGGCCGGAAGAGGTCCTCGAGCGACTGACGGCGCTGCTCGAGGCGTACCAGCCCCATGTCCAGTTCGACGATGCAGTCCCGGATGGCGTCGTACGGTTCCGCGCCCTCGAGCGCGATCTGGGCCAGGCGCCCCTCGCCCCGGGCTTCGAACCCGCGCTCGGTGAGCAGAGCCACGAGCCTCCCCGCATCGCCCTCCACCTCGACCTCGAGCGAGCCGAGGTCGGCGGTGAACTCCGCCACCGCTCCGGAGCGGACGAGGCGACCGCCGTCGATCACGACGAGCGAGTCGCAGACCCGCTCGATCTCGCCGAGCAGGTGCGAGGCCATGAGGATGGCGATGCCGAACTCACGGCCCGTGCGCTGGACCAGGTCGAGCATCTCCAGGCGCCCAGCCGGGTCGAGACCGTTGGTGGGTTCGTCCAAGAAGATCAGCTGCGGGTCGTGCACGAGCGCCTGCGCCAGCTTCACGCGCTGCTTCATGCCCGTGGAGTAGCCGCCCATATCGCGGTAGCGCTCCTCGAAGAGGCCGACGTGGCGAAGCGTCTCCGCCGTGCGCTCTCGCGCCGCCGAGCGGGGCAGGCCGCTCACCTGGGCGAGGTGCGCCACGAACTCGGTCGCGGAGATGTCGGGCGGCAGGCAGTCGTGCTCCGGCATGTAGCCGACGAACTGGCGGAGGTCTGGCCCATCGGTCGCGACATCGAACGTCAGTACCTGCGCCGTCCCGCTCGTGGCGGGGAGAAGGCCCAGGAGGATCTTGATGAGGGTGCTCTTGCCCGCGCCGTTCGCGCCCACGAGCCCGATGATCCCGGAATCGATCGTGATGTCGAGCGCGTCGAGCGCGACGACGCCCGGGTAGCGCTTGGTCAGGGCCTGGGTCTCCACGAGGGCCATCGCGCTCATGCTAGCGTAGCTTCGGTGGGTTGGGGCGGGCCGATGTCAGGGCGCCTACCCCTATCTTCCTAAAACGGGGAAAGTGCGCGTGACGCCCGCCTCCATGGGTCGCGCGAGGACGCCGTCAATGCGATCGGAAGCGGGGGTGTAGCCTCAAACCACCCCGCGCCGTGGCGACATCATGCGTCGTGTGCCGGAAGAGCAGCTGGACCGGGCTCTCGTAACGCAGCATCGTCTCGATCACGGCCGGCCTCGTCGCCTAATGGTATTGGGCCGGGTAGACCTCCACGATGGCGGCTGGCTTGCCGGCGATCGCGCTCCGCGTCTCGCGGGCTACGCGAGATAGTCCTCCGGCCGGATTTCCACTATGCGTCGCGCCTCGAGCCCGGGTGTCGCCGTCGCAGCCCCTTCCTGCGGAGCTGCCGCAAAGAGCCCAAGCGCGCGCTGGTTCTCGGCGTCGTAGTAGGCGCGCACCCAGTGCGCATCTGAATCGCCCTTGAGCGGCGGCAGAGCAGCGAGCGCCTCCATCTGCTCGGTGACAGCATCCGCTGACTCCGGCGCGCCTCCCTCGCGCTGCCCGTCCACGGCCAGCAGTTCCCAACCGTCCGGTGGTGCCAAGGTCTCCCCGGCCTCATCGGCGAAGCGGTCGGAGGCCACCTCGACGATCTCGCTGATATTGACGCCGCCGTCCTGGTCGCAAGTGCTGTGGTAGTGCGTCAGGGCGGCGAGGTTCGATGCCTCGAACAAACAGGTTGCCCAACGCGTGCCCGGTGCCCAGTAGCTTCGTATCCACCTGACCCCCGGCCCCTTTGCGGGGTCGAAGTCGAAGCCTGACCGCTCGGCAACGTCGCGCACCGAATCGAGGCTTTCGTCTTCAGCTGGGACCCCGTTGATGTGCCGGCAGTACGTGTTGTACAGCCGCATCGCGACGAGCCCCTCCAGCACTGAGCCGTCGATCTGCTCGCGGCTGAGATCCGAAGGCCAGTCTCTCAGGATGGCGTACTTGGGCATGAGGCTTCCCTCCCGTCATTGACGGGCGTGAATCATATGTCGTCGCCGTCGAGCGGCTCCAGGACGGCGGTCAGGTCGGACTGGCGGATACGGAGCGCCCGCTGGCCCAGGATTCGCCGTGCCGGCAATTTCCCCTCGCGGATCCAGACGCGAACCGTTTGCGGGTGGACCCCAAGGTACGCGGCCGCCTCTTCGGGGGAGTACAGCCGCTCCGGCGTTTCCGGTCGAGGGCCAGCTCCCCTTCCATAGGACTCGACCTCTTCAGGAGCGATCGCGAGCTCTGCGAACACCTGCCTGGGGAGGCCCTCGGATGTGCGCATGAAGGCCAGCAGGAAGTGCAACTCATCCAAGCGCCGTGCCCCGCTGCGGGCGGCCTCCTGGGAGAGCTGGACGTAGAAACGCTTGGCGCTTGCGCCCATCCCCGCTATCGGATGGTCGGGATCCAGTCGCCGGTACGTCTTCGCGTACCGCTCTTCTACCGTTCGCACGTCGATCGTGATCGGCCCGAAGGTGAAGACTCCGAAGCGCGCGGACTGCAGGAGGAAGGCGATGAAGAGCGCATCAACATCAACCTCGGCGAGATCGGGGTAGCTCGCCTTGACCATCGCGAGTTCGTCCGTGAACAGGTCAAGCGCCGACTCGCCGTCCGGCGAGGAGGAGCGATCGTCGTCGCGGGCGTCCAAGTCTTCGTCCAAGTCGCCCTCCCGCACAGCGCAGGATAACGTTATCGGTCGCTTGACAACAACTCGTTAGGAATAGAGGATAGCGCAATCTAAGAGAATTTTAGATAACTGAGGTGAAGCCGTGACCGCACCAACCATCACGACGCCGGACGACCTTCTTGTTGCCGTGGACGAGCTGGCGCGTCTCCTTCGTGAGGAGGGCCCAAAGGCCGAGGTCGAGCGCCACCTGACAGATCGCGCGGTTTCGGCCCTCCGCGAGGCCGGGTTCTTCCGCATCTGGGTGCCCCGCGAGTACGGGGGGATGGAGATGGACCTCGTCCCCGCTCTTCGGATCTTTGAGCGGCTCTCGTACGTGGAGGGCGCCGCTGGCTGGGTCGTCGGGAACGCCGCAGCCATTCACACGCTCTGCCAGCTCGTGCCGGATGAGGGCGCGGACGAGATTTTCGCGACACCCGATCCGATTGTCGCCGGCGGCTGGTCTCGGCCCGGCAAGGCCATCCCAGTCGAGGGAGGCTATCAAGTCACAGGCCAGTTCCCCTTCGCAAGCGGCGCGGACGCCGCGACGTACATGACTGGGATGGCTCTCGCCATGGACGGCGACGCCCCGGCCCTCCATCCGACTGGGGATCCGGTGATGGTGGCGCCCTTCTTCCCGCCGGAGGATGCCGAGAACCTCGACGATTGGCGGACGCTCGGGCTTCGCGGGACGGGGAGCCACGACCTCCGCGTCACCGATCTTTTCGTCCCCCATCATCGCGTCGTCACGGTAGCTCCGTTCGGGAACCCCGGCCGCGCGTTCCAGGGTCCCCTCTATCGGATGGGGGCGTGGGTGGCGCCCACGCAGATCTGCATCCAGCCTCTCGGCCAAGCGCAGGCCGCGCTCGACGCCGCCTTGGAGCTCGTCCAGAGCAAGCGCCCTCCTACACGGCGCGCGCTCAGGCGGACAGCGAGCGCACGCAGGAAGCGCTCGCGCGAGCCCGCGCCCACCTGCGCGCCGCCCGCGCCTTCCTCTATCAGACGGCGGGGGAGATGTGGGAGGAGATGCAACGGCAGAAGCTCAGTCGAGAGACCGGCCTCGTCGCCCAGCTTGCCGCGTCGTTCGTCTGCGAAGCCTCGGTGACCGCAGTCGACCTCGTTCACAGCGTGCTCGGCACGACGGGCATCCGTCAGGAGCAACCGTTCGAACGGATCTTCCGAGATATCCACACCTACCAGCAGAACGCCTTCATCTCAAAGGACCGCTACGAATCCGTCGGCAAGGTCATGCTCGGTCGCGACACGAACTGGGTCTGGTTCAACCTGTAGGCGTGGAGGGCATCTCGATGACAATCACGAAGCCTGAACTCATCGACGGAATCCGGTTCGCCGCTCAGCGAGCGGCAGCGGCGACAGCCTACGTCGATGATTGGGACTATCGCCTCAGCTGCGGCTGGACGACGCGCGAGAGCTTCGCGCACTTGGCCGACTGGGCGGGTGACATCGCCGAGGTCCATCGCATGGTCCGAGGGGAAACCAACTGGCCCGCGGACCTGAGTGACTTCAACGAGAGGCGATTCCAGCCATACCTCGGTTGCGAACCTGCCGAAATCGCGCGGGTGATACGAGAGGGCGGAGAAAAGGATGTTGCGTACATCAAGGCACTATCTGCAAGCGAATTAGACCGGCCACTCAGCTATGGCCCTTACGAGCTCCCGCTCGCCGAGCTCCTGAGCATGGAAACCATCGACCATGCGCTCCATCACGCCTACGACGCCGTCCTACGCCCCCCGCTGAAGTAGCGAGCACGGACCCGCTTCAGGAGGGCGCGTCCCCTCGAGCGACGCCGCGAAGGCTAGCGACGGCCATGCCCTCGCGGAGCGCAGCGAGCAGGGCGTTGCCCGGCGGCCGCCCCGATCCCCGAACGTCCTCTGCCTCCGCTCCCTCCCCGACCGCTTCCGTCCCCGAAAGCGGGCCGGTAGCATGCCGCCACGCCCCCGACGGGCGGCGGAGGCTGGCATGGAAGTCCCCCTGGTTGTCAATGATTTCCTTTTCCGCGCGGAGGCGCTCTACGGCCCGAAAGAGGCGATCGTTGATGGCGACAAGCGCTTCACCTACGCCGAGTTTGCGGCGCGCTGCTATCAGCTCGCGCACGCGCTCAAGGGGCTCGGCGTGGACAAAGGTGATCGCGTCGGCATCCTCAGCCCCAACAGCCATCACTTTCTCGAGTCGTTTTACGGCACCTCGCTGATCGGAGCGGTGCTCGTCCCCCTCAACTACCGGCTCGTCCCGGACGACTTCCAGTACGCCTTCTCCCACTCCGGGACGAAGGTGCTCCTCGCCGACTCCGACCTGACGGGTGCCCTCGATGGCCTCCGCGCCGACCTCCCGGAGGTCGAAAATTGGATCGTCGCCCGCTATGGCGATGCCCCGCTCGCCGATGGCTGGCAGGACTGGGAAGCGCTCATCGCCGGCCAGCCAACGGTGCCCCCAGACGATCCCCAGCTCGATGAGAACGACCTCGTCAGCATCAACTACACCTCCGGTACCACCGCCCGCCCGAAGGGCGTCATGCTCACCCATCGGAACTTCTACACGAACGCCTACCACTACATCGCCCACCTCGGCATCGACCACAACGACGTCAATATGTGGACGCTGCCGATGTTCCATTGCAACGGCTGGGGGGGCGTGTACGCCCTTACGGCGATGGGTGCGAAGCATGCGGTCGTGCGCACGCCCGACCCTGATTTCCTCTATTCGCTCATGCGCGACGAGGGCGTCACCTTCGCCTGCATGGCCCCGGCTGTGCTTGCACGCATCCTCGACTTCGAGGACGCGGGCGAGTACGAGATCGCGACGAAGCCGCGCTTCGTCTGTGCGGGCGCGCCCCCGCCGGTCACCTACGTCGAGCGGCTCGAGAAGGAGCGCGGGTGGACGTTCATGCAGCTCTACGGCCTCACGGAGACGGCGCCGATCCTCACCGTGGCCGAGCCGAAGCCGCACGTCAGCGCCGAAGGCGATGCGCTCTACCGGCTGAAGGCACGCGCAGGCCACCCCAGCCTCGGGGTGAAGCTGCGCGTGGTCGGCGAGGGTGGGCATGACGTCCCCTGGGACGACGAGGGGATCGGCGAAATCGCAGCCCGCGGCAACATGGTCTTCAAGGGGTACTGGAACCAGCCCGAAGACACGGCCAAGGTCGTCCGCGACGGCTACTTCTACACCGGTGATCTCGCCACCGTGAACGAGCACGGCTACATCAACATCGTCGACCGGGCGAAGGACGTGATCATCTCTGGTGGCGAGAACATCTCCTCGATCGAGGTCGAGGATGTGCTCTACCGCCACCCGAAGGTGCAGGAGGCAGCGGTCGTCGGCATCCCCAGCGAGCAGTGGGGCGAGACGCCGCTCGCGGTCGTCGTCCTCCAAGAGGGCCAGGAGTCGACACCGGAGGAGATCATCGAGTTCTGCCGCGAGAAGATGGCCCACTTCAAGGCGCCCCGCCGGGTCGAGTTCGTCGCGGAGCTGCCGCGCACGGCGACGGGCAAGCTCAAGAAGTTCGAGTTGCGCGAGCCCTACTGGGCGGAGTCGGGCCGGCGGGTGAACTGATCCTTCTCAAGCCAATGGCGCTCGCGTGACTTCGCTCCCCGATTCGCCCGGGCCGCTGCCACGCCCTCGTGCCGTGCTCCTAGACCTCGACGACACGATCATTGAGTCCGGTCCTGGTGCCGATGTCGCTTGGCGTGAGGCCTGTGAGGCGGAAGCGGCACGGTCGGTCGGCACCGATCTCGAAGCGCTCATCGAAGGTGTCCTGCGGATTCGGGAATGGTTCTGGGCCGACCCCGAGCGGCACCGGCGGGGACGCACGGACCCAATTCCTGCGAACACCGCTATCGCTGCACAAGCCCTGGGCGAACTCGGTCACGAAGAGGAACTGGCGCGTGGGATCGCTACTGGGTACCGCGCGCGTCGCGATACCCAGGTCCTGATCTTCCCCGGTGCGCTCGAGACGCTCGACTGGCTTCGGGCCGAGGGGTTCGTCACCGCGCTCGTCACGAACGGCAACCACGGCGATCAGCAGGCGAAGATCGAGCGGTTCGACCTCGCGCGCCACTTCGACCTGATATGGATCGAAGGCGAGCGCGGCGTCGGCAAGCCCGAGATCGAAACGTACCTCGGCGTCCTCGAAGGGCTCGCCCTCGCGCCCTCCGACGCCTGGTTCGTCGGCGACAACATCGAGTGGGACGTGCGCGCGCCGCAGTCCCTCGGGATGCAGGGCGTGTGGGTGAGCGCGACCGCGGAGCCGCCCCCCGCCGGCGTCCAGCCGGACGCCACGATCGCTGCGTTGGGCGAGCTCCGGGCGCTGCTCACGACCGGGGGCGGGTAGGGGCCCGGTCTGTCCCGATCGACTCAGGCTATGCGATACGATCAATGCGATGGCTGCTGAGAGACGCCTGAGCGCTGTGATGTTCACCGATATCGTCGGTTCCACGGCGCTCGCGGCGTCGGACGGAGACGAAGCGCTACGCGGCGCGGTGGCGACTCATGAGTCTGTCGTGACAGCCGCAGCTGAGGCGCATAGCTATGGTTTCAAGAAGAGCACCGGTGATGGCTGGCTGCTAACGTTCGACCGCGTAGAGGACGCAATCCGTGCTGCTCTCAACATCAGCGACGAGCACGAGGGCGGGGAGTTTGGCGTCCGGTTGGCGCTACACGTAGGTGATGTTGCCTACGAGCACGGTGATATATCGGGGCTCGCGGTGAACCTGGCGGCCCGACTCCTTGCAAGTGACGAAGCACAGGTCGGTGGTGGGTGGGCTTCAGGCTCGGTTGCAGTTGCGTCGACGGTAGTTGAGGTCACGTTCGTATCGAAGGGGAAAATCGAGGCCAAAGGGTTTTCTTCTCGGGTCCCAATTTTCCGAATGATTCGCGGGGAAGGCGACGAGCTCTTCTCGTGGTCGGCCTGGGAATTCCCGGACGATGATGCCTGGGGTCCTTATCATGTCTCGCAATTGGTGCGGGACTACGAGCACTCAATAGCCAACTGGGATGAGATGCTGAAGTTGAACGCGATCAATGGCGAGCCGTTCGCTGCGTTCTTCCACGAGGTCTACGGCGTGGAGTTGGAATTGTCTTGGCGTGAGTTGAATTGGGGGGAGGAAGTGGTGAAGAAGGAGTTGGAGCGACTCCCTGAGCCTCGCGACGGCTTCGCGCTCGCCGAACGACACGGTATTTGGTTCCACCCGATTCCCCACGATTTACTCGCCGCGGCGATGAACGTCACTCCCGAGGCACTCTCGGAAATGCTCAAAGCAGCAACCGCAATGCTGCGAGAACGCCGGACGGACGTGACCGAGCGACTGGAGAGGTTCCGGGATCCCTT
>CAUYXJ010000047.1:0-23734 GCA_963577065.1 Dehalococcoidia bacterium | reverse complement strand
CGGACATTGTTGGTTCCCGATTGGCACTCCGCAAACTGGCTTGGCGCCACCGGCGTCGGTGTCACCGTCGGCAGCGGCGTCGGGGTCTCGGTCGGTGTCGGCGTGGCGGTCGGCGGGGGCGGGGGCGGGGAGGTCGGCTGCGACGGCACTGCGGTCGCGGTGCCCGGCTCGGGTGTAGGCGCGGGCGTGGGCGTGGGCGTCATCTCCGACGACGCCGTCGCTGGCGTCTCAGTAGCAACCGCCCCCGGGGTGGGCGTCGCTGTGCCGACCACGATCACGGTGACGGGCTCGGTCGCGGCGGTGGCGGGGGTCGCCGTCGGCACGGGCGCCACCGGCTCGTTCCCGCCATCGCCCCCGGAAAGCAGCACGACCAGGCCGATCACAATGACGCCGAGGGCGACGACACCGGCGCCGATCAGCGCGATCATTCCGGCGAGGCCGGCGCCCGCCCGGCGCCCCCGGGGGCCCAGCACGCCCGTCCGACGGCCGTCGAACGCGCCCCCGCCGCGCCAGGGATCGCCCGCCGGCAGGTCGAACAGGCCGGCATCCTGCGCGGGGACGACCCCGGGGCCGCGCTCGCGGCGGCCCGCCTCGGACGGCTCGACCACGGGCTCGGAGGCCGTTCGCTGCGGCGAGGACCGGCCCCGCCCACCAAAGGGGGCGCCGATCGGAGTGCCGATGGGTGGGTCGGGGCTATCGCCTGCGTCCTCAAAGGTGGCGAGGAGGGCGGTGGGATCGAGTTGAAGGTAGGCCGCATAGGAGCGGATGAAACCACGCACGTAGACATCCGCCGGCAGATCCTCGAAGCGCTCCATCTCCAACGCCTCGAGGAAGCGCGCGGAGATGCGCGTATCGATAGCTGCCTGCTCGACGGTTAGTCCGAGGCCTTCGCGCGCTTCGCGCAGGGCCTCACCGATGGGTGCCACGCCACGCTCACCTCGGGCGAGATTCAACATAAGGTAGGGCGCTTTCATCAAAGGTGCGACCGATCCGCGCCCGCCCGCCGGGCTCGGGGCGCCGCCCCCGGGGAGCGCGGGCGGAGCCCTAGGTGTGCTGACCACAGAGGTGTGAGACACGGCTAACCGGTGGGAGGCGATGGGCTGGGCCGAAACTGCGTCGTACGATCACGCTCGTGGTGGGCCAGGAGAAGCGCGTGGCCCGGCTCTTCGTCGCGATCGCCGCGCTCGCGCTCGCGCTCCTCAGCGGCGCTCACCTGGTGGCCGCACAGCCCGGCGTTCCCGCGACCTTCTTCGGCTCGGCCGCGATCGAAGGCGCGCCTGTGCCCAGCGGCACCGAGGTCCGCGCGTTCGTCGACGGCGTCGACTGCACGCAGTCGCCCGCCGGCGAGCGCGGGACGATCATGCAGGATGGCGTATCGGCCTACAGCGTGCTGGTCGTGCACGAATCGCAGCGTGCGGGCTGCGGGACGAGCGGCGCCACCGTCACCTTCACCATCGATGGGCGCACGGCGAACGAATCGGGCAGCTGGCAGGCGGCCGCGCAGCAGCTCGACTTGAACGTCGGAGCGGGCGCCCCGCTGGCCCTGCCAAGCGTGAGCGTGAGCCCTGCGCCGGTGGGCGATATCGATCGGGACGCGACCGCAACCGGGGAGGCGCGCTTCACGCCCCTCCCCGCGACCACCCTGCCCACCGACGACCCCGCCATCCGCGCCGGAACAGCGAACGCAGCCGTCCGCCCGGGGGACGATGAGGGCGGATCGGGTCTGGTGCTGCCCGTTGCGATCGGCGTGATTGTGCTGACGTTGCTGGGGGTGGCCGGGGGCGTCGTCATCAGCCGGCGGCGGACCAGGGGAGCCTCTTCGTGACTGTCGTCACGGCTTTACCGGGGCTGCAGATTGAAACTAAGCCGTCGCATACACTTCCTAAGCGGCCGCGGGCCGTCCGACGTTTCGTGGGAGGATCTTCAGTGCGAGGTTGGCGTCCGGCCGCGGCCCTCCCGACCCTTCTCGTGGCTCTGCTGCTTGTCGGTGCGGCGTGCGGCGGTAGCGATTCGACCACTCCCGACCCCAGCCCAACTGCCAACAGCGTGGGTTCGGATGTGGCCGCCGAGCCGACGGCGACAGCAACGGCTCCGCCGACGAACGCGCCCACCCGGACCCCCACGGTGCCCACCACGGTTCCCAGCCCGACGCCGACGCCAAGGCCGTTCGATGGCGCGGTCACCGCAATGCGCCTGCCCTCCCTCGATGTCGAGGCGGAGATCGAGAACATCGGCCTTCTTCTGCCCCAGAATCAGCTCGACGTGCCCAAGAACCCCCACAACGTCGGCTGGTACGACATCGACACCTACGGGAAGCCGGGCTTCGGCAAGAATTCCGTGTTCTCGGCCCACGTCGACTACTACCCGGACATCCAGGGCCCCTTCTACAACCTCGTCGACCTGGAGCATGGCGACGAGATCATCGTGGTGATGGAGGACGGCCGGGAGTACGTCTACGAGGTCTTCTTCCGCGAGCGCTACCTCGTCGCGACGATCCCGATGGGCGACCTCATCTCGCCGCCGGACCGGCCCGAAGATGAGGAGTGGATCACGCTCATCACCTGCGGCGGCGAATTCCAGGCCTACTCAGCCGACGGTCGCGGTCCCGGTCGATACCTCCACCGCGATGTCGTCGTCGCGAAGCGGGTCGCTTAAGCGCCTCCGCGGCCTGCTCCTCGATCGCCGGCCTTCGCGACTCCGCCACGTGATCCCCTTCGCACGTAGGGGAAGCCCGCGGCGAACCTAGGGCGAGCCCGCATTCAGCCCGTCACCGCCACCTCATAGGCTCACGCTGAGCCGGATGTCCGCGCTTGCGGATGTCGTTTGGGGGTCGAGGATGCGGCGAGCGGCGGCACTGGCAGCAGCGGCAACTCTGGGGGTGATCGCGCTCGCAGGAGCGATGGTCTCGCCCATATAGGCGACGCCCTTGGTGCAGGGCTGGAACAACGTCGCCTATATGGGCCCGAGCGCCCCACCCGCGGAAGCGCTCTCCAGCATCGATGGTAAATACGCGATCGCGTACCGCTGGGATCCGATTGCCGGGGCTTACGAGGTGCACGCGCCGGAAGCCCCGAGCTTCGCCAGCACGCTCACCATGCTGAACACCGGCGACGCGATCTGGCTGCGCGTGACTGAGGACGGCGTCGACCTCCAGGGCCCCGGCGGCGGCGCGCTCATGTCGGACCAGGGCACCATCGCCATCGCGGCCAGCACCTTCCAGCCCGCGAGCGACCTCGCGCTCTACGAGAAGACGTTCAACCAGCTCAGTCCCGTGGGCACCGATATCGCCTCCCAGCGCTTTTACGCGCCGGTGGTCCTGCCGGACGGCGCGACGGTCACGAGTATGACCGGGGGCTTCATGGCGACGAGCGGCGAGGTGCACCTGCGCCTCGACTACACGCCCATCGCGAACGGCACGGATGCCGGCCAGGTCTTCAATCTCGTGGAGATCCGCTCCGGCGACGGCCCCTCCCCGCAGACCGTGCAGGCCTTCCAACACACCGTCGATAACACCGCAAACGTGTACTTCCTCATCGTCGACCTGACCGGTGGAGCCGATTCGAAGCTACATGGCGTCTCGATCGCATACACGGTCAGTTAGGCGCGCACCGCGCGCGGCGTTCTGGCGGGCTGCCTGGGCCGCCGGGCCGGTGGCGCTTGCCGTTCTCGGCGTCTTTCCGGTCGTCGTCGCGCTGGGTCGGGGCAGCGCGGACGCGGCCGTCCCCAGCACAGAGATGGTCGTCCTCAGCCCCAGCAGCGACACCTACATCGACCAGGCCGAACCGAGCCTCGGTCACGATGGCGCAACGCTCGAAGTCGATGGCAGCCCCGGTGCCCAGAAGTGGTCGGCGATTCGCTTCGGCCTCTCGTCGATCCCAGATGACGCCACGGTTACGGCGGCTGTGCTGCGGGTGGCGGTGGCAACACCGCCCGCCGCCGCCGTCGATGTGTTCATCGGCGAGATCCCGACAAGCCCGGGGTGGGACGAACAGGCCACATGGAGCAGCGCCAACAGCACCTGGTCCGGCTGCCAGCTCGGGACCTCGGTGTCTGCCGCCGGCCCCGTCGGGACCCTCGCCTCCTTCACCGTCACCGCGGATATCGCCGACAGCGCCGCACGAGCGGCCAACAACGGCTGGTCGTTGTGCGGCTTCTCCACCGACGCGCTCGCCTTCGATTCCTCCGAAGGGGGCGGCACGCCACCGGTCTTGGAGATCACGTACAGCACCAGCACGAGCACGCTGACCTCGGCGGCGGGCGGTGACGTCGCGGGCAGCTACGAAGACACCTACATCCGTCAGGCAGCGCCGAGCACGAGTCACGGTACGTCTGACCAGCTCCTGGTGTCGCTATCAGCAGGCGACCGTCACGACGCGCTCCTACGCTTCGAGCTCGCGAACGAGCTGCCCGCCCTCTCCGGAGCGATCGTGCTTTCGGCCAGCCTCTCCTTCGAAGTCGCACAGGCGGGCGGCTTCGCTCGGACCTTGGTGGCCGAGCGCATCTGCACGCCGCCAGCGCTGGGCATAGCGGGCGCGATCACGGCCGCGACCCACAGCGGAGTGTCGATTGCGCTGACGGGGCGCCAGCCCGTGGCCGTCGCGTACGCCGCCGGTAGCACCGCAACGATCTCCTTCGACGTTGCTGCGATCGTGCAAGCCTGGGCGAACGGGGAGGCGAACCTCGGGTTCCGCCTCCGCCAGAACGGCGCCGCCAATGATGATCTGAGCCTCTACAGCTTCAATGCATCGACACCGGCGGACCGGCCGCTGCTCACGATCGAGTACGTGGCCGATACCGGCGCCCCAAACCCCACCCCGACACCTGAGTGCAGCAGCTCGACCCCGACACCGACGCAGACGAACACGCCCACCTCCACTCCGGCACCCCCGACTGCCACACCGACCACGCCACCCCCTACGGCGACACCCACCACGCCGCCTCCGACCGCCACTCCAACCTCCACAGCCACAGCCACACCCACGCCCACAGAGACGCCCACGCCCACGGCAACGCCCACCGACACCCCGACGGCAACGCCCACCAACACCGCGACGCCGACCCCAACAGCCACGCCAAGTGACACGCCCACCCCGACCCCCACCTCGACAGCCACGAACACGCCTACGCCCACAGAGACACCCACTCCCACGGAAACGCCGACTCCTTCCGAGACCACGATCACCTCGGACCAGCTCCTGCTGAGCGAGCCGCCTTCGGAGATACCGGTACCGCGCAGCCGCCTGGCGTTTATCGCGACCGTCGGTTCGCTCACCCCGGAGAGCGTGGGCTTCACGATCCAGCGCGCCGATGGCATGTACTGGAACGGCATGACTGAGGCCTGGGAGGCGGATGCGGTGGCGAACGCGGGCATTGACGACGGCGCCGGCGAGTGGCGCTACAACATCACGGGCGCGGCCCGCCGCCAGTTCGCCGGCATCACCCTGTCCGTCGAGATCGAGGCCATCGAGGGCAGCACCACCTACGTGCTCGAGTCGCTTGTCGAGGTAACGGTCCGATAGCGGATGGGGCCTCGGCGGCGCTCGGGTCAGGGGCGCGCCCGATAGGCGCAGCCCCGGGCCAGAGCTAGCCTCGAACCTATGCGGGGTAAATCCAGACCGGCTGCGCGCGCCACGATGGGCACAATTGCTGCGCTTGCGTTCGCACTCCTGCTGGGCGGATGCCTCGGTATTCCTCTCGAGGGAGCGGTCACGCCTGTGGCGCCCAAGCAAACCTCGCCCTCGCGGCTGCCAACGCTGATCCAACAGCTTCAGGGTGGCGGCGCGGAAGTCGAGGTCCTGGACTCCTCCGCGAACGAGGTGCTGGCGGAGCAAGACGAGAACGCCAGCACAGAGGGGGACGCGACCGCGGAGGCGACCGCGGCACCGCTGGACGCGAAACCCGCCGCCACCGCGCCCCCTCCGACCACGCCCACACCCACGCCCACCGAGGCCGTGGCCGGCGATCGCGTTCCCGGTGCCACGCAGACGCCCACGCCCGACGCGAGCGCCTCGCCTTCGACAACTGAGACGCCGGAAGCCAGCCCCACCACCACACCCACACCCACACCCACACCCACCGAGACGCCGACCCCCACGCCAACTGAAACGCCAACGCCACTCCCCACGATCCCAGCTGAGGCGAGCCCAACGCCCGCGCCCGGTCCGCCCACCGAGGCGTCGCCGACACCTGGCGGAAGCGTCGTGCCGACCCCGACGCCCACCGGCGCTCCGACCGAGGGCTAGGTGGCGCAACCAAGCCCGATCACGGCCCGCTGCGACGCCTGCGCGAACGGCCTCGACTTCGAGAGCTGGGCCTCAGGCGCGGCGGGGTTCGCCGGTAATGCCGCGGTCGCCAAATACGCGCAGATGACGACCGACGCGTCGATGTCCGACTTCATTGCGCCAATGGTGCTGGGAGGGTTGGTGGCGGGGGCGACGGCAGGGGTCATCGGCTGGGGGGCGGCGAAGCTGCGCGAGGCCTGACGCGTTCGCCCAACCGGGCGCCTGCGGCTAGCATGAGCGTGGGGCCGATCGCATGAGGATTCTCGTTACGGGCGGCGCGGGCTTCGTCGGTTCGCATGTCGTCGACGCGTATGTCGCAGCCGGACACGAAGTCCACGTCCTCGACGACCTTTCGACCGGGCGACGCGACAACCTCAACGACGCGGCCACGCTCCACGAGATGGACATCCGCGCCGCCGAGCTCACCGATCTCGTGGCCGCGCTCGAGCCGGAGGTCATCAACCATCACGCCGCTCAGGCGAGCGTGAAGGTCAGCACGAAGGATCCGGAGTACGACCTCGCCGTGAACGGTGGCGGCACGGCCAACCTCGCCCTCGCCGCTGCGGCCCACGGGGTGCGCAAGATCATCTACTCGTCCTCGGGCGGCACGGCCTACGGCCAGCCCGCGGTTCTCCCCGTACCCGAGGGAGCCACGCTGCAGCCAGAGTCGCCCTACGGGGTCTCGAAGCTCGCCGGCGAGGAGTACCTGCGCATGGTCGCCCGCACAGCCGGGCTGGAATCGACGACCTTGCGCTACGGCAACGCGTTCGGCCCGCGCCAGGACCCTCACGGCGAAGCTGGCGTCGTCGCCATCTTCGCCGAACGCATGCTGCGCGCCGAGCCTTGCACGATCGATGGCGACGGCGAACAGCAGAAGGATTATGTCTATGTCGGCGACCTTGCGCGGGCGAACGTGCTCGCCTTGGCGGCGGGGTCGGGCGGCGTCTTCAACCTCGGCACGGGCCGGGGCACGTCCGTGAACGCGCTCCACCGGGCCCTCCAGGACGCCACCGGCGATGCGACCACAGCGGTCCACGGGCCGCCCCGGCCCGGCGACATTCGCAAGATCTACGTCGACGCCACGGCGGCAAGGCAGGCCTTCGGCTGGGAGCCCGAAATATCGCTCGACGAGGGCCTGCGGCTGACGATCGAGAGCCTGCGCCAGGCCCTCCCCGCCTAGCAAGAACCAGCCAGCACGGACTACTGTTTACGATCGAGATAGGTCATCGACTCATCGACAGGTACTACCCGAACAGATAGGCTAATACCTAGTGGATGCCCCGTTGGCGTCGGCGCCGCTGCTCCCGAGCGGCGGCGCTTTTAATTGGGTCGCTCTTGCAAGCTATCCCTATGCGCCTCGACTGCACCTCGGATGTCATAGTCTGGCCAAACCTTGATCCCGAACTTACCCATCCTCCGATCGTCTCGCCAATAGACCCGAGAGCCCAAGAGGCCCCACCGTCCAGATTCAATGCGAAAGCCGTTCCTGGCCCACTCACGAAGCGAGTACGCGGTCAGATCGGCAAGCTCCAGGGGGTGCGAGCCAGCCTTCGGATGGAAGTCAACGCCGACCCGCAAGTACGATCGGAAGGCTCGCTCCGGGACCCATTGTGTTCCCTGGAGCAAGAGGCGGGCTAGAGCGAGCTGGTTCTCTGCATTCTCCTTCTGGCCCTGGGCTTCCAGCGCGATCTGGCCTACTGGTCGCTCAACTTGCTGGTCCAGATAATCTACGTAGCGTTCGAGGAGCAACTGGAGCGCGAAGACGTACATATCGCCTGGGATGTAGTCGTCAGCCGGTGGTGTCGATGTGAACTGGCCGATCGCGTCCCGTCGAAGTACCGAGCCAAACACTACATGCGGTGTCGCGTCGATCAGTTGCCCCAGACGCTCGGAAAAGTCATCGCGTCGGGAGTCATCGCCTTGAAACCCGTAGCGGCTCCTGAGATTGTTCATCTCAATTGCATGGAAAGTGAACTCCAAGTCTTCGAAGAACTCTAGCTTCAATTGGTCGGCAGCCTGCACGTACTGGTCGACCGCATCGCCCTCCAAGGCAACGCCGGCCAGAACGAACAGCGAATCAGTCGGATCCTTCGCCTTCCCTGACTCGTCGATGAACAAGAGGTTCTTGGGGCGATCGTCACGCACCGGGTCTCCGTGTGCATTGAAGCGACGCCTCGGCTCGATCCGACCATAGCCCCGTTGATGCTCTTCGCGGTGACGACGCGCTACGGACTCCCGAAGCACCTCAAGCCCGTCTACAACCACACCAGCTTCCGACACCAGCGCGTGAACCTGCTCGACGAGGCGCTCCGCTTGATCAAGAGCCGCCGCGCGGCGTTTTGCAACTCGATGTCCCCCCGGATCTCCAGGCGAAGAGTGCGGTAGAGTCGGCTCCGGCATTTTGGATAGGTTACCGCGATCCCAAGGGGGGGGTCGCATTGTTGGACTAGCTAACCCGGATCGCTCAGCTGACGCGCTCGCGCAGCTCCCCCGGCTGGGGCACACCCTCAACCATGTCCCGCGGCTCCAGCTTCTGCTCGCACCAGCGGTCGAGGGTATCTCGCTCGCCGACGTAGTCCATCCGCGGGACGGCGTAGCCGCACGAGGTCTGGAGCTTCTCGATATCGATCAGAAACGCCTGCCGCACATAGGGATGCAGTTCGGCCCGAAACGCTTCGAGGTGCCGCAGGAACTCCGCATCATCGACCGCCACAGCACGTCCCTGGCCGTAGAGCCGCACGATCCCGGGGCGCTTCCCGAAGCTACAGACCATCAGCGTGATGCGGCCGTTCTCATCCGTGTGGCGCGCGGTTTCGTTCCCACTCCCGGGGTAGTCGAGGTAGCCGATGAGCTTCGGGGTGAGCACGCGCAGGGGCGAGCGGCCCTTGGGCGAGAGGTTGGCAAAGCCAGCGCCGGGGTCACTTGGCGCCGTCGCCACGAAGAAGAGGGGTTGGCCCTCGATCTGCGCGCGGCGCTCCTCGTCGATCGCATCGAACCAGTCGGCCATAGGAGCCTCCTTGGGTTAGCCCACGCGGACATCCGCAGAGCCGTCATCTCACTCGGGCCAGCGTACGACGATCCTTCGGCGCCCGTCTCTCTCTGAACCCTGAACGCTGAACGCTGAACTCCACCCCCGTCTCTCTCTGAACCCTGAACTCCACCCTCAGCCTGCGAGGAAAGGGTTGGGCGCGGCGTCGAGGCCGAGCGCCGTAGCGACGGGGGCCGAGGTGAGCCTCCCCGCGTACGTGCTGAGAGCGCGCGCGAGGTCCTGATCAGCCGCGAGGGCGGCCTCGGTACCGAGCGCCGCGAGCGTTTCGATATAGGGCAGGGTCGCACTCGCCAGGGAGAGCGTGCTGGTATGGGGAACGGCGCCAGGCATGTTCGTCACACAGTAGTGGACGATTCCCTCTTCGACATACGTGGGGTCGCTGTGGGTCGTGGGACGGCTCGTCTCGGCCGCGCCACCCTGGTCGATTGAGACATCGACGAGGACACCCCCCGGCTCCATCCGGCGCAGCATCTCGCGCGTGACCACGCGGGGCGCAGTTGCGCCGGGCACGAGCACGGCGAGAATCACGAGATCCGCGTCCTCCAGCTCCTCAGCCACGCTCTGGGGGGACGAGGTGCGCGTGGTGATGCGCCCCCCGAAGTGCTCCTGAAGGTAGCTCAGCCTCGCAAGATCGCGGGACATCACGACGATCCGCGCCTCGCTCCCGAGGAGAACGCGCACAGCCGCCGTGGCGACCGAGCCCGAGCCCAGGATCACAACCTTCCCTGCGGCCACGCCTGCGATTCCGCCGAGCAGCTTGCCCTTCCCCGGGCCCGGCTGTTTGAGCAGCCCCGCACCGACCTCAGCGGCCATGTGCCCCGCCACCTGGGACATCGGCGCAAGGAGCGGCAGCGAGCCATCGGGACGGGCCACGAGCTCGTAGGCAAGCGTGGTCCAGCCTGAAGCCAGCAGCTGCTCGGTGAGGGGGTGGTCGGCGGCAAGATGGAGATAGGTGAAGAGGGTTGGCGGGGGATCGCGTCGCACGAGCTGGTCGTACTCCGCCGGAACCGGCTCCTTGACCTTGACGACCAAGTCGCTGGTTGACCAAACCGCAGAAGCATCCGCGACCACCGTCCCACCGACGGCCGTGTACGCGGCGTCCCCGTAGCCGGCGCCAACGCCAGCTGAGGCCTCCAGGACCACCTCGCTACCGGCGCTTACCAGTGCGTAGACCGCCTCCGGGGTGAGCGCGACCCGATTCTCGCCGTCCTTGCGCTCGCGCACCGTGCCAACACGCATCGAGTTCGTGGCTCCTCAGCGCGCCCTGCTCAAAGCAAGCGCGCTCGCGCAGTGTATCGATCGAGACCGAGAGGCGGAGGCTCGCTAGTAGAAGGCCTCTCTCTGAACTTCGAACTTTGAACCCTGAACTCCGCGCGCGCCACGCGCCCCCGTCTCTCTCTGAACTCTGAACGATGAACTCCCCTAGTAGAAGCCGAGGTAGGCGGCAGGGTCGTAGGGGACGCCGTTCTGACGAATTTCGAAGTGGAGGTGCTCACCGGTGCTAAAGCCGGTGGAGCCGGAGACGCCCACCATCTCCCCCACAGACACGAAACTGCCCTGGACCGCGATGATCTCGGAGAAGTGCGCGTAGAGGGTGGTCCAGCCCTCACCGCAGTCGATCACGACGTGGTAGCCGTAGCTGTACGTCAGCCACTCCGTGCGAGTCACAACGCCCGAACAGGCGGCGTAGACGGGCGAGGCCGGGAAGGACCAGAGGTCGAGGTCGATGCCCTCGTGGATACGACCGGATCCGCGCCCGGTCCCGAAGGAATCGCTCACCGTGCTCCAGTTCGCGAGGGGGTAGCCGAAGAGGCCATCGCCCGGGGGCGGCGGGCCGTAATCAACGATCACCCGCCCACTCGGTGTCGTGACCGGCGGCGGTGGTGGCGGCTTTCGTTCTGCTCCCGGGAGAAGAACGAAGCGGCCCGCCTCGACATCGGTACTGTCGAGGAAGCCGTTCGGACGGTAGTCGACCACCGTGCCGACATCGATGTTGTCGTACTGGTCGACGATCGAGCTGATCGACTCACCGTGGGCAGCCTTGTGGAGGATGCCATCGGCCCGCGGAATCAGAATCTCCTGGCCCACCTCGACGTGCCCGCTGTCGTCGAGTTCGAGGTTGTTATCGAGAATCGTGCCGACGAGCACGCCGTAGCGCTCGGCAAACGCGTTCAAGCTGTCTCCTGGTCGAATCGTGTACAGGGTGTACGGCCGCAGCGGATCGATGATCTCGGCGAGGGGGCGCACGCCCGCATCCGCATCGTCCGAGACCGCGGCCGCAGCCGCCATGCCCGCAGTGAACGACGACTGGGGGGCGACGTTCTCGGTGGCGCGCATACCGGCCACGTCGGAGCGCAGCTCAAGTCTCGCCATCGACTCGCTCGTGCCGTGACTCACGCCCGCGCGGAGGAAGCTGTCACCCGTCGTCGCCGCGGCGGCGCGGACGCCGGAGAGCGGGAAGGACGGCAAGGACCCAAGGCTGGGGGCGGAGGTATCGGCGGCCACGCGAACAGCGAAGACGGCGACCAGCGCGGTAATCGCGAGCACGACCACATGCACGGCCAAGCGCCCGGGCAGACGGGCGTGGGCATGGGAGCGGACGCGCGTACGGCGCGCCATCTGCGGGATCACGAGGGGACGTGCGCTCAGCACGTACTCATAGTCACCGCGTTCGGGATCAGGCTAGGCATAGGCTCCTAATCAGCGCATGGAACGCCAACACTGAACACTGCCGGAGGGTGGCCCTAGGTGCAATAGGGGGCTGCCAAGAAGTCCGCTATCTACGAGTCAAACGGTCGCAGAAGCGGGGCGCAAGCGATGCATGGAGCGGGCGGCTAGACCTCGGTGCGGAGGCCCGCAAGGAACTCCTCGTTCGTCTCGGTGCGGCCGAGGCGTTCGAGCAGCCGCTCGGTCGCCTCGAGCGAGCTCGGCGAGTTCTGCGAGATCATTGCCGTCATCCGGCGGACCAGCCAAACGCCCTTCAGCGTGTTCTCGTCGAGCAGAAGCTCCTCGCGGCGGGTGGAACTCGCCTGAATGTCGATCGCGGGATAGAAGCGGCGATCGGCCAACTTGCGGTCGAGCCGCAACTCCATATTCCCCGTGCCCTTGAACTCTTCGAAGATGACCTCGTCCATACGGCTGCCCGTATCGACGAGGCAGGTCGCGATGACCGTAAGCGAACCACCCTCCTCGCACTTGCGCGCGGCGCCGAAGAGACGCTTGGGGGGGTAGAGCGCGACCGGATCGACGCCGCCAGTGAGGGTCTTTCCGCTGGGCGGCAGCGCGAGGTTGTAGGCACGCGTCGCCCGCGTGATCGAATCCATCAGGATGACGACGTCCTGGCCACCCTCGACCAGGCGCTTCGCGCGCTCGAAGGCCATCTCCGCAACGCGCGTGTGGTCTTCGACCGGCTCATCAAAGGTGCTGCTGGCGACCTCGCCACGCACGCTGCGGCGCATGTCCGTGACCTCTTCGGGGCGCTCCCCGATGAGGACGACCATCAGATGCACGTCGGGATGGTTCGTGGTGATGCCGTTGGCGATGTTCTGCAGCAGCATCGTCTTGCCCGCCTTCGGCGGCGAGACGATGAGCGCGCGCTGCCCGCGCCCAACGGGCGCGATCAGATCGATCAGGCGATGGGTAAGGTTCTCAGGCGTGGTCTCAAGCTCGAGGCGCTCATTGGGGAAGATCGCGGTCAAGTTCTCGAAGAAGGGGCGCCGCTTGGCGGCCTCCGGATCGAGGCCGTTGACGGTCTCGACCTTCAGCAGCCCGTAGTACTTCTCGTTGTCTCGGGGCGTGCGGATCTGACCGGTGACGTAATCGCCGGGGCGCAGCGCGAAGCGCCGCAGCTGCGACTGCGCCACGTAGATGTCGTGCGCTCCCGGCAGCATGGTGTCGCTCCGGAGGAAGCCGTAGTTGCCGTCGTCGGAGACCTCGAGGAAGCCGCCGGAGAAGAGGTTGCCCCGGTGCTCGGCCTGGCTCTGGAGGAGCTTGAAGATCAGGTCGCGTTTGCGGAGCGTCGAAGCGCCTTCGACGCCGTACTCCTTCGCGACGCCGATCAGCGTTTCCCGCGTGCTGGCCTCGAGCTCGGCCATGTCCAGCAAGGGCCGCTTCTCGTCGGCCGGCTTGCGGTCGTCACTAGGAGCGTCAACAGCGGGGCTGACGTTCTCGGATTCAGCGGGAGCGGTGGATTCAGGTGCGCGTGCGATCGAAATAGTCCTACTGCCCGCGGCGAGCGGTACGCGATCGTGGCGGGGCTACTGGGTGCGAGACCTCGGATCTGAGGTGTGGCTGGTGAGCGCTTCGACGGGAAGCCGGGCTCATGGACCAGCGCTTCCTAAGAATACTTGCCCCCCGTCAACAGAGCAAGCAACCCCTGCCACCCCGTCCGCACTTTGCGCGAGCGCGATGGCGTGCCTAAGATCAGCGGGCCTCCAAGGCGAAGGGGACCATGGCCAACAAGCAATCCGCGCTGAAGCGCTGGCGCCAATCGATCAAGCGACGCACGCGCGGGCGCGTGCGTCGCACCGAAGCACGGACCGCGGTCCGTGCTGTGCGTGAAGCCGCCACCGCCGGCGACGGGGACCAGTACGACGAGGCCCTCAGTCGGGCGTACTCCGTTCTCGACCGGGCGGCCAGGAAGGGCGCCATCGCCACGGGCAAGGCCGACCGCGACAAGCGGCGCCTGGCCGCCCTCCGCGCATCCATCGACGCCTAGCCTTCGGCTTTCTCCGCGGCGACGCGCGCACCCCACGCGGATCCTGAATCGAGCGGCTCTGTGGGAGTCGCCCTGGGGTCGCGCGGGCGACAGAACAGTGGTCGCTCGCCTGCTTCGCCTTCGCGCTCGCTCCGGCGGTGCGCAGATCGACTCCGAGCTCGTCGCCGTGCACCCCCAGCCGCACCCGGTCGAGGTCGGGCGGGGCCGAAGATCCGGCGGCCGCGCAGACCGGAGGAGCCACCGCCGCAGGGTGAGCGGAAGATCCCATCCTGGCGGCGGGGCCGAGGGTCACGAGCTGCGCCACCAGGCCGCCCGCCCGGGGGCTGCAGGAGTGTGTCTTCGCCCAGGAGTATCAGGGCATCAAGGCAATCTAGGCCCCGGGGTGGGGCTAACCCAGGCCCTCGAGGATCACGAGCGTGCCCGGCGACGCCTCGATGCGAAGGCCACGAATCGCCTCGTAGCCGGCGGAGTCGTACCAGGCCTTGGCCGCCGCCGCATCCGGGAACTCCATCAGGACGTGGCGGTTGTTCGTGACCTCGCCCTCGATGACCTCTGGGCTTTCCGAGTGCACGAGGACCTTCACGTCGACGCCGGCGAGCGTCGCGGGCGCGGCGGCGAGGTATTCGTTCAGCTTCTCCCGGTCCTGGACGTTTCCTTGAGCGAGTACGTATGCGGGCATCGCATCCTCCTTGGCTAGCGGTCTGGAATGAGTGGCAATGCTACCAGTCAGCGCGTTCGCCGCGATCGCTTCTCAGAGCGACAGCGCCAGCACGATCGCTACCGCTGCAGCGCCAACGGCCGCCACCAGGGCGACGCCCACGACGAGCGGCCACCGCCTGCCCGCGGGAGCGGCTGGGGGCGGGGGTGCCGGCGGGGGCGGTGGGGCTGCTGGCAGCGAACCCCCGACGCGAGTCGCCGCGGGCACGTGGGTGGCCGCGAGGGGCGCCACCCATCTGCTCCGGAGCGCCGTAGGCCATCGTGCCGACGAAGCCACCGGTGACCGTCATCGAAGGCGTGTCCATGCGGCGCACAATACCGAAGTCGGCGACCTTCATCATGCCGTCGCTCGTGAGCATGATGTTCTCGGGCTTGATGTCGCGATGGACGACGCCCCGCGCCTCCGCCTCTTCGAGCGCACGCGCAACCGAGATGGCGATCGGCAGCGCCTGATCCGGGGGCAGGGGCGCATCCGCCATCGCCTCCGCGACCGTCTGACCATCGATGAATTCCATGGCCAGGTAGTACGTGCCGTCGACCACACCGAAGCCGAGGAGATGCACGGTGTAGGGCGAGCGCAGCAGGGCGGCGACATGCGCTTCGCGCTCGAAGCGCTCCCGTAAAGCCTCGTCCACGGAGAGCTGGGGATGGAGCAGCTTCACCGCAACCCGGCTGCCATCGCGGCGGTCGGTGGCCTCGTAGACCATGCCCATCCCCCCGCTCCCCAGGAGGCGGCCAAGCTGGTAGTGGGAGAGCTGTTCCGGCGGGCCGGAGCCTGATCGGTCACCTGTAGTCATGACTCACTCGGAGCGGTCGGGCTGAGCGGATAATAGGCGACGCGGCACCGTCTCACACGGCCCAGCGAGGCCATCAGTTGAGGCCCGGGGCTTGGGGGTGGCTGGCGTAGCGAGCCAGCTCACCACGCTGACGCCGGAGAACATCCCGCCAGAGCGCCTCAGGCTCGTGGAACGGGTCGCCCAAGTCTGCATCGACGACGAACCAGCCATGCGCCGCGATCTCACCCTCGAGCTGCCCTCCACCCCAACCGGCGTACCCCACGAAGAACCGCGTTCGCGCGAGCCGGCCGTCGAAGGACGCGGGGCCCTTCGCGGGATCGATCAGCCCGAGTCCTGGCCGCACGCGTAAGCCCCAGCGATCGACCGGCAGATCGTCACCCGCAGCGACCGCGAAGACCGCGCCCCGCTCGACGGGCCCGCCACGGAAGAGCACGGGCGGTTCGCCGACGAACTCGCCCCATTCGGGGAGGTGATCGGCGACCCGCTCCGGCAGGGGGCGATTGAGAACCAGTCCGAAGCTGCCCTCCTCGCTATGCGCGCAGAGAAGGATGACCGTCCGGCGGAAGTTTGGCTCTTCCAGGTTCGGCGTAGCGACCAAGAGGCGACCGGTAGCGGGCTGCGACATGCGCTTCGAATGATGGCATAGGTGGGCGGCGTTCACGGGGCTGGGCGGGCGACGTTCACGGGGCAGAGGTGGGCGGCGTTCACGGGACTGGGCGGGCGACGTTCACGGGGGCTGGGCGGGCGAAGGAGATCCCGCGCTGATCTAGGCCTTGGCCGCGGCTGCGGCTAGCGGCGCGGGCGCTTCAGACCAGACGACCCCCGCCTCGCGCAGCCGCACGATCGCTTCGGCGGAATATCCGAGTGCACCCAGGATCGCATCGCTCTGCTCCCCCGCGAGCGGGAATCCGCCCAGTTCGAGGGGCGTGGCGCTGAAGTCGGTGAGGGGGCCGTAGCGCTCGTACTCGCCGAAGTTGGCGTTGTGAACCGGCACGCGCAGGCCGTTCGCCCTCACGTGTGCGTCTGTCGCGATGAACTCGCCCACCGTCGCTCCATCCGCACGTACGCAGCCCAGCCCCTTCGGGGCGAGCAAGGCTTCCCAATCGTCCGCCGGGCGCTCGAGGAAGAGCGCGGCGAGCAGCTCCGCCAGCTCCGCCTCGTGTTCGGAACGGCCCGCCGCCGTCGCGAAACGCGCGTCGCCGGTGAGCGCCGGCCGGTCGACGAGCGTGCAGAACAGATCCCACTCGCGCTCCTGCACGAGCCCGAGGAAGACCCAGCCCGCGGCCGCCGGATAGAGCCGGTAGGTGGCGCCAAGCCCATAGAGGTCTTGGCTGGGAGCAGGACGCGGCGGCTTCCCTTCGTAGGAAACGAAGTCATCGGCGTTGGCGTAGGCGTTCGCCCCGAACATGTCGACGAAGACCTCCTGGCCCGCGCCCGAGCGCCCGCGGGCGTAGAACGCGAGCAGCGCCGCCGAAGCGACGACCATCGAGGTGTTGGGGTCGGGGTTGAGCTCGTTCGCGCGAAAGAGCTTGCGCGCGACCTCGCGCATCTCGGGAATCGTCTCGCAGACCGGAGGCATGCCCACGCCGGCCTGGAGGAACGCGCCCCCGAGGCCCGCGCCGGGGATAGGGTGCGTGGAGGGGCGGTGGGCCCCCGGGCCCTCGCGCCCGTAGCCGTTCACCGAGACGTACACCAGCTCCGGGCGGATCGCCTGCAGTTCCTCATAGCCGATACCGAGGCGCTCCGGCACGCCAGGCCGGTAGTTGTGGATGAGGATGTCCGCGTCCCGCGCCAGTTCGTGAACGATCTTCTGGCCCGCCTCGGTTTTGAGGTCGAGGGCGATACTCTCCTTGCTGCCGTTCACGCGGGCGGCGCCGAGCGACCCGATCCCCATCCCCCGGAAGGGATCGCCGCCCACGGGCTCGACCTTGATCACGCGCGCACCGAGATCGGCAAGGACGGCGACCCCCAGCGGGGCCGCAATGATCGTGGCGAACTCGAGGACGGTGACGCCCGCTAGGGGCGGCGCCGGGGCAGCGCCGTTCGTCGCCCTCACTCCCCCTGTTCGAGGCCGCGGGCGGGGAGCCTCCGCGAGCACCTCATGAGTGTGCACGCCGGGTTCGGGGCCGGCTTCGCCTGCCCTGCCGGGCGTCTCGGTGAGCCGCGCGAGGGGACCGAGCTGGCGAACGCGGCCCAAACTCGGGTGGTCCCGCTCGACGACGTGACCGTTGAGCACGAGATCCGGGTCGTCGAGCGCCTCCTGCGTGCTCTGAAAGGGCGTGGCGGCAACGCCACCGTGTTCGGTGAAGTGGCGCATCCATTCGTCGGCAGTGCGCTCACGCATGCGCGCGAACATACGGTCGCGCATACGCTCGCGCGCCTCCTCCGACCAGAGCGCGGGCGGACCCTCGTAGTCCGGATCGGCATAGATATCATCGAGGCCGACGGCCGCGACGTAGTTGTCGAACAGGTGCGCCATCAGATTCCCGAACTGGAGCCAACGGCCGTCCTTCGTCTGCAGGGAGTGGTAGTTGAGCGTCGGCATCATCGAGGCCATCGCCCGCGGGTCGATTACGAAGAGGTCGGGCAGGCGCTCGGCGAGTTGGTGGCGGAAGAGACCGCCGAGGTCGTAGGCGAAAAGGCCCTGCATGATGCTCGTCTCCACGAGCTGGCCCTTCCCGATCGTTTCGCGGGCGAGGAGCGCCGCGAGGATCCCGTGGATCGCCGCCTGCGTGCAGGCGTGCGATCCGGCCTGCACCGCAGCGTAGGCCGGGCCTTCCCGGTCGGGCAGGCCGCTGAAGTTGAGCATGCGCCCGATCTTCGCCGCGACCACTGCTTCGTAGCCCGGGTAGTTCGCGTAGGGGCCCTCGCGCCCGAAGCCTGTGATCGAGCAGTACACCAGTGCCGGGTTGATGGCGGCCAGCCGCTCGTAATCGCAGGAGAGGGCAGCGGCCCCACCCGGGCGCATCGCGGTGACGACAACGTCGGCGCCCTCGACGAGCGGCGCGAGCGCCGCTCGTCCGGCGTCGTCCTTCAGGTCGAGGACGGCGCTGCGCTTACCCCGCAGCCACACGGGTGCGTTCGCGAGCGAGCGCCACGGATCGCCTCCGGGGCGCTCGATCTTGATCACGTCGGCACCGAAATCGGCGAGCACCATCGTGGCGAGCCCGCCGATCGGGCCCTCGCTCAGATCGATAACGCGGATGTCGTCCAGGGGCCCTGGCATGACCTCGCCGTTCGCGCTCTGGGGCGCTGTTGAGATGATACCGCGGCGTTATCCGGCGGAAACGGTCCGAACCTCGCCGGCCTTCGAATCGTCGCGGATGAAGTCGAGCACCGCTGCCGCGATCGCCTCCGGCTGGAGGATGTTGTCGCCGGCACGCTCGATCGCAGGTGCGAGCCAGGAAGCGGGCCGCGTGCCGTCGCCGGTCTTGCGCTGGAAAGCGGTTTTCACCATTCCCGGCGACACCGCGTTGACGCGGATGTTCTCGCTCTCCTTCAGGGGGGCGCAGCTTTGCGTGAAGGAGACGACCGCCTTCTTCGACGCGGAGTACATGGGATCGAAGGCCAGGTGGCCGTCCGCGGCGGTCGAGGCGGTATTGATGATCACACCGCCCCCGCGCTTGCGAAGCGCCTCGATCGCGGCGCGGGTGCCCATCATCACGCCGGTGGCGTTGATGTTGAACTCCTCCGCAATGCGCTCGAGCGGCGCCTCGGGCCAGTGCGGTTCGCCACTGGAGATGCCCGCGTTGTTGTAGACGATGTCGACCCCGCCGTAGGCCGCCTCGGCCTCGGCGAAAAGGGCGGTGATCCCCTCCGGGCGAGAGACGTCCGCCCGCACGAACGAGGCCTTGCCCTCGGCGGCGACGATGTCCTGGACGGTCTGTTCACCACCCTCAGCATCGATGTCGCCCACGACGACGGTCGCGCCTTCGGCGGCGAGGGCGCACGCCGTGGCGCGCCCGATACCGGAACCGCCGCCGGTCACGATCGCCACCTTGCCCATGATCTCCACAGCTCGCTCCCTCTGACTCGCTCCCGCGTGAGTGGCGGGCATTCTAGCGCCAGCGCTCTCAGCCCGCGGGCATCACCCCGGCGCGCTGCATGCGCATGCTCAGCTCGGAGCGGGCGCGACCGACCAGCGGCTCGTTCTCGCGGTCAACAGCGAAGGCGAGCCAGCCGAGCGGCAACGTCCAGTAGGCGAACTCGACTCGCTCCTCGAATTCGAGTCCGAGCGGCCCGTCATAGAAGCGGGCGACATCGTCGACGCCGTTCCAGCCGGCCCAGGCGAGGATCCCAGAAAAATCGACTGCCGGATCAGCGAGCGCTGCGGCGCTGAAGTCGATCACGCCCGCAAGGTGGCCCTCATGAACGAGCAGGTGACGGCGCCCCAGGTCGTGGTGGGTGAGCGCACGCGGCCGCACGATCCCCAGCTTCGCGAAACGCGTGACCCCACCATCGACGGCGATGCGCAGCGACGGCGAGAGCCGCGGAAACACACGCATGCGCAGCCTGTCGAGCCACTCCCGCGGGTCCGCGGGGGCGGCGTCTGGCGGCGTCTGCAGCGCGACGGCCGCCTGCTCCAGCGGGAACCGATGGAGCGCCCAGAGGAACTCCCCGAGCTCGCAGGCGATCTCGCCGCCTTGGGGCCCGAAAAGATCGTCAGTCGCGATCGGCTTGCCGGCGAGGTAGGGAGCGCCGGCGAAGGGACGCCCGCGCCACTGCGCGACCCGTGTGGGGGTCGAGATAGGCAGCGGCAGCGCCGGCGCGAGCGCCGCGAGAAGCCGCAGCTCGCGACGCAGCAGGACGGTATCGGCAGCGGTCCCTGGAAAGCGGAAGACGCTGTCGCCGTAGGCGAAGGTCGAGTGCGAGCGGCCGCTCCTCAGCGGGCGCAGCTCGTGGTCGCCCAGCTCGGGGAAGCAGCTCCGGATCGCTCTGGTGGCATCGCCCGCATCCATCGACACTCGGCGGCCTAGAATACGGCGTGCCCCTCATTATCGGCGTCACCGGCTCGATCGCGTCCGGGAAGAGCCTGCTTTGCACGCACCTCGCGGAAGCCCACGGCGCCCTCCATGTCGATGCCGACCGCGAGGTCCATCGCATGTACGCGCTGGGAACGCCGGGCTTCGAGCGGGTTGTCGCCGAGTTTGGCGCGGAGATCGTCGGCGCCGACGGCGTCATCGACCGGCGCGTGCTCGGCAGCCAGGTCTTCGGCAAGCCGGAGCGGATGGAAGCGCTGCGCACGGCCATCGGCGATATCCCCGCCTACTTCATGGCCCTGCTCGACCGCTGGGCGATGGAGTTGCCGAGCGAAGCGATCGCGGTCCTCGAGGCCGTGAACCTGCTCGAGAACGCCTATATGACGAAGGCGCACGCAGCCTGGCTCGTGGTCACCGAGGACGAGACTGCAATCACCCGCTTGATCCAGACGCGGGACCTTGAACGCAGCGAAGCCGAGCAACGCCTCGCCTCCGCCCGCGACTGGCAGGAACGCGCGCCTGCGGCCGACCGTGTCTTCCACAACGACGGCACGACCGAGGCGTTCGTGCCGGAGATCGAGGCAGCGATCGCGCAAGCGCTGGCAGCCTATCGGAGCGGAACGCTGCCTGCGCCGCGCTGGCGCGAAGCGCGGGCGACGGAGAGCTAGCGCGGCTCCGGTCAGCTGAGCTTGGGGATGATCGAGCGCACGGCCTTGCCCCGTTGGCCGAGGCGCTTGCGGTCGGCTGCGGGGAGTTCGGCGAGGGTCTGGCCGGTGGCGAGCTGGGTGACCGCGTCCAGTCCATAGCCACCGTCGCCGCGGGCTTCCAGCGGAATCTCGCACTCGACGATCGAGGTCGTGACGGTGACGTCCGCGGAGCCGGGCGTCGCCAGCGCGGCCGCCGCGCGCCCCACGGCAATGCGCTGCCCAATTGGCGTCTTTGCGAGCTGCTCGAGCAGCGCTTGGCAGCGGGCCTCGGTCGATTGGCCCGCGGCGAAGGTTTCCGTCAGCGCACCCGGACCCAGATCGAGCGCGTACACGTCGAGTCCAGCGCAGATCGCGAGCGCGCGCTCGCCGCTGGCCTCGGCGAAGGCGCGGGCGCGATGGCTCGCGCGGTCGGCGTAGCTGCCACCCGCAGGCGGCTCGATCGAGGCCACCCCAGCGTCGCTCGGGGAGATGCATGCCACGGACGCCTCGTCGAGTAACTCGCGCAGGTCGGCAAGTTCGTCCGGGTCGGTGCTGGCGAGGAGGAGACGCGGCAACTCGCTCATCCCGCGCATCCCGCGCATCCCGCGCATCCTGGCCACCGCCCTGGGTTGGCGCAACGTCGGCGCGCTAGGCGCGACCTGAGACGAGGCTGCGCCGCCGCGGTGTAGCACCCACCCGCGGTGTCGCACCGGCCCGCGGCGTAGCACCCGCGTGCTGTGGCGTTGCACGCGCCCGCCCCGCGCGGCCGAACGGATGCCAGCGGCGCTGGCGCTCCGGGCGCGGCGCGATCGGGCGGCCGGTGAGGCCGGCCGCGAGCTCCAGGTAGTTCTGCGACGCCCGCGATCGTGGGTGCGAGAGCACGACCGGCGAGCCCGTCTGACAGCCGACGGCAGTCGCACGGTCGTAGGGAATCTGCCAATCGACCCGGGTCTGCAGGGCTTCTTCGACGCGCGCCTTATCAGCCGTGAAGCCGGCAACGGTCTCCGTGAGCGCGACGAGGACGCGGTGGCGGGGCTTCCGCTCGGCTTCGAGGTAGCGGAGGAGGAGATCCGTGTTCTTGGGGCTGGTGACGTCCGCGCTCGTAACCGCGACGACCTGCGTCGCACGGCCGATCGCGGCGGCGACGAGGCCGTTCATCGTGCCGGGGGTGTCCAGGATGACGCAGTCGAACATCTGGGCGGCGAAGTCCACGAGCGCCGCGACATCGGCTGCCTCCGCGGTCACCCAGTGGCGGCGACTCACGGGCGCGGCGAGCACGTAGGCGCCCGACTCGTGCTCCACGAGCAGATCGCGGAAGGTCTCACGATCGAGCTCCGCGATCTCGCGTGCGGCGCCGGCGGCCGTGACCTCGGGCTGAAGGTCCATCATTACGCCCACGTCGCCGAAGCGGATATCGAGGTCGATGAGCAGCACCGAGCTGTCCGTCCCGCGTGCGATCGCTGACGCGAGATTCGTCGAAAGCGTAGTTTTCCCGACCCCGCCCTTCTGGCCGACCACGGCCATGACGGTCGCATTCGCAGTCGCCTTCCGCGGGCCGGGCAGCGCCCCGGATGGGCGGGCGCCCAACCCTAGCGCAGTGTGATGGGGCAGATTCGCCGCGAGCGTCGCGAGCTCCTCGCGAGTCGCAGGGAGGGGCACGAGATCGCTCGCGCCCGCCTGCATCAGGCGGCGCGCGATCTTCGGGTCCTTGGTCGTGCTGTAGGCGACGATCGGGACGTAGGGCAGTAGCGCCCGCGCGAACGAAACGGTCGCCAACGCCCGCGCGATCGGCTCCTCGACAGCGATGAGCACGGCCGGGGGCTTCACGTCGGCGAAGCGGTACTGCGTCTCGATCCCGTGACCCGCACTGTAGGCGACGGAAACACCGTCTTCGGCGAGGGTCTCGCAGATCTCCTCGCGGAACGTCTGGTCGTCGTCGATCACGAAGATCCCGGGGGCTGCTGGCATCGCTACGTCCACCTCTGCAACGAACTGGACACCCACTATTCCCCCGCAGTTCACCCGCTGTCCATCGAAATCGAGGCTGTTCTCACGGGCCTCCAACGGTCTCTCCCCAGCTGTCACTCGCTCGCCACTCTTTGCGGGCTCCCCCCAGGAGTGCTGCGCCGGAAGCTGCGCTCCTCGCTCCTCCTCTGAACTTTGAACCTCCCCAGGGGTCAGGCCCTAGGGGGCTGCCCAGGCCGCGGTGGGGGAAATCGCTGAGGCCGAGCGCTTGTCACCGCCCTGCAACCGCCCGACCACCTGCCTGATCCCCAGGTCCCCGGGTTGCACCCCGATACACACGGGGATACCCGCCAAATATCAATCAAGGTGGGAGCCTTCGCCGGTCACGGTGGGGCGACATTGGGAGGACAACACCAATGGCAATGCAGATCGCAACGAACGTTGCTGCGATCAATGCGCAGCGCAACCTGGCCGTCACCGGGTTGAAGATGGGCAAGGTGCTGGAGAAGCTCTCCAGCGGCTTCCGCATCAACCGTGCTGCCG
>CAUYXJ010000046.1:0-24048 GCA_963577065.1 Dehalococcoidia bacterium | reverse complement strand
CCCGGCGGCGATCTCGAACTGGAGTGGGATGGCGCGGGATCGGTCTTCATGACCGGTCCTGCCGCGCGCGTCTTCGACGGCGAGTGGCTCGAGGCCTAGCGAGCGATGACCGCGAAGCCCCTGGCGACCGCGAATGACCTGAAGTCGGTGCTCGCGCGCCTGGAGGCGGCGGGCACGGCCCAGAACCGCAAGGTCTACGCCCGGCACGGGGCGGGCCCCGATCTCTACGGCGTTTCGTTCAAAGATCTGCGGGCGGGCGCGCGGCGGTTGGGCCTGGATCAGGCGCTCGCCTCCGAGCTCTGGGGGACAAAGAACGCCGACGCCCGCCTGCTCGCCTGCATGATCGCGGACCCGGCGACGATCGGGGATCGTGTTCTCGACGCTTGGATTGGCGACGTCAGTTATTACGTCCTCGTCGACGTTCTCGTGGCCGAGGTCGCGACGAAGGCCCCCGGCCTTCTGCCCCGGATGATGCGTTGGATGGCCTCAGGCAGCGAGTGGGTAGCCCAGGGCGGCTGGGATCTGCTCGCCCACTACGCGCTCAAGGACGCGGCCGCTGCCGACGACACCTTCATCCCCTATCTGGAGACGATCGAGCGCGAGATCCACATCAGTCAGAATCGCGTGCGCCATGCCATGAACGGCGCGCTCATGGCGATCGGCCTGCGCGACGAGCGACTCGCGGAGCTGGCCAAGAAGGCCGCCGTCCGCATCGGCAAGGTCGACGTCGACCACGGTGAGACGAGCTGCGAGACGCCCGACGCGCTCCGGTACATCGAGCGCGGCTGGGCGCGCAAGCGCGCCAAGTCCGCGGCGCGGGCCTGACGGCGATGCCCTTCATCCGCGCCCGCGACCTCGATATCTGCTACGAGCTTCCGGGCGAAGGCCCCCGCCTCCTGGTGATCAGCGGAAGTGGCGGCGATCTCCGCCGAACCGCGGCCACACCATCGCCACTCCCGGACCAGTTCGCGACACTCGCCTACGACCAACGCGGGCTCGGCCAGACGACGATTCCCGACGGCCCCTACACCATGGCCGGCTACGCCGAGGACGCGGACGCGCTCCTGGAGGCGCTGGGCTGGGGCCGTTGCTCAGTGATGGGCACCTCATTCGGGGGGATGGTCGCGCAGGAATTCGCGCTGCGCTTCCCCGGCCGCGTCGAGCGGCTCGTCCTGAACTGCACCTCGAGCGGCGGTACGGGCAAGCCTTCGTACCCACTCCACGAACTACAGGAGCTGGCGCCGGAGGAGCGCCTGCGGGCGCAGGCCGCAGCCAGCGATATTCGCCGCACGGCCGAATGGCAGGAGTCGCACGCGAGCGAGTTCGAGACCCTGCTGGAGCAGCGCCGGGCGCTGGCCGCGATCGGCGCGGACGAGCCGCGGCGCGAACTCGGCTCGCGTCTCCAGCTCGAAGCCCGGCGTCATCACGACGTCTACGACCGCCTCCCCAGTCTCACGATGCCCGTCCTTGTCTGCTCCGCCACCCACGACGGGATCGCGCCGCCCGGGAACGGTCGCGCGATTGCCGCCCAGATTGCGAACGCACGCTACGAGGAGTTCGCGGGCGGGCACACCTTCCTCACGCAGGATCCGCGTGCCTACGAGCGCATCGCGGCGTTCCTGCGCGGCGAACTCGACTAGGCTCGCAAACGGCCCAGGCGACGAACGAATGACGGCTGACTTCGATCCGACTACCGAGGCCACCCTCGATCAGCTCGCGCGATTTCTTCCGGTCAGCGAGCGTGAAGCCGGCCGCGAAGCCGCCGTCTACGCGATCCTCATGACCGAATCGGACCTCTCCCCCGGCACCGCCGAGGTGGCCGCGTGGTGCTACGAGTTCGCGGCCCAGGGAATCGCGTATCACCGCTGGCCCGACCTCGTCGCTGCGCGCAGCGGCGAACCGCCCCAGCCTCGCTCGAAGACCGGCGACGCGCTCGCCCGCGCGCGCCGTGACTCGCTCGCGCAGGGCCTGGATGACCGCGGCGAGATCTAGGCCGCCGTTTCTTCTGTCCCGCAGAGATGCGATCGCAAACGTGGGCCGGCAGAAAACGCCCCGACGCCACAGTCGTGGCGCCGTCAAAAAGAACTCGTGCAGGGCCTGGATGACCGCAGCGAGATCTAGCCGTCTCCGCGCCTCGGCGGCGACGATGAGATAGCAAGACTGAGCCGCAGAAAACGCCCCGCTGCCACAGTCGTGGCGCCCTCAAAAAGAACTCGCGCAGGGCCTGCGCGACCGCGGCGAGATCTAGCCGTCTCCGCGCTTCGGCGGCGATGGGAGCGACAATCTGAGCCGGCGGAAAACGCCCCGCTGCCACAGTCGTGGCGCCTTCAAAAAAACAGGACTGGGCCGGCGGCTATCGCCCCGGAACCCCAGTCGTGGCGCCCTCAAAATCAACGGCGGCGGGCTGCGGTTCGCTCCGCTTCGCTGGGGGCGTCGATACCGGCGTCGCTGAAGGCCTTCTGGACCGCGGCGGTACTGACCTTCGCCCTAGGCGTCGCCGCCACCCATTCGCGACTCGCACGCTTCGATTCGAGCTGCCCGCGGAAGTGGGGAATGACGTAGCGGGAGAACAGCTCGTAGCTATGTACCGTCTGCTCCCAGGTGGCCCACTCGTGCGCGCGTGCGAGGAAGCCACCGAAGCCGCCGGTCATCTCCAGCAGGCGTTCGATCGCCGCGATCGCGTCGTCCGGCGTGCCAACGATTGCGCCACCACCCTCGATCCCTGCATCGAGCGTCGCCACTTCCGGGTCCACGCCACTCCCGAGGACCTCGCCGTAGTACTTCACGAGCTCGTGCTCGTAGCCGGCCCGCGCCTCGCTGATCGCCTGCTCGCGGGATTCGGCGAGGTAGAAGGGCACACCGAGCCGCCACTGGTCGCGCCTGGCCTCATGCCCGGCCTCGGCTGCTGCCTCGGCGTACCAGCCCCAGGTGCGTGAGAGCGCCTTCCCGCTCTCGTCGCTGAGGCCGCCGAACGAAACCATGCCGACGCCGTGCCGGCCGGCTGCCTGCGACCCTGCCGGCGAACCGGCCGCCGCAACCGCAACCGGCGGGTGGGGGTGGGTGTAGGGCGCGATCTGCAGGCGCGCTTCGCGCAGCCGGAACCAGTCCGTCTCCATCGTCACCGTCTCGCCCCGGAAGAGCGCCATGATCGCGTCGAGCGATTCGTTCATCATGCGGCGCTGATCGAGCGGGTCGATGCCAAGCATGTACGCATCGGAGCTGAGCGCGCCGGGACCAACTCCGAGGATCGCGCGACCGCGGGTCATGTGGTCGAGCTGGACGAAGCGGTCGGCCACGATCAGGGGATGGTGGTACGGCAGGCTGAGGACGCCCGAGGCGAGCCGGAGCCGCTTCGTGCGTTCCGCGGCCGCCACGATGAAGAGCTCCGGGGAGGCGATCGTCTCCCAGCCCGCGCTGTGGTGTTCGCCGATCCAGGCCTCGTCGAAGTCGAAACGCTCGAGCAGCTGAAGCAGCTCGAGGTCGCGGTCGAAGGCGATTGTCGGGTTCTCTTCGAGGCGATGAAACGGCCCGAGGAAGATCCCGAACATCATCCGCGCGGGGCGGTAGGCGGTCACGCGCCAATCCTACAGCCGGGGAGGCGTCGGTCGGGAGCGAAGCTCCCACTTCCGCGACCGCGGACCTAGCGTCGCGCAGGTGTCGTTCGCCTCTGCCACGGACACCGTCGCCCTGACCGGAACGCCGACCGGCGCCGTGGCGGCCCCCGCCCTGCGCCACGGTTCCCATCTACGTGGACGCCGCCGGAATGGCGCTCGACCGCGTGATCTTCGGGAGCGACAGTCGCAGTGCGAAGATCGCGGTTGCCCCGAGTGTGCTCGAACGGCTGCCCGAGGCGGAGACCATCGAAGGCCTGGCGATCGCGTTCGGCTATTGACTCTCACGAGGGTCTGCGCGCTCAGCCCGCGGGCGCGCCTATACTGGCGCGCCTTCTGACCCGTTCGGGAACCCCCACAAGGAGTGCGCCATGACCAAAGGCCGCGTCGTCGTCATCAAGGAGTACGGGCAGCCGTTCGAGATCGAAGAGTACGAGGTTCCCGATCCGGAGCCCGGCGGGATCATCCTCAAGATGACGCAGGCGGGCGTCTGCGGCTCGGACCTCCACATCTGGCGCGGCGACATGCGGGAAACGCCTCTGCCCGCGAACGGGCGCGTGATGGGCCACGAAGGTGCGGGCGTGATCTTCCAGCTCGGCGAGGGCGTCACCACGGACTCCCTGGGGAAGCCGATCCGCGAGGGTGACCGCCTGATGTACTCGGCGATCCAGCCCTGTGGTCGCTGCTACCAATGCCTGCGGGCCGAACCGAACTGGTGCTCAGGCGGTCGCGCCGCCCGGGAGGCGGGGGTCTTTCCCTACTTCACCGGAACGTACAGCGACTACTTCTATCTGCCCACCAACCACCCCGTCTTCAAGGTCCCGGTCGAGCTCCCCGACGACATCCTCGGCTTCGTCAATTGTGCGATGGGCACTGTGACCGAGGGGCTCTCGCAGGCCGGCTGCCGGGAGGGCGACTACGTCGTCATCCAGGGAGCAGGCGGGCTTGGGCTCAACGCGACGGCGATGGCCAAAGACATGGGCGCACACAAGGTGATCGTCCTCGACCGGCTCGGTAGCCGCCTAGCCCTCGCGGAAGAGTTCGGGGCCGACCACACGATCAATATCGAGGAGTTCAACACGCCGGACACCCGCCGCGGCCGGGTCCTGGAGCTGACGGAGGGGCGCGGCGCGAACATCGTGATGGAGCTGGTCGGGCGCGCGGATCTCCTGGCGGAAGGCATCGCGCTCCTGGCGAACGGCGGCACCTTCGTCGAGATCGGCGACATCGTGCCCGGGCAGACGGTCGCGCTCGATCCCTCCACGCTCCTCCGGGGCAAGCGCGTCATCGGTTCGGCGATGTACCGCCCCCAGCTCCTCCCCCTGATGATGGAGATGCTCGTGAAGAACCAGGGGCGCGTGCCCTACGAGAAGATCGTCTCGCACACCTACCCGCTCGAGGACGTCAATCGCGCCCTGGAGGAATCGGAGTGGCACGAGCGCGAGACCGCGGTGAGCCGCTCGATGCTGCTCCCGTAGAGACAGCCCCCAGAGACAGCCGCGCGATTCAGGCTGGGGGCGGTCGATCGCGCCCCCAGCCTGAATCGCTGGCGTTGCCCATCGCGGGCGGAGGATGAGGCGCGCGAAGAGCGCTCCTCATCGGTCGGGCCCTAAGCGCGGGTGGGGGTTGCGTACTGGGCGGGCGGTTCGTGCCCGATGAAGGTCTTCCCCATGTTGCCGTAGTGGCGCCAGCTCACGCCGCCGTGTGCAGCCGCCTGGTGCGCATCCCGCAACTTCCGCTCGAGCGGGTGGCTCATGCGACTGGCGGTGGTTCCGGCAGTGTTGTGGATGAGATCGACGACGTGTCCGCAGGCCTGCGCTGCGTGCGTCGAGGCGAGCAGCCCCCGCCGGACGAGCGGCCAGTCCGGAGACTCCTTGCCGCCATCCAAGGGCCCGAGGTTCTCCTCGATGTCATCCTGTGACTCCATGAGGAAGGCGCGAGCGGCCATCCACGTCGCCTCAGCTTCCCCCATCCGGATCTGAGCCTCCGGCTGGTCCTTCAACAGCGAGCCGGACCCCCAGGGGGTTTTCGTAACAGCGAGTTCGGCGAACACGTCGAGAGCGCCACGCGCGATCCCGAGCGCGACCGCGCCCTTGTTGTAGGGAACCTGCGAAGGGTTGCGGAAGGTCGGATTCTCCCAGTTCTTCGTCGAGGCGAGTGCGGCTTGCGGGAGCACGTGCTCCGGGGGGACATAGCCGACGACGCGTACGTCGTGGCTGCCGGACCCGCGCAGGCCGGCCATGTCCCAGGTGTCGACAACCTCGAACTCGCCCCGGGGGATCATGAAGGCCGCGTCCGCCGGCTTCTCCGTCGTCGGATCCATCACTTCGCCCGTCATGACCAGGTTCCAGGTCGCATGGTGGCAGCCGCTGGCGAAGGCGCCCTGGTAGGTGACCCGCCAGCCATCGCCTTCGCGTTGCGCTTCGCGCCCTGGGAAGGGCCCATTCGGCGTCCCGAGGCCCGAGCAGACGAGGTAGTTCCAGTCGTCACAGATCTCATGGGCGAAGTCGGGCTCCATCTGTCGCAGCACGAGCGCGTTGATCTCGGAGTTGATCTGGACGCACCAGCCGACGGACCCGTCGATCGCGGCCGCAGCCTCGATGACCTCGATCTGCTCCCGCGCACGCATGTCCTCGCCGCCGAGTTCCTTGGGCAGGACCATGCGGTAGATGCCGGCGTCGATCATCTTCTGCACCGCCCAGCCGGGCATATGCCGGATCTCCTGAGCCTCGTCACCGGCCTTGAGCAGGTCCTCACGCAGGTCGGCCATGCGATCGAGGATTGGCGTCTCACCGAGCTTCGCGCTGCGGTCGATCAGTTCTTGCCGGACCATGGGTCCACCTCCAGGCGTTTCGCGCTCTCGTCGGCTCTCGCGCTAAGGCGGGGCCACCGCGCGATGATAACGAGATCTGTGAGGGGGCTGGGTGAGAGGCCAGCCTCGGGGCCGGATCGACAACGCGCGCCGGCCGTGAGGCCAAGCGCGCGTTGTGCAGGTAGCAGCGGTGAGAGCGATCGGCGGGGCGGGTACGGAGGGACCGATACCCGCTCCGGCGTTAGCGCTCGCTGCGATTAGTCGTCGTCACCGGCGCCGCCCTCGTCGCCGTCACCATCATCGTCATGGCCGTCGCCATCATCGTCGTCGCCTTCGTCTTCGGCTTCGCTGCCGACCACGACGAAGTTCTCGTCGAGCTGGACGTCGACCTCGCTGCCATCGGGCATCGTGACCTCGACCTCGTACTTCGAGTCCTCGTCGTCGACCTCGGTCTCACTGACGGTTCCTCCGCCGGTGAACGCGAGGGCGGCGGCGCTGGCCTGGTCGTAGGCGTCGCCGGTGATCGGCTGCTCGTTCTCGGCGGCGTCGCCGCCGTTGCTGGCGGCGACGCCGCCGGCCGCAACACCGCCGACGATGAGCAGCGCGCCGACAGCAACCACGAGGGTGTATTTGTTCAAGAACTGCATTGCGTCTCCTTGTCCGCCTGGTTCGATCGCTACCCTAGAGGCGGTCCCCTGAATTAGACCTGACCCCGGCTGAACGCTCGCTGAATCAGGGACCGGGAGGAGTGAATGGCTCTTAAGTCTACGCTCAGGCGTTCGCACCGCGACCACAGCATGATGGTCGCGGGCGCAAACCGGGCCGATGGTTCCTCCCCTGGGTCGCATCGCGAGCGCGGTCGGCTCACGCGACGCAGGCGTATTCGTTCAGCAGGGATTCAGCGACACTTCAGGATCCTGATGACGCGATGACGAGCGTTCTCGTGGTCGAAGACGAAAAGCGGCTGGCAGCCGCGATCAAGCGCGGCCTCGAGGCCGAGGGCTACGCCGTCGATGTCGCGCTCAACGGCACCGACGGGCAGTGGCTCGCCGAGGAGCGCGAGTACGACGCGATCGTGCTCGACATCATGCTCCCCGGCCGCGACGGCTACGAGGTCTGCGCGAACCTCCGGAACGCCGGCAACTGGACGCCCATCCTGATGCTGACGGCCAAGGATGGAGCGCGGGACGAGGTGCGTTCGCTCGATACGGGCGCGGACGATTTCCTCTCCAAGCCCTTCTCCTTCATGGTGCTGGTCGCGCGAATCCGCTCGCTGCTTCGTCGGGGGGGGGGGAAAGGAACGGCCGGTGTAGCTGCAGGTGGGCGACCTCTGCCTCGATCCCGCTTCTCACCGGGTAACGCGGGACGGCACCGAGATCGAGCTCACCAGCCGGGAGTTCTCGGTGCTGGAGTTCCTCATGCGGCGAGCGGACGAGTTCGTGGCGAAATCCGAGATCCTCGAGAACGTCTGGGACTTCTCCTTCGAAGGCGATCCGAACATCGTCGAGGTATACGTCCGGCGGCTGCGGAAGAAGGCCGACGAGCCCTTCGGTCGCAACTCGATCGCGACGAAGCGCGGCGCCGGCTATCGACTCAGCAGCGATGGCTGACCCGGTCCGGGCCACGCTTCAGCGCACCTGGCGTTGGACAGCCTCCATCCGCGTCCGCACGGCGGCACTGGCCACGCTCGTCGTGGCCGTAGCGCTCGTGGCGGCGGCGATCGCGCTGGTGGTCCTGCAGCGGCGCACCCTCACGGACAACGTCGACACAGCGGTGAAGCTGCGGGCGCAGGACATCACCTCGCTGCTGATCGCGGGGACCCTGCCCGAGGAGCTGACGGTGCTCAACGCCGAGGTCTCGCTCGTGCAGGTCCTCGATGACGGAGGAAGGATCGTAGGGGCGAGCGAGAACATTCTCGATCTGGAATCTCTCGCGGCCGATCTGTCCCCTGGTGACGCAACGGACATCAGGACTATGAGCGGCGTGCCCATCGACGTGGACGAAGATTTCCGCGTGCTCACGCGGTCGGTCGAGACCGCAGCGGGCGTCTACACGGTGGTCGTCGGCGCGAGCCTCGACGAAGTCAACGAGAGCAGCCAGAGCCTTGTGAACCTCCTCCGCTGGGGCGTGCCGCTGCTCGTCGTACTGGTTGCGGGGGGCACGTTCCTCCTCGTCGGCAGAGCGCTCTCGCCGGTCGAGGGGATTCGCCGCGAAGTGGCGGGCATCACCAGCCAGCAGCTCGCCAGGCGTGTGCCCGAGCCGGGGACTGACGACGAGATCGGACGCCTCGCGCGGACCATGAACGAGATGCTCGACCGCCTCGAGATCGCGCAGGAGAAGCAGGAGCGCTTCGTCGGCGACGCCTCGCATGAGCTGCGCAGCCCGCTGGCGAGCATGCGCACGCAGGTCGAGGTCGATCTCGAGCATCCCGACCAGGCGCCCTGGCAGGAGACGATGACCGCCGTGCAGGAGGAGGTCGTCCGCATGCAGCGGCTGGTCGAGGACTTCCTCCTGCTCGCGCGCAGCGACGCGCAGGGCCTCGGCGGCCAGCACGAGCTCCTGGACCTCGACGATGTCGTGCTCGCCGAAGCGGAGGCGCAGCGGGACGCACCCGCGATCACGATCGACACGTCGGGTGTCTCCGCGGGACAGGTCAGAGGGGACGCGCGGCAGCTCCCCCGGCTTGTGCGAAACCTGATCGAGAACGCCATCCGCTTCGGCAAATCGCGAGTCGTGCTGACGCTCAGCGAAGCACGCGGCCTGACTGTGCTGGCCGTCGACGACGACGGCAGCGGCGTCCCCGGCGAGCAGCGGGAGCGAGTCTTCGAGCGCTTCACGCGGCTCGATTCGGCACGCGACCGGGAGCACAGGGGCGCGGGACTCGGCCTCGCCATCGCCAGGGCGATCGCGGAAGCGCACGGCGGTGCGCTCGAAATCGAAGACAGCGCGCTTGGCGGTGCGCGCTTCGTCCTATCGATCCCGAGCGGGCGCAGCTGAGCTCAGGATGCGCCCGGGTGCCAGCGAACAAGAGCATGGCCCAGCGGCGACGGCGCGAGCCCAAACGCCCAACTCTGCAGGATCGGTGACTCCGGCGACAGAGGAGGATCTCATGAAATTCCTGGTGACGCCGAGGCGATCGGACCCGGCTCCGCCGGAGATGGCCATTGCCATATTCGAGGAGGGTCTGCTTCAGCGGATGAGCGCGCTCAAAGAGACCGGCGAGCTGGAGCAATCCTGGTCGTTCGCAGGCCTGAAGGGCGGCGGCGCAATTCTCAACGTCGACTCACTCGAGGAGCTCGACTCGATCATGGGCAGCTTCCCCCTCTCGCCCGTGGCCGAGATCCAGGTCTACGGCCTGGCCGACCTCGAGAGTGGAGTGAACGGCATGCTGAGCGCGCTGCGCGAGGTGGTCGGCTAGGCCGGGTCGAGCGCCAACCGTTACCAGCGGTCGGTAGCGGCGGGTCGGGCCCGATCTCGACCTCGAACCGCGCGGCTGCTGCCGCGGAGCGGCGTGGGGCAGAGACGCACGCAACGATTCCCCGCGGGCGGGCGGCTCTCGGCGCGAAGCCCGCGAAACCGTCGCGCTAGGCGCTAGACCCGTCGAGGAGCTGATCCGCCAACGAGACCAGCTCGCGTGCAACCCCTTCGGGGTCCACGAGCATCCCGAAGTGCCCCGAGGGGAGGTCGCGGACGGGCCAGGCGCGTTCCCGCGCCTCGGCCGCGGCAGCGGCATACGGACCCGAGAGGTGGAGGTACCCCGCGGGCCGCTCCGGCCAATCGGCGGGCACGGGTAGCGGCTCGTCGTAGACCGTGACCGGCGTCGCCCGCCGGCCCGCGAAGGCTGCCGGGATGTACGACTCGTCTGGCGCGGCGGCGAGCGCGGTAGCGAGCAGATCTTCGGGCCAGCCGCGCACGACCCGATCGCTGGGCGGGACCGGCCCCCTCTCCATGACTGCGGCCGCTTGCCGTGTGCGCGGCTGTCCGTCGGAGACGGCGGCCTCCCGGAAGCGTTCGACATCGGCCTGATCCGCGAAGAGGTCGAAGCGGCTGGCACCATCCCGGGGGAGGTCCGAGTCCACGAGGATGTACGCGCCGGGGCTCACGTCCAGCGCGCGCCCCAACTCGGGCAGCAGGGGCCCCGCGCCGTCGTGCGCCACAAGCACCGCCGAAGCGATGTCGAGCTCGATATCTTTGAGCTGGAGCGCCAATTGGTCGCGGTGCTCCTGCCAGAACGGCCGCGACCCGCCGCCCGGAGAGGTGAGCGCAGGGAGGACCACAGTCGCTCCCAACTCCCGCAGTCGCTGGCTGACCGGAACCCACGTGAACGCCCCCACGAGGGGACCGTGGACGAGAATGAAGTTCCTCACGCTGCACCTCCGGGGGTCACGCTGGTTGCGCGCGGGCACGCACCGCTGGGGCGTAGGCCTCGGACGGGCGATGGTACCCGACCGCAGGGCTGGCGTCGGCGCGGCACGCGCTCCTACGCCAGCCCGAGCGCTTCGGCGCTCTGCTCGACGAACGCGACGATCGCAGCTGGGGCCGCCGTACCCGCGTCCGCGTCGAGCGGCCCCATGAGACCCCGCGGCATGAGCACGAGCCGGTCTGCGCCCGCCACGGCGAAGCGCTCGACGGCCTCGCGGTCCATGCGGCCGCGCGGCGTGATCGAGATCTCGAGCGTCCCGAGCGTTGCCGGGCGCTCGACCTGCTCGGCCGCCGCTTTGAGCCCTTGGAGGGCGGCCGCAGTCCCTTCGGCATCGAGCATGAAGCCGTACCAGCCGTTGCCCTGGGACACCGCCCGGCGGTAAGCAGCAGGCGAGGACCCGCCGATCACGATCGGCGGGTGTGGCCGCTGCACCGGCTGTGGATGCGACTGCACGCCCTTGAGCGAGGTGAACCGGCCCGCGAATTCGGGCTTGTCCTCGGTCCAGAGGGCGCGGATGACCTCGATGTGCTCCGAGGTGCGCGCGCCGCGCTCTTCGTAGGGCACGCCAATCGCTTCGAACTCACCGCGCACGTAGCCGACGCCCACGCCAAAGATGAGGCGCCCGCCGGAGAGCACGTCAATGCCCGCCAACTCCTTCGCCAGAACGACGGGGTTGCGTTGGGGAAGAAGGATGATCCCACTGGCGAGCTTGATCCGCTCGGTCACCCCCGCGACGAAGGCGAGGGTGGTCACGGTATCGACGATGCGGGTCGCCGGCGCGAGGGGCGAGGGGGGCACCTGCGGATCGACGACCACCACGTGCTCGCCGGTCCAGATCGACTCGAAGTTAGCGGCTTCGGCCGCTCTCGCGACGCTCAGGATGGCCTCGCGATCGGAGAGCGCGCCCGCGTTGATGCCGTAGAACCCGATCTTCATCGTGAACACCCCCCCCCCGAACGCACTTCGCCGGGCGGCGATGATACTCGGCACCGCCTGGGAGACGGAGCAGGGCCCACCTCGCAGCCGCCTCGCTCCGGCGCGTAGCATGCGCCAACCTCCGGGCGAAGGAGCACGATGATGGTGAAGGCAGCCGTTCTCCACGAGGCGAAGTCGGCCTTGCGAATCGAGGATGTCGCGTTCGACGACCCCGGACCCGGTGAGGTCCTCGTCAAGCTGATGGCCTCCGGCGTCTGCCACTCGGACTGGCACGTCGTCAAGGGCGAGTGGCCCGCGAAATACCCCATCGTCCTCGGTCATGAAGGGGCGGGGATCGTCGAGGAGGTCGGGCCGAATGTCTCCGCCGTCCAGCCCGGCGACCACGTCGTCCTCTCCTGGAAGACGAGCTGCGGCACCTGCGAGATGTGCCAGAAGGGCTGGCCCAATCTCTGCTTCCGCTCCCCCCAGGCGGCCCAGCGGCCGACTCTGGACGCCGGTGAGACCGAGACCGCGCAGCTGGCTGGGCTGGGGACCTTCGGCAGCTACACCGTAGTGCCTGAAGTCGCGGCCGTGCCGATCGACAAGGCGATTCCGTTCCCCCAGGCCGCGCTCGTTGGCTGCGGCGTGACCACCGGCGTGGGCGCTGCGATCAACACCGCGCAGGTGCAGCCGGGGACGACCGCGGCGGTCTTCGGCGCGGGCGGCGTGGGGCTGAACTGCATCCAGGGCTGCTCCATCGCCGGGGCGACCACGATCATCGCCGTCGACTTGCTGGACAACAAACTCGAAATGGCGAAGGAGTTCGGCGCCACCCACGCGGTCAACGCCGCCGCCGACGACCCGGTCGCGCGGATCAAAGAGCTGACAGGCGGCCTCGGGACGCACTACGCCTTCGAAGCGATCGGGCTGGTCGAGGCGCCGTTCGTGCAGAGCATCCGCTGCACCCGGAGCCGCGGCATCACGGTTTGGGTCGGACACGCGCCCTACGACACACCCGTGACGATCGATGCTCGCGATCTGATCGCCGAGAAGACCGTGATCGGGTCGATGTACGGCACGGCGAAGCCCCAGCTCGAGTTCCCGCGCCTGCTCAGCCTCTACCAGGCGGGCAAGCTGAAGCTGGACGAGCTGATTACCCGCACCTTCCCCGTGGAAGACGTGAACGACGCGTTCGAGGCCCTGGGCAAGGGCGAGGTGGCGCGCAGCACGCTGTCGTTCGAGTAGCGCCCTGCCCCCAAAAGACCGAATGCCGCCCGACCCCAGCGCCCATGAGATGAAGGAGTACTGGCATGACCCAGCGTGAACCCCTCGATGTGCTTGACGCGATCCAATCGACGCGCGCGCAGCGCTACTTGAAGCCCGACCCCATCCCCGAGCCCGTCCTCTGGGAGATCCTCGACGCGGCCGTGCGCGGACCAACGGGCGGGAACAACCAGGGCTGGGCCTGGGTCGTCATCCGCGATCGGGCGATCAAGCAGCGCATCGGCGCGGTCTACGAGGAGCGGCTCAAGGGCGCCTACGGCTACGAGCGGGTCAGCGACGAGGAGCTGGCCGCCGGTCGCATCACCCGCGGCGGCGTGCAGGAAGGCGAGGTAGGCATCGACGTGCGCAACCGGCGCGGCGTCATCCACCTCGCGGAGCATTTCGCGGAGGCGCCGGTGATCGTTGCGCCGGTGGTTGAGAACGCAACTGGGGGCGAGAACACGAGCCGCGCCGGGGCCGGCCTCGGCAGCTCGATCTACGGTGCGGTCCAGAACCTGATGCTCGCCGCACGCGCCTTCGAAATCGGCTCGGTCTTCACCTGGGGCCTCGATGAAACCTCCGGCTTCAACGAACTCCTCGGGATGCCCGAGAGCGCGCGCGTGATGTGCCTGATCCCGCTCGGCTATCTCGCCCAGGGCTCGTTCTCGCAGCCACGACGACGGCCGCTGGGCGAAGTCGTGCACTGGGACGGCTGGGGGAAGCAGGTCGTCCGCCCCGAGGCCTAGGGACTGACCCCCAAGGCATGAGCGACGCGGGAGCTAAGGCGCCGCCGAGATGTGCTGCTGCGTATCGACGTGGTGCCGGAAGGCGCAGACCTTTCCGTCCGCGTCGAACGTCCAGAGATGGATCTCTGTCTCATCAATGCTTTTCCCGGTCTCACGAACCGTCGACTCAACCCGGACGACCCCGGCAACTTGGTCGCCGCCCTCGAGGAAGTTGAGGGGCTCGAAGGCTTGGTAGATGGACTGCCCGGTCGCGACGTTCGTCATCGCTCAGCGCTCCAACAGGTGCGTTCGGCTCGTGGCGGGTCCTAGCACCCTGCCCGGAGCCATCCGGCCACACTTTTCGCCTTACTTGGCGACGGTCGCCCGGCTGCCCCCCCACTCGGACGACGAGTCGCACGGGCGCAGCCCCTCACTAGCGACGACCGTCCTGCTGCGCTCACATAGAAGCGAAGCTACGACGCACAGAGCCCTCGACTCGGGAAGGTGCCTGGCCCAGGCTTCGTCCGCTAGGTCTGAGCGGCCGGTTCGCGCAGGAGGAGAACGCTGGTGACCAGTATCCAGACGGCGAAGCCAATGAGACCAATGAGGGCGATCACGCTGCCGCCGTTGGTAGCCGATATCACGCTGATGATCGCCAGCACGCCGAGAACCGCGACCAAGGCGCCGAGGGCGGCATGCCACACGGGCCAGACTTTGTGCATGAATGTGGTGATGGCGACGCTCAGCACGATCGCCGTAATCCCGATGCCGGTGGACGCGTAAGCGATGGTCTGGGCATCCCAGATCGCGCGGATGGTAGAGTCGCTGAGGTCCTCGCCGCCACGGAAGACGAGGGTGGCCGCGAGGGTACCCCCGACCCCGCTGCCGCCCCGGTGAGGATCGCGCTCGCGATCGCCGCGATGGCCCAGGCTTCTCCGTGCTCGCGATCACTCTCGCGAAGCTTGTTGGCGACACCGGCGAAGAAGACGACTGCAAAGGGCAGGACCATGATTCCGAGGAAGATCGCAGTCTTGTGAAGGCCCTAGTCGTCGGAGATGTACGTACGCACGTCATCAATACTGTCGCCCGCGAGGGGCTGATCTCCGCTGAGCGCCCATTGACGATGAGGAGGACGACGAACACGAGGCCGGAGACCGCCGATACGTGAGAACGACCCGGGGTACCTCCCGAGGGGACTTTAGGCGTGGCGATGAAGGCGGCGGAGCGAAGTCGCTACCTTGCGAATTGGCAATCGGCCGAGCCTTCCCGCGGAGCGTCGTCGGACCCGGATCGCGCGCCTCCGCCCGGCCCGCCGAAGTCCCGAATCAGGGCTTCTTGGCAGGGAGACTGCACGAGGGTCCGTCGCGCCAGGCATCGCCCGGTAGGTCCCCCGCTAGAAAAGTCCCCCGCTAGAAACCCGCGTGCTTGTCGATCTGGCCCAGCAGGGGCTGCCCGCGGCGCAAGCGCTCGAGGTTCTCGCAGAAGCGCGCGACGTTCCGGCCGGCGCGCAGTTGACTCGCCCCTGCGGTGTGCGGCGTCATCACCACGTTCGGCATCGCCCAGAGGGGATGGTCCGCGGGCAGCGGCTCGGCGGGCGCGACGTCGAGGCCGGCCCCGGCGATCTCGCCGCCACGAAGCGCCGCGACCAGCGCGTCGCCATCGACGATTCCGCCCCGGGTCACGTTGATGAGGATGGCGCTGCGCCTCATCAGGGCGAAGACGCGCGCGTCGAAGAGCCCCGCCGTCTCGGGGGTCAGCGGAAGCCCAACCGCAACGACATCCACCCGCGCCATGAGCGCGTCGAACTCGTCCATCCCACCGACCTTCGGGACCTCGTCTGAGCCGGGTACATCGAGCAGGTCCACGGCTTCGCAGCGCATCCCGAAGGCCGCCGCCCGCCGCGCGATCGCCCGCCCCGTGCCGCCGAATCCGACGATGCCCATCGTGAGGCCTTCGAGCTCGACCGCTTCCGCGCGGAACCGCGGTCGCTCGCCCCAGGAGTCCGGCCCGAGCCGCACGGCCTCCGCCAACCGCCGGGTGATGGAAAGCAGCAGGGCAAACGCGTGGTCCGCGAGATGTCCGCCAACGAGCCCCTTTTCGCCGGTGAGGATGACCTCGCTGTCGCGCATCGCGGGGAACAGATACGCGTCGACGCCGGAGGCGATCGCATGCACCCAGCGCAGCCTCGGCGCCCGCTCGAAGAACTCGCTGGTGATCGGCCCCAGCATCACCTCGATGTCGGCGGCGAGTTCGAGCGCGTCCGCGGCACCGTCGACGACCGTGACCGTCGCGCCGGCGCCGGCGGCGGCGCGGATGCGGTCGCGGTCTTCATCGCTCACGGCGGGCAGCGTCAGCCCTTTCATGACGAGGATGTGCATGGCCGTGAGCATAGCGCGGGTGCCCTCCGCGAGGGCAGCGAGCGGTCATCGGGCCGCTGGACACAGGACGTACCCTGCCACGGCGCTCTGTGGGACTGCTGCAAGCGCCCGCCTCCAGGGCGCGCGCTCGATCAGCGCATCACCCCGGCCGCCTCCAGAGCGCGGCCCCGACGATTACCGACGAGGCACCTCCGGCGGGGACCCCCGAGCGGGTCGATTCCGGTCACGCTGAGCGCTCTTCGCCCGGCCCTTCGGGCGGAGCCGAGAGCTTGGTGGCGATCGACCGGCGCGACGGGTAGGGTGCGGCCATGAGCCCAGTGGCAATCGTGACGGGCGCGGGCTCCGGGATCGGCCGGAGCGTGGCCCTGGCCTTCCTGCGCGAGGGGTATTCGGTGGCGCTCGCCGGGCGACGCTCCGCCGCGCTCACGTCCGCCGTGGGCGAGGCGGGCACGGACGGCGAGCGCGCGATCGCCCTGACGACGGACGTGCGCCAGCCGGGGTCCGTACGTGAGCTCTTCACCTGGACCGTCGAACGCTTCGGCCGCGTCGACGTGCTCTTCAACAACGCCGGCATCGGCGCGCCCGCGCGGCCGCTGGAGGAACTGACCTTCGAGCAGTGGCAGGCGGTCGTCGAGACGAACCTCACGGGCGCCTTCCTCTGCACGCAGGAAGCCTTCCGCGTGATGAAGACGCAGGACCCGCAAGGCGGCCGCATCATCAACAACGGCTCGATCTCGGCGACAACGCCCCGCCCGAACTCCGCTCCTTACACCGCGACGAAGCACGCCATCACCGGCCTCACCAAATCGACCGCCCTTGATGGGCGGGCGTACGACATCACCTGCGGGCAGATCGATATCGGGAACGCGACTTCGCCCCTGACGGCGAAGATGGCCGATGGCATGCCCCAGCCGGACGGCAGCGTCCGGCCGGAGCCGACGATGGACGTCGAGCACGTCGCCCGCGCAGTGCTCTACATGGCGAGCTTGCCCCTCGACGCGAACGTGCTTTCGATGACGGTGATGGCCACGAAGATGCCGTTCGTCGGCAGGGGCTAGCGGCGGATCCGGCAAGCTCACCTGGGGGGCAACTCCCTACACGCCGCGGGGCAAGCCCGCGAGGCTTTCGTCGCCGAAGGACCAGTACTCGCCGTCTGTCGGCGGGATGGCGACTGACTTCACGTGGGGCACGAGGTCACGCAGCGGCTCGAGACGCGGAGTCGCCGGGCTCGGGCATTGCGTATCGCCAGCGATGACGCGAAAGCGATCGACCACCGCGCTGGACAGGCGACATCTCCGCTCCTGCAACAACGGTCACAGACGCGGCGTTTACGGCTTCGCGGCCTCACTCGCCGACCGGCGGAAGCGGCCGATGAGCCTGAGCGGGTTCAGCCGGCCGCGCATGGCGCGAATCACCTCGGCACCGAGTACGAGGATCGCTGCCCACCAGAGCACTTCGGCCGAGGCGATGAAGCTCGGGATCAGGATCGCCTTCGTTGTCCCCGATATACCCAGGAACGGCACGACCGGGACCGCGAGCCAGAAGAGCGCGTGAACCGCAACGAGGCTCACTCCCAGCGTGATCCTGAAGCGACGCGAGGCAAGAGGTCCGCGCTGGAAGAACGATGCTGCGGAGGTTCGCACTGCCGCCAGTGTAACGCCCGGCGGCGGCGCCACTATGAGGGCTTACGCGGCCACCCACCTCGCGCCCGGCAAGGCCGCCGAGCGCGTGATCGCGCACTTCGCGTTGGAGCGGCAGCAGCGCTGAGCGGAGCCGCACTCTGCGAGCCGCTACGCTTACGAAGACGTGACCACCGCAGCCGAGATCATCGCTGGCGAGCCGTTCCCGGAAGTGCGCGCGGAGTTCGTCGAGGTGGCCGTGAACAGCGGCCAGCCCACGCGCCAGAGCTTCACCTACGCACGGCCCCGCGACCTGGTCCTGCGGCTCGGCCAGGCCGTCTTCGTACCTTTCGGGAGTCGCGTGCTCCAAGGGGTCGTGCTGGGCGAGACCGAAGACGCGCCCACGCAGGACGCGCGGGCGGTCGAGGCCGTCGCCGACCCACAACCGGTCCTGGACGGGCCCCATCGCGCGCTCACGTCCTGGCTCAGCGAACACTATCTCGCGCCGATCTGGGACTGCGTCGCGGCCTCCCTCCCGGCGGGCTACGGCCAGCGTTCGGTCACGCTCGTCTCGCCCGTTGATGTCCCCCTCCTCCTCCCCAGCGACCCCCCCGATCAGAAAGTCCTGCAGTACCTCGCGGTACACGGCCAGACGGCAGTGGAAACGCTGCGCGAGGCCGTCGGGCGGGTACCGTCGGCCCGACTCGCCCGCCTCCAGGACGGCGGCCATCTGACCGTGGCGCAGGGCCTCGCCCGGCCGACGGGCCGGCCGCGGACGGAGCGCCGCGTCGCCCTCGGTACCGGGCCGCCGGCCGCGCAGGCGCACGCCGCGGCGCTCGCCGAACGTACGCCCCGGTCCGTGGCCGCGCGGCTCCTCAGTCGCCTCGCGGAGAAAGGCGACATCACCCTCACGGAGGCGCGCGCACTCGGGGCTCAGCGCAGTCATCTCGAAGCGCTCGCGACGGACGGCTGGCTGCGGGAGTACGAGGCGAGGGTGGAACGTGATCCGATCGCGGAGCGGCCCGAGTCGGCCGCGCCGCCCCCGATCTTGACCGAGGCCCAGCTTGCGGCGAAGGAGGCGATCTCGGGGTCGCCCGGCGGCTACCTCCTCCACGGCGTCACCGGCTCCGGGAAGACCGAGGTCTACCTCGAGCTGGTACGGGAGGCCCTCGACGCCGGCCGAAGCGCGATCGTGCTCGTCCCCGAGATCTCGCTCACGCCACAGGCGATCAGGCGCTACGGCGAGCAGTTTCCGCAGGAGCTGACGGTCCTGCATTCGGGCCTCGGAACGGGCGAGTTGTACGACCAGTGGTATCGCATCCAGCGGGGCGAGACACGCCTCGTGGTGGGCTCGCGCAGTGCCATGTTCGCGCCGGCGCCCAACCTCGGCCTCGTGGTCCTGGACGAGGAGCACGAGTGGACCTACAAGCAGGTCGACCCCCAGCCCCGCTACCACGCCCGTGAGGCGGCCGCGGAGCTCTGCCGCCTGACCGGTGCCAGCTTGGTCCTGGGGAGCGCTACCCCCGATGTGGTGACCTACCACCGGTCGGAGGTGGGCGAACTCCAGCGGCTCGAACTGCCCGAGCGGGTGATGCCACTGGGCGGAGGGGAGACGCGTACGGCACCGCTCCCGACGGTCTCGATCGTGGACATGCGCGAGGAGCTGAAGGCGGGCAACCGCGATGTCTTCAGCGTCCCGCTCGCGAACGCCCTCCGCCGTGCGCTGGACGCGAGCGAGCAATCGATCCTGTTCGTGAACCGCCGGGGCGCCGCTCGCTTCATGTTATGTCGCGCATGTGGCTACCTTCCGACCTGCCCAGGGTGCGAGCTCGCAATGGGTTTGGACACCCGCGATCAGCTCCACCCCCGCGTCTTCTGCCACCACTGCGGGCGGGGCCGGGCGCAGGAAGAGACGTGCCCCGAGTGCGCGAGCCCGCGCTACCGCCCCTTTGGCGTAGGCACGCAACGGATCGAGTCGGAGGCGCGCGGCGCGTTTCCCAAGGCCCGCGTGGAACGCTGGGATAGCGACGCTGCCCGGCACAAGGGGAGCCACGAACGGATCCTCCGAGCGCTCGAGGCGCGGGAGATCGACATCCTCGTCGGAACGCAGATGCTCGCGAAGGGACTGGACCTGCCGGCCATGACGGTAGTCGGCGTGGTGGACGCGGACGTCGGCCTCAGCCTTCCCGATTATGTCGCTAACGAACGCACGTTCCAGCTGCTCTCGCAGGTGGCGGGCCGCGCCGGAAGGCGCGAGCGCCCCGGCGAGGTCTATATCCAGACGTACGAGCCCGAGGCGCCTCCCATCCGGGCGGCCGCGGACCACGATTATCGTGGCTTCTTCGAGCACGAGACCCAGCACCGGCGGAGGGCGGGCTACCCGCCGTTCACACGGCTGGCGCGACTCACCTACCGCCACGCGCACCAGGAGCGTGGGCTCGAAGAGGCCTCGCGCATGGCGGCGGAGCTGCGCACGCGCCGCGATGCCGCGGGACGGCCCGACCCAGACGTGCTCGGTCCCACACCGGCGTATGTGCGTCGCCTCAAGGGCGACTACCGCTGGCACATCCTGCTTCGCGGCCAGCACGGGGCCGCGCTCATCGCCGAGGTCACGCTGGGCAAGCGCTGGAGCGTCGACATCGACCCGGTGAGCCTGCTGTAGCAGGCTCGCGCCGGCTTTCGCCGCTGTTTCGTTCTGCCGTCCCTCTGCTATCCTGTGCCTAGGCCCTCGGCCGTTATCGCACGTGGGTGAGGACACTATGGAGCGAGCGATTGAGCCCTGGCGTCGGCTCGCGCTGATCTTTCCCGGACAGGGCTCGCACAACGTCGGCATGGGCAACCGCCTGAGCCAGGTTTCGCGGGCCGCTCGAGACGTGTTCAAGCGGGCCGACGAGGTCCTCGAAACGCGACTCTCGAAGCTCTGCTTCGAAGGCCCGAACGACGAGCTCGAGCGCACGATCAACCAACAGCCCGCGACCTTTGTCACCTCGATCGCGTGGCTCGAGGCGCTGCGCGAGCGTTGGGCGGTGCTCGACCGCAAGCTCAAGCCGTACGTCCTCGCTGGGCACTCCATGGGCGAATTCACGGCCGCCGTTGCCGCGGGCTCGATCGACTTCGAGGAAGGCCTCCTGCTCGTGCGCGAGCGGGGCCGTCTCATGGACGAAGCCGGCCGCGAGAACCCGGGCGGGATGGTCTCGATCGTAGGCCTGCCTGAAGACTGCATCTCCGAGATCTGCGAGGAGTCCAGCACTGAGGGTGGGTATGTCGGCATCGCGACGCTCAACTGCGAGGGCCAGAGCGTCATCACGGGTGCCCTGCGGCCGCTGAAGCGCGCCATGGAGCGCGCCCAGCTCGCCGGCGCACGAAAGGTGGTGCGCCTGCCCATCACGATCGCTTCGCATTCACCGCTGATGCAGCGCGCCAGCGAGAGCATGAAGGGCCTCCTCGATCGCTTCCCCTTGCGTGATCCAGAGGCGCCGATCGTCGGGAACATCGACGCGGCCGTGCTTCGCTCCAAGCCCGAGGTCTACGCCGAGTTGCGCGACCAGCTCACCTCCAGCGTGCGCTGGCAACGCGGTGTCGAGCGGATGCAGGACCTCGGCGCCGACATGTTCATCGAGGTGGGACCGGGCAACGTGCTCACCAAGCTCGTCCAGCGGATCGACGGCGAGGCGAACGTCGTCAGCCTTAGCGACGCGCGGACGGGACTCCTGAGCGAGAGTTTCCAGAGTATCGAGGCTGCCGCCCGGTGACGCCCCCCCGCGTCGTCGTGACAGGCGTCGGCGCAGTCACCCCCGCCGGAAACACCGCCGAAGAAAGCTGGCAGGCGATGCTCGCCGGCCGTAGCGGCGTCGGTCCCATCACCCTCTTCGACCCCGAGCCCTTCCCGGTGCGGATCCAGGCCGAAGTCCACGACTTCGAGCTCGACCCGCGCGTGGATGCCAAGCAGAAGCGCCATATGAACCGGGGCGTGCGCTTCGGCGTCGGTGCGGCGATCGAGGCGCTCGACGACAGCGGCCTCACGATCAGCGAAGAGAACGCTGAGGACGTCGGCGTCATCTTTAGCGCCGGCGGCGGCGGCTTCGAGGAGCTCTCCCAGAGCGAGCACGTCCTCCGGGAGAGCGGACCGCGACGCGTCTCGCCCTTTGTCATCGCGAACTACGTCGTTGACGCCGCGAGCGGCCACATCGCGATCCATACCGGCGCGCGCGGCCCAAACGCCGCCGTCGTGAGCGCCTGTGCCACAGGCGCCGCCGCGATCGGCGCGGGCGCGCACGCGATCCAGCGCGGTGACGCGTCAGCGATCATCGCCGGAAGCTGTGAGTCGGTGCTGATCCCGGTCTTCCACGCCGCCTGGTGCGCGATGCGCGCGCTCGCGGCCGATAACGCCCATCCCACCGAGGCGGTGAAGCCGTTTGACCTCAACCGCGACGGGTTCGCCGCGGGCGAGGGCGCGGGCGCGCTCATCCTCGAGAGCGAGGAGAGCGCCCGTGCGCGCGGGGCGCACATCTACTGCGAAATGTCGGGCTCGGGGCTCTCGAACGACGCCTACGACATGATCGCCCTGGACGAGTCAGGACGGGGGCTTCGGCGTGCGATCCAGGCGGCCCTGCGCGAGGCCCAGCTGGAGCCGAGCGAAATCAATTACATCAACCCTCACGGCAGCGCGACGCAAATGAACGACCGCGTCGAGACCCGGGTCATCAAGGATCTCCTCGGGGCAGCCGCGTATGAGGCGTCGGTGAGCTCAATCAAGCCCATCACGGGACACTGCATGGCCGCGGCCGGCTCGATCGAAGCGATCGCCTGCATCATGGCGCTGCGCGACCAGAAGGTACCGCCCACCATCAACTACACGACGCCCGATCCCGAATGTGACCTCGACTACGTGCCGAACGAAGCGAAGGCCCGGTCGGTCCGTGTCGCGATGAGCACCTCGGTCGGGCTCGGGGGGCATAACGCTGCGGTGATCTTCCGCGACATCAGCGGGAGATTCTCCTGATGCGCGCACTGATCACGGGGATCGGAGCGATCACGCCTGTCGGCCTGACCGCGAAGGAGTCGTGGCAGAACCTGCTCGCGGGAGTGTCGGGGATCGCCCCCATCGAAGCGTTCGACGCGAGCAACCTGCCCGTGCGAATCGCGGGCGAGATCAAGGATTTTGCGCCGAACGGAATCGAGCCCAAGTCGGCGCGGCGGATGTCGCGCTTCGCCCAGTTCTGCGTGGCCGCCTCCCAGGAAGCGGCCGCCGACGCGGGGCTGGAGCTCAGCGACGAAGAACGGCCAAGGGCGGCAGTCGCATTAGCGACCGGCGCGGGGGGCGTGCTCAACACGTTCTCCGAAACGGAGACGTTCCTCACGAAAGGCCCGTCCCGCGTGAGCCCGCTCTTCATCCCCCTGATGGCGCCGAACATGGGCGCCTGCCAGGTGGGAATGGAGCTGGGCCTCCGCGGCCCGACCCTCGCCTCGACCGCCGCCTGCGCCAGCGGGCTCTACAGCTACATCGAGGCGAAGGCGCTGATCGAAGGCGGTATCGCCGATATCGTTTTCGCGGGCGGCGCCGAGGCCGCGATTCACCCCGTCTCGATCGCCGGCCTGGCGAACATGAAAGCCCTCAGCCGCAGGAACGAGGACCCCGAAGGCGCGTCCCGGCCCTTCGACAAGGACCGCGACGGTTTCGTCTTCGGCGAAGGCGTCGGCGTATTCGTCGTAGAGGCCGAGGAGCGTGCGCGTAAACGCGGCGCGCGCGTCTACGCGGAGCTGGCCGGTGGCGCCCTCAGCAGCGATGCCTACCACATCACCGCCCCGCGAGACGACGGGAGCGGCGCCGCCCAGGCAATGACGGGCGCGCTCACCAATGCAGGGCTCGAGACTGAGGACATCGACTACATCTCCGCGCACGGCACGGGCACACCGCTGAACGATGTCTCGGAGACGCTGGCGGTCAAGGTCGCCTTCGGCGACCACGCCCACAAGCTCGCCCTGAGCGCGACGAAGTCGATGGTGGGGCATCTGTTGGGTGGGGCCGGGGCCGTCGGTGCGATGGCGGCGGTGCTCGCGATCGCCGAAAACCGCGTACCGCCCACGATCAATCTGGACACGCCCGACCCCGAATGCGACCTCGACTACGTGCCCAAGGAAGCGCGCGACCTGCCCGTGCGCGCGGCGATGGCCAACGGCTTCGGCTTCGGCGGCCAGAACGGCAGCGTGATCTTCCGCAAGTACGAGGGCTAGTCGCGACCCCCGCCTGCCCGCCCGGGGCGTGGGGGTGGGCCCCCCCCCCGCGCCCAGACGTGGGGGCC
>CAUYXJ010000045.1:0-24068 GCA_963577065.1 Dehalococcoidia bacterium | reverse complement strand
CAGGACCTTCTTGCGGTCGGCCGGGGTGCGGGTCGTGAACTCGTTCGCGCGACCCTGGGCGAGGAACACGCTGTTCACGAAGGTCAGGTAGTCCATGCGCAGGCGGCGGTTGAGCTCGGCCTGGGTCTCGCGGGCGGTGTTGCCACTGAGCGCTCGCGGCTCGCCGTTCGCATCGAGTTGGAAAAGGTCGACCGCGCCTGCGGAGCGCCCGCGGGTACGCTTGCGGACGGCGCGAAAGACGTCGCCCTCGACTTCGAAGTCGAGCTCGACACGCATGTCCTGCTCGCCCAGGTAGATTCGATCGTCCTCGAGCCGGCCCCGCGCCTCGCCCCAAAGCGCCCACGTAATCGCGTCGAGCAGGGCGGATTTGCCGTCACCGTTGCGGCCCGCGAGGGTCGCTACATGGAGGCTGCTGAAGTCGATCGTGCCGTCGCGGTAGGAGAGGAAGTTGCGGAGGCGGAGACGGCGCGGGATCACGGCGTCTGGTCCGTAGGCGCGAGGGGCTGCGCCCGCCAGCGCGCTCCGGCCTCGTCGAGATCGATCAGGATCGCCACGCCGTGCCCGATGTCGCCTAGGGGCGTCGGGGCGCCGGAATACACCACCGTGGCCCCGTGCGCGCTTACGTCGGTGTGGACCTCCCAATGTCCCAAGGCGACATAATCCCAATGCGCGCTCGCGGCGAGGTGCGAGGGGGTGATACGCAGCGATCGTTCTTCCTGGGCGCCCTCCGCCACCGCGTGACCGTGGCCGATCGCGACGTTCCAGGCGCGTTCCTCGTTGCGAGGGGGCGGGTCGGCGAGGGGCCTTTGCGTGACGGCCGCGGTCACGGCCCGCCCCCAGATCGCGAGGTCGAGTTCGGGCAGGTCCACGAACTCACCCTCGGGCTCGCGGATCAGGCGGAGGCGCTGGGCGAGCTGCTCGAGGTCGTGGCGCTCGTGCGGCCCGCCCCGGCCGATGCAGTCATGGTTGCCCGGAAGCAGGACCGTGATCCCGGGGAAGCGATCGATCTGCTCGACCGCGAACTCGATGATTTCGTCACCGATGCGAGCGTTATCGAAAAAGTCGCCGGCGATGAGCAGGACATCCGCGGGTCGCTCGCAGGCGAGGTCGATCACCGCCCGGAAGCCGGCCTCGATTTCGCGGTTCCGAGGCTCGTCCCGGCCCCGGGGACTGGCGGAATAGGCGCCGAGGTGAACGTCCGAGGTGTGCACGAGCTGGAGGGCCCTGCCCTCAGCCACTGGCCGCCGCGCTTTCCTCGATCAGCTCTGTTGCGGCCGCGAGCAAGCGGCCGCGTCGCTCGTCCGTGACCTCGCGCGAGCGGAGGTAGATGTCGAGCGTCTCCAGCGGTGACGAGGCGTCTGGTTGGAGGTTCGCCTGAAGGCGATCGCGGTTGGTCGCCGGCAGGATCGTGCGCAGGCCTGCTACGACGTGGGCGTCAGCGAGGGCTCTGCGTGCTTCGGGTAGCCTTAGCTGCGCCTCCTGGTCCTGATCGAGCTCGATCTCGACCTTTACGACCGCGCCCGCTAGCTCCTGGGCAGCGATCGCCGCCACGACCTCCTCGGTGGGGTCGGGTTCTTGCGGCTTCACCGCGATCTCGACGAAGGGACGGCTAGGCACGACGTTGAGCGCCGGCGCCCCGCTGCCGCCGAGCCGCGACCCTCGCGGCTTCGTCGCGTCGAATTCGAGCGTCATGAACCCCTTCGGCTGGCCCGCCTCGCCAAAGTCGACTGGCTGCATCGAGCCGGCATACCAGCACGGGGTGTCCGACTCGAGCTGGATGTTGTTGTGGTGATGGCCCATCGCGACATAATCGAAGCTGCCGGTGTGAAGCGAGCTGCGCAGAACGGTCGGTGCCGTGCCCACACTCATCCAGCGTTCGCTGCCACCGTTCTCTCGCACGAGGAAGTCGTTGAGGGAGAGATGGCACGTAAGGATCGATGGGATGTCTGGATCGATCTGGTTCGCCTGCTCCTGGACCAGCTCCGAAATCGCCTTCTCGACCATGCCGTTCACTTGATCGATGGACGCGCCCGCAGCCTCTTCGTTGTTCGCGAGCAGTTTGGAAACCTGGGGCCAGGGCACGAAGGCGACCTGAAGCGGCCCCGAGCGCGTCTCGAGGACTTGAGGTGTAAAGCTCTGCCGCTCGAACCAGGCGTCGTCACCGACGGCGATATGGGGAACCGCGATCGTGCGGAAGATCTCGAGCGCGTGCGCGCGCGACTCAGCGCTGGGCAGGTCGTGGTTCCCAACGAGCAGGAACGTCGCCACCTTTGCGTCGCTGAGGCGGCGGATGCGTTTGGCGAACTCCCGCTGGTGCGTCTGGCTGGGCTCTCGCGCTTTGTAGGCGTCGCCCGCGAAAATCACGGCGTCGACCTGCTCTTCGATCGCGTAATCGACGAGGTGGTCGAAGGCGTCGAGGAAGTCCTGCATCCGAGAGGACCACGGTTTGCCCGCGAGCGGGCGCCCGTAGAGTTCGACGCCGATGTGAAGATCGGCGAAATGGATTACGCGCATCACCCTTATCGTACGATCTCGCTCAGTCGGGGCGGTAGGGTGGGATGGCCTGGGCCGCGTGAAGGTCTGCGGTGCGCGTTATGAACCTTCGCAGCGAGCCTTGAGGCCCGCAGCCTCGATCTCCAGGTAGCGGGCGGTGATGCGCTGTAGCCAGAATCGGAGGAGGCGGGCGCCAAGCCCGCTCTGACGGATGCTGACCGTCACTTGGGACCCGTCGCGGGCGGGCTCGACTGCATGCCCGGCGATCGAGCGGATGCCCGGGCGGTGCGTCTCCCAGGAGAAGGTGCGCCCCTCCTGCAGGTCGGTAACGGTCCAGACCTGCGTGGGAGCGCGCGGTTGCTTGATGCGCACGCGTGCGCCGAGGCGGAAAGGTGGTGTATCGAGCGGCTCTACCTTGCGCATCGACGCGGTCCATTCGGGCCAGCGCTCGAGCTCGCTCAGGACGGCCCAGACAGTCTCCGGGGCGGCCGCGATTTCGACGGTGTGTACGACCTCCACGGCCCCTCCGTTCGGGGGCATAGTATCGTTCCGGGCGGAGGACCCGCTGGTGCTGGAGAAACTGCGACTCGATGGCCCCCCCCGGAGGGTGGCGATCGTCACGGGCGGGAGCCGGGGGCTCGGTCGCGAGATGGCGCTCAGCCTCGCGCTCGCTGGCGCCGACATCTGCATCGCGGCGCGGACCGAGGAGCAGCTCGAGCGAACGGCAGCGTTCCTCGCCGTCGAGAGCGGCCGCGAGCCGCTCGCCGTCACGACCGATATCCGCTCCAGTGCCGACTGCGACCGCCTGGTGCAAGAAACGATCGATCATTTCGGCCAGCTCGATATCCTCGTGAACAACGCCGGCATCGGCGATTCGCCAGGGCGCGGGCGAGCGATCTGGGAGCTCGACGACGAAGCCTGGCTCGACGCGATCGCCGTCAACCTGAACGGCACCTTCTCTTGCACGCGGGCGGCCTTGCGGCACATGCGTGAGCGCGGCGGCGGCGTCATCCTCAATGTCGCGAGTGGCATGGGCATGCGTGCCACCCCCCAGAGCGTGGGCTACGCGGCGGCCAAGGCGGGCGTCATCAACTTCACCCAGAGCGTCGCGGGCGCCGTCGCGCGCGAGGGCATTCGCGTGAACTGCATCACGCCCGGCCTGGTTGCGCAGCAGCCACCCGGAACCGCCGAGGAAGCGGAGCAGATCCGTCAGCGCGGGCGTTTCATCACGGCCCGCCGGCTGGGCGAGGCGTGGGAGCTGGGGCCGCTCGCGCTCTTCCTCTGCTCGGATGCGTCGAGCTACGTCACCGGTGCGAACTACCCGATCGATGGCGGCGGCCTCGCGGGCGGCGTCGCTCCCACCGGTCTGGAGCCCGATACGGTGGAGGCGGCGACGGGTGGCTGATTGGGAGCGGCAGCCGGGGTACGACCTCGCCGGCAAGCGCGCGCTCGTCGTGGGCTTCGCCAACCCGGCGGGCTTGGCGATCACGGAAGCGCTCGCGGAAGCGGGGGCGCACGTCGCCGCGGCCTCGGCAACGATGGACGGGGACGAGGTGATGGCGGCCAAGCGGGCGAGCAAGGCCGTCGCCGCCATGGGGCGCGAAACGTTCAGCCAGGGCTGGGACGTGACCCTGCCCACGAACGTGACCGTGGGCCTGCGTCAGCTGACGAAGGAGTTCGGGTGCCCGTCGGTGCTCGTCTACAACGCTGACGCGCCGCTGGCCAAGCCCATCGAGAAGACGGGCGACGCCGAGTTCGCGCGCATCCAGGCCGTCAACGTCAACGGCGCCTTCTACGCGGCCCGTTCCTGGGTGCGTGAGCTGAGCGAGGGGCAGCCGGGCCGCCTCGTGTTCGTCAGCAGCATCTTCGGCGAGCGCGGCGTGAACCACCTGACGGCCTACGCGGCCGCCAAGGCTGGAGTCCTGGGGCTCGTGGCTGCGCTCAGCCAGGAGCTCGCCCCCGCGGTCACCGTGAACGCCATCGCCACCGGGTGGATGGACTGGACACCGGGCCGGGGGCTGGATGACCCCGCGGAGAATCTGCTGTTGCGCTTCATCCCCATGCGCCGCTTCGGTCACGCCGAAGACGTGACCGCGCTCGCCGTGCTGCTCGCCTCGGACGCCGCCGGCTTCATGAGCGGGCAGGTGTATCACGTCGACGGTGGCGTTTCGACCCACCTCTAGCCCCGGGCACAGCACCCGCCAGGCCTAGCTGGGCCGGCCCAGGGCCGCGATTTCGTGCTCCTCCGCCAACAGCATCAGGATGTCGCCAGGCTCGAGGCGGCGATCGGCCTGGGGGTCCACGATCACCTCATCGCTCCGCCGGAGGCCCAGGAGCGTCGCGCCCGTGCCCGCGAGAAAGTCGCCGCAGCTCTGGCCCGCGAACCCGCTGCCCCCGGTCACCTCGAACTCGGCCAGCACGCGATCTCCGTGGCGACCCGTTCCGATCGTGTCCATGAAGTCCGCAGCGGCCGGCTGCAGCGCCGAGAGCACCATCCGCCGGGCGCCAATCCGGGACGGCGAAACGGTGCGGTCGGCACCGGCGAGCTGCATCTTCGCGACGTTCTCGGGGAGCGCGACCCTGGCGACGACGTGGCAGGATGCGTTGATGCTCTTCGCCGTAAGGGTTGTGAAGGTGTTTCCCGGGTCACTATCGAGGGCGGCGAGCAGAGTGGGGGCCGTGCCCAGCTGGGCGCGGATGAGTGTGTCCTCCTGCGTCGCATCACCTTCGACCACGAGATAGCCCAGTTTGCGCGCGCGTTCGCTCTGGCTCTGTTGCGCCTCGATGAGGACGATGTCGATCCCGCGCTCGCTCAGCTCACGAGCGATTTCCTGCCCGACCCGGCCAAAGCCGCAGATGATCGTGTGACCGTTGAGCTGTCCGATACGCATGCGCTCCCTCCCCCGGTAGAGCTGGCCGCGGAGATCGCCCTCGAGCGTCTCCTGGACGATGGCCGAGAGCGCGTAGAGCGCGGTCCCAACCCCGAAAACGATGAGAAAGGCGGTAAAGATCTTCTCGGCCCGTCCGAACGGCTCCACTTCGCCGTAGCCAACGGTGCTGAGTGTGATCATCGTCTGGCAGAAAGCGTCGAGGGGCCCCAGTTCGGAGATGAGCAGGTACTCAACAGTGCCGACCCCTATCGCGAGCGTGAACAATGCGAGCGCGACCAGGAGACGCGTGCTCGGAGCGAGCGCCTGCACCTTTCCGCTGCGAAGCGGCCCGTGGCGTGGTCGGGAGAGCACGAGACGATTAGAGGAGCGCCCTTCGCGCACCCATGGAGGGGTCCGTAAGATCCACCTGATGGGCAGCACACCGTTGGCGGGAATGCGGGTCGTCGAGCACGTGAGCTGGGCGGGCGCGTTCGCGGGAAGGCTGCTCGCCGACGGGGGCGCCGACGTGGTCCGGGTGGTCCCGCCCGCCGGCGACGCGCTCGAGCGCGAGCCTCCGTTCTTCGGCGATAGCGGGCTCTCGATCCAGGCGACCTGGTACAACGCCGGCAAGCGACTGCTGACCCTCGACCTCGAGACCCCCCCGGGAAAGGCGCGCCTGCGCGAGCTGCTGGCGGACTGCGACCTGTTGATCGAGGACTGGCGAGCGGGCGAGGCGCCGCTCACGACCGGCGAACTTCAGAGTTGCAACGCGGCCTTGGTGCGGCTGTCGGTCACGCCGATGGGCCAGGACGGGCCCTGGGCCGCGTTCGCCACCAACGACCTGGTGGCGACGGCCCTCTCGGGGGCTGCCTCAGTGACGGGAACGCCGGAGACACCGCCGCTCACCGGCTACGGCAACCAGACCGCACATGCCGTCGGGCTCTATGCGGCGGTGTGCGCGCTGGCGGGCGTGCGGCTCCGGGACGCGACCGGCGTCGGTCACCACATCGACCTCTCCGCGCACGAGACGCTGGTCGCCTGTACCGAGCAGGTGCTGATGCAGTGGTTCTTCCCCGACGGAGGGCGCTGGGAGAGGCCGATCGCGCAGCGGCAGGGGAGCCTGCACTGGAGCGGCGCCTACGAGGTCTACCCCGATCAGGATGGCAACGGCCTCATGGTGACCTCCTCGCTCGGGCTCGTCGGCACGCTCATCCCCTGGCTTGAGGAGACCGGCGCGGCGGCGGACCTCACCGATCGGGAGCGCTACCCGGATCTCAGCGCGCTCGTGAAAGAGATGCCGGACGTGATGGAGGTCCTGCGCGACTGGACCGCTCAGGGCACGGCCAATGCCCTGTTCGACGAGGCGCAGAAGCGGCGACTCCCCTTTGGCGCGGTCTGGCGCGTGGGCGAGGCCCTCGGCTCCCCGCAAATTGTGGCGCGGGGCTATCTCACCGAGCGCGAAGTGCCGGGCTTCGGCTCAGTGCCGTTCCCGGGGCGCCTGTTCCGCAGCGATGGCGACGGCCCGGCCCCGGCCCCGCCCACGCCTGCCGCAGGCCCGCAATGGGAGCCTCGATCGAGACTCGGGGAGGTGGGGGGCGAGCCAACCAGCGCTGCCCCCCTCACCGGTCTGCGCGTGCTCGATTTCACGCACGTCCTCGCCGGGCCGTTCGGCACGCGCGTCCTCGCCGACCTCGGCGCGGACGTGATCAAAGTCGGGACGGCGGCGCGCAACGCAGGCGCGAACACGCTCAACCACCCCTACTACCTCTCCTGGAACCGGAACAAGCGCAACCTCGCCTTGGATATGCGGCATGAGCAGGCGCGCGCGCTCGCGCGGCGCCTCGCGCAGCGCTGCGACGTCATCGTCGAGAATTTCAGCGCGGGCGTGCTCGCACGCTGGGGCCTGGATCGCACCACGCTCGCGGAGGAGAACCCGGGCATCACCGTCGTCTCGATGGGGGGGATGGGCGACTCGGGGCCCTGGCGGGACTTCGTCACCTTCGCTCCCACGATCCACGCGCTGGTTGGGCTCACCTACCTGACGAATCCGCCCGGCCGCCAGGACATCGGTTTTGGCTATTCGCTGAACGATCACCTCAGTGGGGTCGCGGCCGTGCTCGGCGCGCTCGAGGGGGTTGAGCACCGACGCCGTACGGGCGATGGCCTCGCCGTGGATGTCTCTCAGTACGAGGTCGGGCTCGGTCTCATGGGCCCTGCCTTGCTCGACTTCCTCGCCAACGGCGTCGATCCCGAGCCCGTCGGCAACCGCCATCCCTTCGCCGCCTGGGCGCCGCACGGCGTCTACCCGGCAGCGGGCGAGGACCGCTGGGTAGCGATCGCTGTGCGCGACGACGCCGGCTGGCGCGCGCTCTGCGAGGTCATGGATGCTCCCGCCCTCGCCACCGATCCGCGCTTCATCAAGCACGCTGCCCGCGTTGCGAACGAAGATGCGCTCGACGAAGTGGTCGGGGCGTGGACGGCCTCTCGTGATCGCTACGAGCTCATGAGCGCCTGCCAGGAGCGTGGGATCGCCGCCGGAGCGGTCCAGGACGGTGGCGATCTCGGGACGAACGACGCCCAGATTGCCGCGCGCCGCTTCTTCGGCACCGTCTCGATGGAAGACGGCACAGAGCACGGCGCGGAGCGCTTCCCCGCAACCTTCGATGGCTCGCGGCCGGCGGCCGGGTTCGGTGCGCGCTCGCTGAGCGCCGACACTTTCGACATCGCAACGGAGGTCCTTGGGCTCGCACCTGAGGAGGTCGCCGAGCTCATCGCCGACGGCGTCCTCAGCTAAGGGGCTGGGCGCCGGCCGCCACGTCCTCGCGGCTGTGTTCCCGCGGCTCTGTTCTCGCCGCTCTGGTACCCTTTCGCTCTCGCAGGACTGCCGGGAGCGATCTGTGACCCTCCGCCTCTACTCGACGCTAGGGCGCGCGAAGCGCGAGTTCGTGCCGCTCGTCCCGGGCGAAGCGCGGATCTACGTCTGTGGCGTCACGCCCTACGACGTGACCCACTTGGGCCATGCGTTCTCGTACGTCCATTTCGACGTCCTCCGGCGCTACCTCCTCTGGCAGGGGCTCAGTGTCCGCTACGTCCAGAACGTCACGGACATCGACGACGACATGATCATGGTGTCGAAGCGCGAGGGTGGGCGCCCGATCGCGGAGATTCGCGACCAAAACGACGCCATCTTCCGTGCCGATCTCGATCGCTTGAACGTGCTCCGCCCAAACGTCTATCCCCTCGCCACCGAGCACATCGCCGAGATCGTTGAAGCGACCCAGGCGCTCCTTGATTCCGGGCACGCCTACGAAGTCGATGGCGACGTCTTCTTCGAGGCAGAGCGATTCGCTGGCTACGGCCGGCTCAATGCGGCTTCGATCGCCGACCTCGCGAAGCGCGAGAACCCCGAATCGAAGCGTGAAGAGAAAAAGCGTGGCCCACTCGACTTCCTCCTCTGGCAACGTTGTGATCCAGACGAGCCGAGCTGGCCGACGCCATGGTGCGACGGGCGTCCCGGCTGGAGCATCGAGTGCACGGCGATGTCGACCGCGCATCTCGGAGGGCAGATCGATATCCACGGTGGCGGCAGCGATCTCGTCTTCCCCCACCACGAGAACGAGATCGCGCAGGCCGAGAGCCTCACGGGGACGGCCCCGTTCTGCGGCTACTGGATGCACAACGGCATGCTCAAGCTCGACGGCGTGAAGATGAGCAAGTCGCTGGGGAACCTCGTGCTGGCGCGGAACCTGATGGAGCGTTTCGAGCCGGACCACCTGCGCCTCTACTTGCTCAGCGAGCACTACCGGCAGGACGCGGACTACCGCGACGGTGCGCTCAAGGCGCTCGGTGATCGCTTCGTACGCCTGCGGGCGGCGGTAACCGGGGAGGACCGGCCGGCAGAAGACCCCGCCTTGCGCGCGGCCTTCACCGAGGCCATGGACGACGACCTCGACACCCCCCGGGCACTGGACCTGCTGGACCGGGCTGCTGAACGCGCACTCGCGGGCGACGGCCGTGCAGGCGAACTGCGAGCGCTGCTCGCAGTTCTTGGCTTCGCCTTCGCCGGAGCACGAGGGCCGGCCACGGGCGACCTCACACCCTAAGCTGCCCCGGCGGTGCACCGCTCCGGACACCGCGGCCGTCCTAGGCCGGGTACGCCCGCCACGCCAGCACTCCCCGAGGCGCCATTAGGATGATCGGCGGTGGATGCTGAGGCCGAGCTCCAGCTCCTCGATCGCCGTCTGCGCGAGTTCGAGCGTCTCTTCCGACGGCAGGGCGCCGAGCCAGGCCTCATGCGCGACCTCTAGGACGCGCTTGACCCCGAACTCCTTCTCCGCCGCCTCGATCTCCTCCGTGACGGCCGACTGCCGCTCGATCAGCCGTTCGCGCACAATGTGCTGCATGAGGTCTGCCGCTCGCTCGCGCGCCTCGGTCGAATCGAGCTGCGGCTCGCGCCGTGCGAGCAGCTGGCGTAGTCGCTCCTTGACGGGGTCTTCCTCATCCGATTCGGTGTCGACTTCGTCGTGTTGCCAGCGTTGGAAGATCTCGCGGTCGAGGGCGCTGGCGAAGAGGTCGGCGGGCAGGTGGCGAAGCTCGGCGCGCAGGCTGGGGTGGTGCAGGAGGGTGGCGAGGAGCCGGTCTGCGGCGTCGCTGCGGACCGGCTCGGCCGCCGGTTGGGGCGCGGCCTGAGGGCGGCGCCCGCCCGCCCGCAGCAGCTCCGCGATCGCCGTCTCCGTGATGCCGAGGCGCCGGGCGATGCTCTGGATGTGCATCGATCGCTCGACCGGATTTCGGACCGAAAGCAGGACAGGCCGCAGCCGGTCGACGATGCGACGCGCTTCCAGCGGCGACTCCGGGCGTTCCTCACCGATGAGGCGGTCCAGCAGGAACCGGGCGAAGGGTGGCGCCGTCTCGATTGCGGTACGCCAAGCTTCCGGATCCTCGCGGGTGAGGTCGTCGGGGTCCTTGCCCTCGGGCAGTGGCGCTACCCGTAAGTCGAGATCGACGTTCGCGGTGATCGCTTCGGCGCTACGCGCCGCGGCGCCCATCGCTTCCGGCGAGTCGAGCCCGAGCACGAGGCCGCCCGCCCGTTCGGCCGCGGCCAGGCCCGCGCTGTCGGGATCCATCGCCAGCACGACGCGCGCGGCGAATCGCTTCAGCACGGCCGCGTGATGTTCTGTGAGCGAGGTCCCCATCGTGGCGACGAGGTTGCGGAACCCCGCCTGCCACGGCCCGATCACGTCGAGGTAGCCTTCGACGACGACGATCACTCCGCTCTTGCGCGCTTGCGCACCGGCGCCATCGAGCCCGTAGAGGGTGCGCCCCTTGTCAAAGATCTCGGTCTGTGGGGAATTGAGGTACTTGGGTTCGCCCGCCCCCACGATGCGACCGCCGAGGCCGACGTACACGCCCCGTTCGTCCGCGATGGGGATGGTGATGCGACCACGGAAGCGGTCGTAAGGCGCGCCTCCGCTCTCGCCCTGGGTGAGGACGCCGGCCGCGAGGGCGTCGCCGTCGCTGTAGCCGCGCGCGAGCAGGTAGTCACGCAGTAGGCGCCACTCGTCGGGCGCCCAGCCGAGCCGGAACTGCTCCACCGTCTCCTGGGCGAGGCCCCGCGCCGACTCGAGGTACTCGCGGGCAGCGGGGCCGTCCTCGCCGGCAAGCGTCTGCTGGTAGAAGTCGACGGCTGCGGAGATGATGCCGCTGAGGCGTTCCGCGCGGCTCCGCTGCTCTGCCGCACGCGCCGAGAGCTCTACCCCAGCCTCGGCGGCGAGGGTCTGCAGCGCATCTCGGAACTCGACGTTGTCCTGCTTCTGGACGAACGAAAAGAGGTCGCCCCCTTCGCCGCAACTGCCGAAGCAGCGCCATGTGCCCCGGTCGGTGAAGACGTAGAACGAGGGCGTCTTTTCGGCGTGGAAGGGACAAAGGCCGCGGAAGTTGCGCCCTGATTTCTGGAGCTTGACCGAGCGGCCGATGTAGTCGGCGGGGTCGATACGCTGTTTGATTTCGGCGACCACGTCCACGGAAGCGATATTACGCGGTGGCGGTAGCGGCCGGGGTCTCGGTGGGCGCTTCGGTTGGAGTGCCGCCGGTAGGCGTCGCCGTCGGCGTGGTGGCGTTCGGGTTCGCGACCAGCATGGAGGCCGCGACCGAGCCGTCGACGAGCAGCCGGACGAGGATGGGATCCGTCCCCTGAGGGACCTGGAGCGCAGCGAGCGTGGTGCTCTGGCCATCGGCGAGTCCGAGCCCGCCCCTGATCTGCAGCGTGACGGTAGTGCCGCCCACGACGATTTCGAGCACCGCGTCGTTCGTCGCGATCGGGTCACCGTTGTTCGTGATGGTCACGTCCATGCTGTCGCCTTCGGCCTTCACCTCGACGACGAGCGAGAGGTTGGGTCCCTCGGCGGGCGGTGCCAGCACGAAGTTCGTGGCGTTGTTGTCCTCGTTCGATTCCTCGATCGCATTGTCGGGATCGACCGTGACGTTCACGGATGACTGCTCCGTGATCGCGGGGTCCAGGTCGAAGTCGACGCTGGCCGTGCCGTTCGGTGGCAGGCTGACATCGACGACCTGCTCGGCGGGGCTCGCGGGAACGCCGCCGACGCCGACCACGATCGGCCCCGCGAACGGGTTCGTGGCGACGTTGGAGATCGTCACGCGCAGGGTTCTGCCCCCGTCCACGAGAACGGCATTGGTCGAGATGAAGTCGGGCGCGTCGGGGTCGGGGGAGGGCGAAGGTGAGGGGGAGGCCGTGGCGGAGGGGTCGGGCGTCTCCGTGACCGCTGAGGGAGTCGGGCTGGGGTCGCTCACGGGTACGAAGTCGAGCGAGTCATCGAGATCGATGGCGTTGCGGCGAACCCAGAGCCCGCCTCCGCGCTCCAGCAGGAGCCATTCGAGGCTTCGCGTCTTACCAACGACGGTCACGATGTCACCCGGTTCGAGGGTGCCGGCTTGGCTGAACGATCCCCCCGGCCCCGTGCGCAGACTCGCCACCGCCACGACTCGCCCGCTGAGCTCGTTGGGCTCGGTGCCATCGATGGTCTCGAACGCAATAATCCGAACCACGCCCGATTGGACCTCGGTCCCGGAAACGCTAACCGCGCGGACGACCAGGTCGTACTCGCCCACGGCCTCGAAGCGGGCGGTCAGCTCCACCCGGTACGAGTTCTCACCGGCGACGTCGATCGAGAACTCCTGGTCCACCAAGATCCCGCCCACGAGGAGCTCGAAGCGCTGGATCGCTTCGCTCGAGGTGACGCGCCCGATCACCGCGCGGTCCTGACCGACCTCGATCCGGTCGTTTGAGACCGGGGCGTCAATGAACGCTTCCATCTGCACGGTGTTCAGGGTCGGCGGCTCTTCCTCGTTCCCACTGTCTCCGCCCAGCAGGGCGAAGAGGAGGAAGACGAAGACACCACCAAGCGCGAGGCCCAGAACCACGAAGAGGTAGAACACCGGTTCGCGGCCGGCGGGGCGTTCCTCCGGGCGGATATAGGTCGGGCCAACCTGGTAGTCGTCGTAGGCTCCGGCCGCGTAGGGATCGTCCTCAGGTTTCTGGGTCGATGGACCGGAGTCCGCCGGCGTGAACGGGTCGACGGGTGCGGCCACCCCGATCGGTGGGCCCCCGCTGCCACCGATTACGGGGCCGTCGTCTTCGTCCGCTGGGGGTTCGAGGGCTGCGGGGCCCGGCAGCTCCGGTCGGGGGGGAGGCGGAGGGGTGCCGCCGCCGATCACGGGCTCGTCTTCGGGGAGGCCCGGCTGGCTCTGATCGGTCACCGCCGGCGCCGCCGTTTCGTCATCGACTCAGTATCCCGAGCACCCCTGGCTACGGCAATGCCACGGAAGCCGCGGCGCCCGTCGCTGGTCACCCGCCTCAAGGTGTCCAGTCGCGGGCCGGCTCGCAGCCGAGTTCGGCAGCGAGGCGGATCGCGTAGCGATCGGTCATGCCGCTCACGAAGTCGGCTGCGCGGCGCGGGAGGGGATCGTCGGGCAGGGAGTAGTCCGCCGAGATGGACTCGGGATGGGCGACCGCGTGGTCGAAGAGAAAAATGACGATGCGCTTCCCGCGCTCGGCTTCGCGGCGGCGCGTGTCGACAAGGTAGATGCGCTGGAACATGAACTCGCGCAGCTCGTTGGCTGCTGAGCGGACCGCCGGGCTGAGCGTAATCTCCGGCACCTCTGTGGTTGCGCCCTCCCCGGTGGCGCTCCAGCTCGCTTTCACGACATCGGTGACCAACGTCTCGAGCCGCTCGCCGTGCGAACCGCCGAGATGGCGTTGCGAGGCCGCCGGCAGATCGTTCTCGTCCAGAAGCCCGGCGCGGATCGCGTCCTGGATGTCGTGGTTCAGGTACGCGAGTGCGTCCGCGAGCTTTACGACCTGGCCCTCGAGTGTGTCGGGAACGCCCCAGCCTTCGGCGAGAATGTCCTTCCGCGCCTTGCTCGACTTGCCGATGCCGTCGCGGACCTCAGCGGTGAGGTTCAGGCCGCGTCCACCGTTCTCCAGCTTGTCGAGCACGCGCACGGATTGGTAGTTGTGGCGGAAGCCTTCGGGGAGACACTCGGCCAGGGCCTCCTCGCCGGCGTGGCCGAACGGCCCGTGGCCGATGTCGTGGCCGAGGGCGATCGCTTCGGCGAGGTCCTCGTTCAGGCGCAATGCGCGTGCGATCGTGCGGCCCACCTGAGCCACCTCGAACGTGTGGGTGAGGCGGGTGACGAAATGGTCCTGCTGAGGCGCAATGAAGACCTGGGTCTTGTGCTTCAGGCGGCGGAACGCTTTGGTGTGAACGATACGATCACGGTCGCGCTGGAAGGCCGTTCGGACCGAGGAGGGCTCCTCCTCGCGTTGCCGCTGCGCCTGCACCGAGCGCGCGGCGAAGGGGCTGAGGCGCTCCTCGTCCGCTTCGAGGCGACGGCGCACATCGTGCAGATCAAGCAAGAGTGCTTGTGGTTGGCATCGTCTTGGCTAGATAGACGAGGATGCTGCCGGTCAAGTTCAGCACCAGCACTGCTAGTTCGCGGTCCTCCGTACCCACGCGGTGTGCGTCCGCGTCCTGACGGAACGCCTGGACCTTGACGATCTGTTGCTGAACTCCGGCCCCGACCCAGCCTGCGGACCTGGCGCTGGCAGCCAATGGCGCTAAGGCCGCGCCCGAGGCGCCACCGATGCGCAGCATCTCCTCGAGGGCCGAGGTCGCGGCTGTGATCGCGCCGGCGTGGTCGTTCGTCAGGAGACGCGAGTAGGCCTTGCGATACAACGCGTCAGCCGCCTGAAGACGGGTATCTCCCAGAAGGAGCAAGGCTTCGCGCGTCACTTCGTTGTGCAGGTGCTCGGACGAGTAGGGTACGAACCGCCCGCTCTCAAATCGGATCCCAAGCGCGTGCCGCTGGGCAGCTTCGTTCACCCGGACGGCGAAGTCGGCATCTGGTCGTTCAAGATCGGATAACAACTCGACTGCCGCCAAGCGTAGCGCGGGTCGCACCTTCTGGAGCGATGATGATGATGAGAACCGGAAGCTCCCGTCTTGGACGATCGAGCTGAACGTCCGTCCGGGATAGGCTGGCGGCGTCTCCCAGGACTCATGAACTTGCAGCTCAACCGCCCATGCACGGCCAGTAGCACTGCCATTCAGTGAGGCCACGGACCCGATCCCCCACTCGACGGCCATCAGTAGAAGATTCCAGAAACCTTGCGGGGCGTCCCCAGGGTCCAGCAGTACGTCGGGGGAGCCCTGCCGTTCGAGCTGCCGAGCACGTTCGGCGTATGTAGGCGCGCGAGGTACAAGATCTGCCCAGCCTCTGGTGGAGGACCTTGGCGCTTCGCTCGACATTGAGAACTCCTCGAACCAGGGACTCGCTTCAGGAAGCCTAGCAAGTCGGCGAGCCCCTACCTAGTCCTCGCTGATGGCGGCCTGCGCCGCCGCGAGGCGCGCGATCAGGATCCGGTACGGGGAACAGGACACGTAGTCGAGCCCGATTTCGTGGCCGAACGTGATCGAGGCGGGATCGCCGCCATGTTCGCCGCAGATCCCGAGCTTCAGGTCCGGCTTCGTCGCCCGCCCCTTCTCGATGCCGATTCGCATCAGGCCACCAACGCCCTCGCGGTCGAGCTCGACGAACGGATCCTTCGCGAGGACGTTCTCGCGAAGGTAGTCCGGCAGGAAGTGGCCCGCATCGTCACGCGAAATACCGAAGGCGGTCTGCGTAAGGTCGTTCGTGCCGAATGAGAAGAAGTCGGCGTGCTCGGCGATCGCGTCCGCGGTGATGCAGGCGCGCGGGAGCTCGATCATCGTCCCGATGGTGTAGTCCAGGGCGACGCCGCGATCGGCGATGACGCGGTCGGCGACAGCCGTAACGCGGGTCCGCAGCTTGGCCAGCTCCTCCGGCGCGCCGACGAGCGGAATCATGATCTCCGGCTGGACCTCGACGCCCTCGGCCCTGAGGGTGCACGCGGCCTCGACGATCGCCTGCACCTGCACCTCGTAGATCTCCGGGTAGGTGATCGCGAGTCGTACGCCGCGATGGCCGAGCATGGGGTTGAACTCCTGCAAAGCCTGAACCCGCTGGAGGATCCGCTGCGGAGATAGATCCAGCGCCTCGGCGACGCGCTCGATCTCCTCCTGGGCGTGGGGCAGGAATTCGTGCAGCGGGGGGTCGAGCAGCCGGATCGTGACGGGGAGGCCGGCCATCGCCCGGAGGATGCCTTCGAAATCGTCGCGCTGGATGGGCAGGATCTTGGCGAGGGCGGCGCGGCGACCGGCCTCGTCTTCGGCCAGGATCATCTGCCGCACGGCGAGGATCCGGTCCTCCCCGAAGAACATGTGCTCGGTGCGGCAGAGGCCGATGCCCTCGGCTCCGAACTCGCGCGCCTTCGTCGCGTCCTCGGGCGTATCAGCGTTCGCGCGGACGCCCAGGCGGCGGGCGTCGTCGGCCCAGCCCATCAGCCGATCGAGCTCCTCGGGGAGCTCCGGGTCGGTCAGCGACACGGCCCCCAGCATGACCGCGCCGGTGGTGCCGTTCAGGGAGATGACGTCGCCCCGACTGACCGTGATTTCCCGGCCGCCGGCGTCGACGCGGAAGCTTCCCGCGGCGTAGTCGATCTCCAGTGCGCCGCAGCCCGCGACGCAGCACTTGCCCCAGCCGCGCGCGACCACCGCCGCGTGCGAGGTCATGCCGCCACGGGCCGTAAGGATGCCCTGGGCGGCGAGCATCCCCTGGATGTCCTCCGGGCTCGTCTCCAGGCGGACGAGGATGACGTCCTCGCCCCGCTCCGCCCACTCCGCGGCCTCCTGTGCGGAGAACACCACCCTGCCCACGGCAGCGCCCGGCGATGCAGCCAGGCCGGCGGCGATCACATCCGTCGGGGCGTCTTCGTCAAACACGCTGTGGAGGAGCTCAGAGATCTGCTCGGGATCCTGGCGGCGAAGCGCTTCGTCGCGGTCGATCAGACCCTGGTCGACGAGATCGACGGCCACCTTGACCATCGCCGGGCCCGTGCGCTTGCCGTTCCGGGTTTGCAGGACCCAGAGCTTGTTGCGCTGCACCGTGAACTCGATGTCCTGCATATCGCCGAAGTGGTTCTCGAGCGTCTCGCAGGCCCCGGCGAGCTCGCCGTAGACCGCCGGCTGTGACTCCTCCAGCGAGGGCAGGCCATCGCTGGCCTGCTCCGCGGCGCGGAGGGGCTGCGGGGTGCGCACGCCCGCGACCACGTCCTCGCCCTGCGCGTTGACGAGGTACTCGCCGAAGAGGCCGGGCGCGCCGCTCTTGGGGTTGCGGGTGAAGGCGACGCCCGTCGCGCAGTCGTCGCCGAGGTTGCCGAAGACCATCGCCTGGACGGTGACGGCCGTGCCCCAGTCGCTCGGGTAGCCGTTGAGGTCGCGGTAGATGATTGCGCGTGGGCTCTCCCACGATTCGAACACCGCGCCGATGGCGGCCCAAAGCTGCTCCCAGGGGTCGCTGGGGAAGTCGATGCCGAGTTTGGCGCGGATCTCGGCCTTGGATTCTGCGACGATCTCACGCAGCGCAGCGGCCGGCAGCTCCGTGTCTTCCGCGACGCCGAGCGCTCGCTTCTTGTTTTCGAGGATCGCCTCGAATGGGTCTTCGTCCAGGTCCGACTCGCGCTTGAGCCCCAGGACCACGTCTCCGTACATCGCCACAAAGCGCCGGTACGAGTCGTAGGCGAAGCGCTCATCGCCGGAGCTGCGCGCGAGGCCGGCGACCGTCTCATCGTTGAGGCCCAGGTTGAGCACGGTGTCCATCATTCCCGGCATCGAGACGCGCGCGCCGGAGCGCACGGAGACCAGCAGCGGGTTCTCCGCGTCGCCGAAACGTGCGCCGACGATGCCTTCGATGTGGGCGACCCCGTCGCGGACCTGCTGCTCGAATCCCGCGGGGTACTGTCGCCCTGCCTCATAGAAGGCGCTACAAACCTCCGTCGTGATCGTGAGGCCAGGCGGGACGGGGATCCCGAGGCTGCTCATTTCGGAGAGGCCTGCACCTTTGCCGCCCAGCAGATTGCGCATCTCCGCGCCGCCTTCAGCGCGTCCGTCACCGAACAGATAGATGAGCTTGCTGGACGGCTCGACGTCGGATTCGGGACTAGCAGTAGGGGTCGCCATCGGGTCCTCCGCGAGTGCGAAACGTGGGAATGACGCAGGCGCATCGAGCGTAGCCCTGCGATTGGGCAGAGGCCAGCGATCTTGACGGTGCCACTATTGAGATTCTGTGAATCGGAGGTGCACGCCGTCTATTCGACCGTCACGGTTTTCGCGAGGTTCCGGGGCTGGTCGATGTCGCAGCCACGCGTCCTTGCGGTGAAGTACGCGAGCGCCTGTAACGGCACGATCGCGGCCAGAGGCTCTAGGAGCGCCGGTACCGGCGGCATGGTCAGCGCCTGATCGGCGAGCGCGATCAGCTCGTCGTCACCTTCCGTGACAAGGGCGAGGACTTCGCCCCCGCGTGCGCGGATCTGCTCGATATTGGAGACGATCTTGCTTCGCAGCGCGTGCTGGCCGGCGAGCGCGATCGTCGGGAAGGACTCGTCGATGAGCGCGATCGGACCATGCTTCATTTCGCCGCCCGCGTAGCCCTCGGCATGAACGTACGAGAGCTCCTTCATCTTGAGGGCGCCTTCGAGGGCGATGGGGAGGGCCGGGCCGCGCCCCAGGAAGAGGAGGTGTTCGGTGGTGCGGAAGCGCTGGGCCGCGGCCTCGATTTCACCAAGGGCCTCGAGCTGGCCGGCCACGACATCGGGTATCGCCGAGAGATCACGGATGTGCGTGGCAAGCGCGTCCGGATCGAGCCGGCCGCGGGCGCGGCCAACCTCGAGGGCGAGCGCGAAGAGGGCGGCGATCGCGGCAGTGAACGTCTTCGAGCTGGCCACGCCGCGCTCGAGTCCGGCGTGGGTGTACACCGTGCCTTCGGCGACGCGCGTCGTCTGGCTGCCCGGCGTGTTACAGATGGTGATCTGGGGCGCGCCTCGCTCCTGCGCGACGTTCATCGCTTCCAGGACGTCCACGGTCTCGCCCGACTGGCTGACGCTCACGACCAGCGTCTCAGGCCCGAGGATGGCCTCGCGGTAGCGGAACTCGCTGGCGTTATCGGTATCCGCGGGGAGGCCGGCGATCTGCTCGAAGTACCAGCGGCCGACCATTGCGGCATGCAGGCTCGTGCCCATCCCGACGAGCAATACGCGCTCGACGCGCTCCAGCCAGGGCCGCGCTTCCCGAAGGTCATTGAGGTGCAGAGTCGGCGGTTCGACGGTGACGAGGCTGCGAATCGTGTCGGAGAGCGCCTCCGGCTGCTCCATGATCTCCTTCAACATGTAGGTCTCGTAGGTGCCCTTGAGCGCACTCGCAGGGTCCAGCGGCACCGACTGGATATCGGCGTCGGCCTCGTCGCCGTCGAAGGTTGCGTAGGTCGCCCCCTGGGGGCTCACGCGGACGAGCTGGCGATGGGCGAGGAAAGCGACGTTGCGCGTGTGCGGCAGCAGCGCGGCGAGATCGCTGGCGAGGAGCATCTCGTGTTCGCCGTACCCGACCACGACCGCACCCGCGTTGCCGATCCGGACGCCGACCGCGGCGCCGGGCTCGCGGGGCGAGAGCGCCACGATCGCGTGCGATCCCGTGAGTTGCGTGCAGGCCTCGCGCAGCGCCTCCAAGAGGTCGCGTCCGGCGGCCAGGCCCTCCTCGACCAGGTGCGCGATCGTTTCCGTATCGGTCTCGCTGGCGAACACGTGACCGCGGCTGCCGAGCTGTGCGCGCAGTTCGGCATAGTTCTCGACGATGCCGTTGTGGACCACGACGACCTCGTCCGCGCAGCCGCTGTGAGGGTGCGCGTTCGCGTCGCTGGGCACGCCGTGCGTGGCCCAGCGGGTGTGGCCGATGCCCGTGTGCGCGGAAGGCAGGGGGTTCGCCGCGAGCGCGTCCTCGAGCTGCGCGATCTTCCCTTTGCGCTTGGCGATGGCGAGGTCGCTGCCCTCCCTGGGGAGGAGCGCGACGCCAGCGGAGTCGTAGCCCCGGTACTCGAGGTCGCGTAGGCCTGCGAGCAGGATGGGCGCGGCCTCACGCGCGCCCGTATAGGCGATGATCCCGCACATAAGAAGCCTCCAAGGCGATCGGCGCCGGGTGGGGTAGCGCCTAAGGCGCAGCCCCGCTCGCGCGGTCTTCGGAGAGCTGGTGGTGGGGAAAGGGGGTGTGAGCCCCTGCACGTGACTGGCGCTTTGTCAGCCGGTTACCCGATCTGGTTTGTGTCCAGCCTTACGACCGTGCCGCCGGGAGGCCACCCGCCGAATGATTCGATTCTGCCTCCGCCTCGTCATCCGCGCGGCGCGCGGACCTGGCGCTTGCTGAGCCCACCGTGGTCGCTATTTCGCTTGGCTACGCCCACCTCCCGGATGTGAGGGTCACGATCCGAGTGTCGGGGCGGGGGATAGAAGCGTCAATGAGCGAAGGTGGAGATGGCGGTCACGGTTCTTGCTCCTGGCGCAGCCCGCGCCCACGAGGGCGGCCGAGGGTATCGACTCTCTCGGAGAGGCCAAGGCGGTCTTGCCTCGCGAAAGCCGTGGGAGGTGGCGTACCGGCGATCTTGGCGGCTCACGGTTTGGGCAAGAAAAGAGGCGGGCTAGTCAAAGACATGGGCCCGCCTTCTTCTCGGCCTGGGGTTCTCATCCCAGCCAGCTTCAGACATAGGGACTATCGGCCACCACTCGGCGTGTTTCAAGTGGTGCGTGACAATGCCGCTAGCTCTATGACGTAGCCGTGGGGACTTGAGCTGATAGCTGACTTCGACGCCAACGGTGGTTTTTATAGTCCCCGCTGGGCCCGTGATGAGCAGGACCGAGGGGCGTTCGGTCGGCGGCGCCACTAGCTCTCCGCGCGGGGAATGCCGGCGAGGCCGAGGAACTCGTCCTCCCAAGCGAGGACCGCGGTGATCGCGGCTTCGTCCGTGGCGGCGAGCAGGTGGCTCTGCTCGCGAAAAGCCGCGGCCACACCCTTCGCGATTTCGGGGAGGGCCTCGCCCTGGACGCCGAGCTCCCGCTCGGTCTGCAGGATGAGCTCGATCAGCTCGCCCGGCACAAGCAGCCCCTCCTCTTCCTGGAGCTGCTCCCAAATCCAGCCCGCGCACTCGACCAGCAGCGCGCCTTCGAGCTTGCGCGCACGCCCAGCAGATTCGCTCACGGGCCGTCCGGGCCGGGTGCGCCGACCGCTTCGCGGATGCGCTTGAGACGTTCCACGTTCTCTTCGTCGGGGCCATCGCCCTCGATGCCCGGCACCTCGAGCAGTAGCGGCACATCGCGGAACGCGGGGTGCGCCAGGATCGTGGTGAACCCGTCGAGGCCGATGTGGCCATCGCCGATGTTCTCGTGGCGGTCGCGGACACCCCCGAGCGGCATCTTGCTGTCGTTGGCGTGGACGGCACGCAGGCGGTCGAAGCCGATCTCTGTCTCGAACTCGGTCATCGCCATCTCGCAGCCTTCGCGCGTGCTGATCTCGTAGCCCATCGCGAACGCGTGGCACGTATCGAGGCAGACGCCGATCCGCGGATGGTTATCGCAGCCGCGGATGATCTCGCCGATCTCCGTGAAAGTGGAGCCGATGCCCTGGCCCTGCCCGGCGTTGTTCTCGATGAGTAGCATCGAGTCGTTTTCGGCGAACTCGAGGACCTCGAGCATGACCGCGCAGATCTGCTCTTTGACCGCCTCGAAACCGGCGCCCTTGTGGCTGCCGACGTGGAAGATGGTGCCCTCGACGCCCAACGTCCCCGCCGCTCGTACGTACTGTTTGAGCGACCCCTTCGAGCGACCCAGGAGCGCCGAGTCGGCGGGCGTGCCCAGATTCACCAGGTAGACGCCGTGAAAGAAGAGGGGCACCGGCATCTTCTCGTGCTCGGCTCGGAACGCCTCGACGATCTCGTCCGGAAGTTTTGGCGGGCGCCACTGCTGGGGCGGCGAGATGAAGAGCTGGATGGCCTCGGCGCCGATCTCGGCGGCGCGCCCGAAGACCGTGTTCGCCCCACCGGCCGAGGAGATGTGCGCGCCGACCCTCATTCGCCCGCTCCGAGAAGGGCGGAGTTGGCGAATCGCGAAGCGTGACGTTCGTTCTCAGTCATGGCCGCGGAGTGTACCCGGGCGGGGCAGCGAGAACATCCACGCGCCACGCACCACCGCCGTTTCGGTCTGAAGGTGCGGACGATCCCGACAGTGTCGCGGCGGTCCCGCGACCACCGGGCGAAGCGCACGCGCTGAGCGCGGATCTGCGGCTGGTACCTCTCGGGAGCCCCCGGCTTGAACGAGCGGGGGAGCCGGGGACTCCCGGAAGCGTCGGGACGACCGTTGTGGAAGGCACCAGGGTGGGTAGGTGCTCCCCGGCGGCCCTCTGGCCTCCGAGGTTTACGGTCGCCCCCGGGGTTGTTACCCCTGGTAACAGTTTTCGCAGAGATAGCTTGCGCAACCAGCTAGGGATTCCCCGAACAACCGCAGCAGCAGCCCCTACCGATGTCGCTGAGCCGCTGGCTAGAGCACGGGCAGCAGGTTCGAGCTGCCGCGAGCCTGCTCGAAGGCGTGTCCCAGTTGCAGAATTTTCCCCTCCGCCCCCACGTCGCCGATGATCTGGAGGCCCACCGGTAGCCCCTCGCTCTCGCCGCAGGGGAGGCTGAGGGCTGGCAGGCCCGCCACCGCGCTGGGCAGTGTGTAGATGTCGTTCAGATACATCGCGTAGGGATCGCCGAGCTTCTCGCCTAGGGGGAAAGCGACGGTCGGCGTGGTGGGCGTGACGAGCGCGTCGTAGCGGCCGAACGCCCCGCGGAACTCCTCGGCGATGAGCGTCCGAACCTTCTGCGCTTTCAGATAGAACTGATCGTAGTAGCCGGCGCTGAGGGCGTAGGTCCCGAGCATGATGCGACGCTTCACCTCGTCGCCGAAGCCTTGTTCGCGCGTCTGCTCCATGTTCGCCCACATGCCGCCCCCGCCACGCTCGCTGAAGCCGTACTTGACCCCGTCATAGCGGGCCAAGTTCGAACTCGCTTCGCTCGGGGCGATGAGGTAATAAACAGCGAGCGCGTGCTCCGACATTGGCAGTGACAGATCCGTATCGACTTCGCAGCCGAGCGCCTCGAGCTGCGTGAGCGCCTCCTCGAGCCGTTGCCGCACCCCAGGCTCGATCCCCTCCACGAAGTACTCGCGCGGAACCCCGATACGCATACCGGCGACATCGCGTCCGAGGTAGTGGCGCATGTCCGGGGCCGGCGCAGGGTCGCTGGTGGAGTCCCGCGGATCGTGTCCAGTGATGCCGTCCAGGATCGTGGCGACATCCTGAACATCCCGCCCGATCGGTCCTACCTGATCGAGCGAGCTCCCGAAGGCGATGATTCCGTAGCGGCTCACGCGGCCGTAGGTGGGATCGAGGCCAACCACACCGCAAAGCGAGGCCGGCTGACGGATGCTGCCCCCCGTATCGCTGCCGAGTGCGGCGAGCGCCTCGCCGGCAGCCACGGCCGCCGCGGAGCCGCCCGAACTGCCCCCAGGCACGCGCGTCGTGTCCCAGGGATTGTGCGTCGCTCCGAAGGCGGAGTGCTCCGTGCTGGACCCCATGGCGAACTCGTCCATATTCGCCTTGCCCACCATCACGGCGCCCGCCCGTTTGAGCTGCTCGTAGACGTGGCTGTCGTAGGGCGGCAGGAAATCCGCGAGCATTTTCGATCCCGCGGTTGTGCGCACCCCCTTCGTCACGATCAGGTCCTTGACGGCGAAAGGGATGCCTGTGAGCGGGGTCGCCGTGCCGGCGGCGAAGCGTCCGTCCGCCTCACGGGCCTGTTCGAGCGCAAGTTCGGCCGTGACGGTGATGTAGGCGCTCACGCGCGGCTCGACCGCCTCGACGCGCCCGAGCACGGACTCTGTCAGCTCGACCGCCGTATAGGCCTTGGCCCGGAGGCCTTCGTGAGCCTCATGGGCGGTCAGTTCCCAGAGCTCGCTCACTCCAGCACGGCGCGCACACGGATGAGGCCGTCTTCGACTTCCGGAGCGTTGCTGAGGACATCCTCAGGGGAGAGCGAAGGCGAAACCGAATCGGCGCGCATGACGTTGAGGAGGGATAGGGGATGGGCCGTGGGCTCCACGTTTTCCGTATCGGCTGAGCTGAGCGCCTCGAAGTGCCCAAGGATGTCGGAAAGTTGGTCCGTCAGCCGCTCGATCTCGGACTCCGAGAGTCCGAG
>CAUYXJ010000044.1:0-24634 GCA_963577065.1 Dehalococcoidia bacterium | reverse complement strand
CTGGACGGATACGGAGGCGTGCCAGTTCCACGAGCCCCGTCGGCGGCGGTAGGCGATTCGTGTGGGGGCGGGCGCCTCGTCCGGCGATCTGTCGACCTACTCGCGGCGTTCGTCTAGGAGAGCGGGTGCGATCCGATCTGGGCAATCAAGGTGACCGATATTGCAGTAGCCGCACTTGGCTTCGCTCGGAAGACGCTCCGGCGGATCGTTCGAGTCGAGAATCTTCAGCCAATATTCAAGGTGATCGACGAACTCCCCTTCGGCCTCCTCGGGTGGTATCTGAGTCTCGTGGCCATCGAGGTACACCACGCGTCCACTCAGCCTTCTTCCGGCACACGCCGGGTGTGCGCGCGGCAGACAGTACATGTAGATGCGCGCCTGGACACCGTCGGACGTCCTTGGCCGACCAGTCTTGACCTCGTAGACCGTGCCGCCGTCGGCGCTCAGGCCGACAAGGTCGGGTATGCCAGAAAGGACGAGACCCGAGGGGACCTCGTACCGGAATTGAGCTTGCCGCTCCACGAGCAAGGTCTCAAAGCGTCCAGTCAGGCGCCCACGTAGCTCGTGCAAGAGACGTGTGTGCGCAAGCGTCCAGCCAGCGAGGTCGAAATCGCTGGGCGGCCGATCCCAGTCCTGATAATTGGTTCGGAACCAGGATGCCCACTCGCACGAAACTTCCCCGGCCATGAGCTTCGAAAGCCACGTGACCCATACGAACCGGCCATCGCGCGGCTTCGCAGTCATGGGACGACCTCCGCATGCCGTCGCACCCTAACCACTTGAGCACCAGTTGCCAGGTCGTGCTGCTAGCGGCCCGACATCGCGCTCGTTGCTGTATCGGACGAGAGCGATCACGCCGCCCGTGACCCGGTGCGACATGCGCACCTTGGGATAGGGCTGAGGCACCGGCCCGCGGTGCGTCTCTCTCTGAACTTTGAACTCCGAACTCTAAACTCCGCCACCCATATCTAGTACCCTGGATCTTGACGGCCCCCTACATATGGGGCATCATGCGCTTTCGTCGGCGCACTGGTTAACGCGCCTTAACAATTCGGTCCGGAGCCCGCCTATGCGCTGTCCCTTCTGCCACTCCGACGATTCCCGCGTGACCGATAGCCGCGGCAACGGCGATGCCGTTCGCCGCCGGCGCGAGTGCGCGGGCTGCGGTGAGCGCTTCACTACGCTCGAGACCGTCCTGCGCTCGACCGTCCAGGTCGTGAAGAAGGACGGGCGGCGCGAGGACTTCGATCGCGGGAAGCTGCTTGCGGGAATGCGCGCCGCCTGTGCCAAGCGCTCGGTCTCGGCCGAGCAGCTGGAGACCGTGGTGGCCGATATCGAATCGCGGGTCTCGCGCGACGGCCGCCTCGAAGTGCCCTCGACAGTTGTCGGCGAGCTGGCGGTCGCGGCGCTGCGGCGAATCGACCACATCGCCTACATCCGCTTCGCTTCGGTCTACCGCGCTTTCACCGATGTCGAGTCGCTGAAAGAAGCGCTCGAAGCCCTGGACGAGGGGCGCGACCAGATGTCCGACGAACAAAAGCTGCAGCTTCCCCTGCCCGAAGAGGGGAATCGGGATGCGCGGGCGGCGCCTGCGCGTGAGCCCGTGCAGCTCGCACGGACGGCGGGCTAGGCGGAGTTGCGCGCAGAGTCAGCTATCGCGTAACCTTCCGCTCCCGAACATTCGTTCTAGTCGCGAACCATCAAGGCAAAGCGCTTCGAACACCGCACCTCTGGAGGACGCCATGGTCACCACTTCCGAGCCCACGCCCGAGACCGGTGCCGGAGGCTTCGTCCCTGCGACCCTGTCGGAGAATGCGCGGGTCGTCATGGAGCGCCGGATCGTGGCCCGGGACGAGAACGGCGATCCGATCGAGACGGCGGAGCAGTGCTTCCGGCGCGTCGCCCGGAACCTTTCCGAGGCGGAACTGCGTTTCGGCGGTACGGAGGAAGATCGGGCGGCCACGGAGGAGGACTTCTACCGGCTCCTCTCCTCCGTCGACTTTCTCCCGAACTCGCCCACACTCGTCAACGCCGGGCGCGATCTGCAGCAGCTCTCGGCCTGCTTCGTCCTGCCCGTGCCCGACTCAATCGATGGCATCTTCAAGGCGATCCGTGACACTGCCGTGATCCACAAGTCCGGCGGCGGGACGGGCTTCGCCTTCTCCCGCCTCCGCCCCGCCAACGACCGCGTCCGCTCGACGATGGGCGTGGCGAGCGGGCCCGTCTCGTTCATGACGGTCTTCGATTCGGCCACCGAGGCGATCAAGCAGGGTGGCACCCGCCGGGGCGCGAACATGGGCATCCTCCGCGTCGACCACCCCGACATCGATGCGTTCATCACGATGAAGGCGGACATGACCACGCTCACAAACTTCAACATCAGCGTGGCCGTGACCGACGCCTTCATGGAGGCGCTCGCCAACGGCACCGACTACGACCTGATCAGCCCCAAGAACGGCGAGGTGGTCGGTCGGCGCAACGCCCGCGAGGTCTGGCAGACGATGCTCGAGAACGCCTGGCAGAACGGCGATCCGGGTGTGGTTTTCATCGACCGGATCAACGACGGGCGCGCGAATCCCGTGCCGGGCCGCGGGCCGATCGAGTCCACCAATCCCTGCGGCGAGCAGCCGTTGTACTCCTACGACTCCTGCAACCTCGGATCGATCAATCTCGCGCACTTCGTCGTTGGCGAAGCAAGCGCGGGCGCGGTCGATTTCGAGCGGTTGGGAACGACCGTGCATCGCTGCGTGCATCTTCTCGACAACGTGATCGAGATGAACCGCTACCCGATCGAGGAGATCGAGGAGACATCGCGGGCAATTCGCCGCATCGGGCTGGGGGTGATGGGCTGGGCCGACCTCCTGCTCGAACTGCACATTCCGTACGACTCAGAAGAGGCGCTGGCCCTCGCGCGCGAGGTGATGGGCTTCATCCAGCGCGAGGCGGACGCCGCCTCCCATCAGCTCTCCGCAGTCCGCGGCAACTTCCCCGAGTGGGGCGACTCGATCTACGGGCCTGGCGGCAGCGAAGGGCCGATGCCGTTGCGCAACTCGACCCGCACCACAATCGCCCCGACCGGCACGCTCAGCATCATCGCGAACTGCTCCGGTGGTGTGGAGCCGGTTTTCGCCCTCGCCTTCGTACGCTCGCACTACCTCGACAAGGACGACCCCACGAAGCGTACCGAGCTGAACGAAGTGAACGAGCAGTTCGAGCGCGTGGCCAAGGCCGAAGGGTTCCACAGCCAGGAGCTGATCGACTTCCTCGCGCACGGTGGCCAGCTGGCCGATCGCGCGGATGTGCCGGACTGGGTGAAGCGCGTCTTCGTGACTGCGCACGACATCGCTCCGGAGGCGCACGTGCGCACGCAGGCCGCCTTCCAGGAGGGCACGGACAACGCCGTCTCGAAGACGATCAACTTCCCCAACACCGCCACCGTCGCAGACGTTGCCGAGGCCTACCAGCTCGCCTACGACACCGGCTGCAAGGGCATCACGATCTACCGCGACGGCTCGCGCGACCTGCAGGTGCTGAAGCACGCGACCGACGAGACGAGCGCCGGCGCCGATGCCGTCGCCGCCGCGGAGGCGCTCGTCGCCGAGCGGGGTCACCCGATTCGGCGACGTTTGCCGGATGAGCGCCAATCGATCACGCACAAGTTCCGCGTGGGCGAACAAGAGGGCTACATGACCGTCGGTCTCTTCGATGACGGCACGCCGGGCGAGCTCTTTGTGCATGTGAGCAAGCAGGGGTCGACGGTGTCGGCACTGATGGACACTGTGGCCAGACTCACGAGCTATGCACTCCAGTTCGGCGTGCCTTTGACCGATCTCTCCACTCGGCTCCAGGGCAGTCGCTTCGAGCCCAGTGGGCCGACAGGCAACCCGCAGATCCCGATCGCGACGAGCATCATCGACTACATCTTCCGCTGGCTCGAGCTGAAGTTCGGCGACCGGAAGCCAGCGGTGCAGCCCACACTGATCCCGCCCTACGAGGTCGCGGATAGCCTCGGCGTCGACGAGCCCGCCCTCGCTCACGGCGACATGGTCGCCAGTGGCGTGGGCTGCCCCGACTGCGGTTCGGTCCTCTTCTACGGAGAGGGGTGTCTGCTCTGCCGCAGCTGCGGCTACAACAAGTGCGGGTAGCGACCGGCCGCCCTTGCCCGTCGTCGCCAGTCCCCATCCGCCCTGAGGGGTAGAATCGATCCGTGGGCTTCTACTACAGCTCCGGCGAGCCCGATGGCGATGAAGAGGGCAGCTTCCGTCAGGTGCTGGCCATCATGCTCGCGATCGCGAGCATCCTCGCGGTGCCTGTCGCGGTCCTCATCGGTCTGGCGGTCGCAATCGCGGTCATCGTCTGGCTGTTCGTGATCCACGCGGCCCTTGGGCTTGGTGCGATCGGGCTGATCGCCGTCGCGCTCGTCGCTCGCGGAGTGTGGGAAGCGAAGCACCCGCCGCAGCTCACGTGAGCTCCCCGGCCGTAGAGGAAGCGGTCGCCGAACGCCTCGCCGGCGTGCGGGAGCGGATCGCGCGCGCCTGCACGCGCACGGGCCGCGATCCGGCTGCGGTGACCATCGTCGCGGTCAGCAAGGGCCATCCCACCGATGCCGTCGCGGCGGCGGCGCGGGCCGGCTTGTCTCATTTCGGCGAGAACCGCGTGCAGGAGGCCCTCCCAAAGATCGAAGCGCTTCGGGAGGCGGGCGTGTCTGCCACCTGGCACCTCGTCGGCCATCTTCAGTCGAACAAAGCGAGGGTGGCGGCAGCGGCCTTCCCGGTCATCCACTCGGTCGACTCCGAGCGGCTGCTCGCCCGGCTGGACTCGGTGGCTACCGCGCCGGTGGACGTGCTGCTTCAACTGAACCTCGCGGCGGAGCCGCAGAAGCACGGCGCCCCCGCCGGCCAGCTTCCTGCGCTGGTTGCGGCCGCACGCGCCCTCCCTCGGATTCGCCTGCAGGGCCTCATGACGATCGCGCCCTACGTTGCCGATGCCGAAGAGGTACGTCCCGTTTTCCGTGAACTGAACGCGCTCGCGCAGCGGTTCGAGCTCGCCGAACTCTCTATGGGCATGACCGACGATCTCGAGGTTGCGGTCGAGGAGGGCGCGACGCTCGTGCGCGTCGGCCGTGCCCTCTTCGGGGAGCGTTCGCCGTGACGACGGTGATCGTTGGTGGCGGCGTGATGGGCGAGGCGATTCTCGGGGGCGCCCTCGAGAAGGGCGTCCTCCGCCCCGGCGAGGTCATCGTTGTCGAGGTCGTCGCCGAGCGCCGCGACTACCTGGTCAGTCGCTACGGCGTGAACGTGGCCGCCGCTGCGGACGACGTCCTGCACGAAGCGACGCTCGTCCTGCTGGCGGTGAAACCGCAGGAATTCGCGCACCTGTCCGGGAGGCTCGCCCCTGGTGCTGTCCTCATGTCGATCATGGCAGGCGTGAGCATCGCCGCGCTCTCCTCGCACTTCTCCCATGAGCGGGTGATCCGGGTGATGCCGAACACACCCGCGGCCGTGAACGCAGGTATGAGCGTCTGGACCGCGACGCCAACGGTCGACGACGATCAGCGTGCTGTCGCGCGCGCTCTGCTCGGGGCGATTGGCCGCGAGCTCTACGTCGACGACGAGGCGAAGCTGGACATGGCCACGGCCCTCAGCGGCAGCGGCCCGGCGTACGTGTTCCTCTTCATCGAGGCGCTGGTCGAGGCCGGCGTCGGCATCGGACTGACTCGGCCCCAGGCGGAGGAAATGACGTTGCAAACGCTCTACGGATCGGCGCTCTACGCGCGCGAAAGCGAGCAGTCCGCCGCCGACCTGCGGGCGCGCGTGACATCGCCCGCGGGAACCACCGCCGCCGGTCTGCTCGAGCTCGAGCGCGGGGGCTTTCGTGCCGCCGTGGCCGAATGCGTACGCGCTGCCCACGAACGCTCGCGCGAACTCGGCGGCTCTCGATGAACGGGACGGTTGCGGGGCTCTTCACCGGTTTCCTGTACGTGCTGATCTTCGCGATCGTCGCGCGCTCGCTGCTCACCTGGGTCCCGATCTCACGGACGAATCCTTTCGTCCTGATCGTGCAGCAGATCACTGATCCGCTGATCCAGCCGGTGCGCCGCTTCATGCCCCGGACGGGCATGATCGACCTCAGCCCGATGATCGTGATCGGCGTGCTCTACGTGATGATCATCGTCGTGCGCCGGGTCGCCAACTAAGCGCCGCTCAGCCTCACACGACAATATTGAGGAGCTTGCCCGGCACGTAGATGACGCGCTTCGGCTCCTTGCCCTCGACCCAGCCCTGGACTTTCTCGCTCGCGAGGGCGAGGGCGCGCGCCTGTTCCTCGTTCGCCTCGGAGGGCAGGGTGAGCCGGTCGCGGACCTTACCGTTGACCTGCACCACGATCTCCATCGTCTCCTCGATCGCGAGCGACTCGTCGAACGCGGGCCAAGCCTGCTGGTGGACGCTGTAGGCGTTGCCCCGTCGCGCCCAGAGCTCCTCCGCAATGTGGGGTGCCAACGGGGCCGTCATCAAGATCAGCGTCTCGACCGCGCGATCCCACTCCGCGCCGGCGCCGCCCTCTGAGTCGCGGGCGCGCTGGAGTGCCGTCGTCAGCTCCATCAGGTGGGCGATCGCGGTGTTGAAGCGGAATCCGTCGAGGTCGGCCGTCACGTCGCGGACGGTCCGTTGGGTAGTCGCGACGAGCTCGCGGGTCGCCGCGGGGTCGCCCTCGCCGCCGCCTCCCGCGGGCTCGCTCGCGAGCGCCCAGAGGCGGTTGAGCCAGCGAACGATGCCGGGCATGCCACTCGGGTTGTAGGGCCCGCCCTGGTCCCAGGGACCGATGAACATGAGCTGGCAGCGAAACGCGTCTGCGCCGTGCTCGCGCACCTGGTCGTCAGGGGCGACGACGTTGCCGCGGCTCTTCGACATCCGGTTTCCGTCCGGCCCCACGATCACGCCCTGGTTGAAGAGGCGCGTCATCGGTTCGTCACCCTCGACGATGCCCATGTCCCGCGCGGCTTTCCAGAAGAAACGCGTGTAGAGCAGATGCATGACCGCGTGCTCCGGTCCGCCGGTGTACTGGTCGACGGGCAGCCACTGGCTCGCGGCCTCGCGCGAGAACGGCCGCTCCGGATTGTGCGGATCGACATAACGCATCTGGTACCAACTCGAGCACATGAACGTGTCCAGCGTGTCCGTCTCACGGCGCGCGGCGTGGCCGCACTGGGGGCAGTCGACATTCACCCATTCGGGGATCTGCGTCAGCGGCGACTGCCCGGTCGGCTCGAACTGCACGTCCTCCGGCAGGAGCACCGGCAGATCGCCCTCCGGCACGGGCACGACGCCACAGGCCTCGCAGTGGATCATCGGGATGGGCGTACCCCAGTAGCGCTGCCGCGAGATGAGCCAGTCGCGGAGGCGGTAGGTGACCGCGCCTTTTCCCGTCCCCTCGGCCTCCGCGTGCGCGGTCAGCCGCGCTACTGCTTCGTCCCCGGGAGTGCCGTCGAACGGGCCGGAGTTGATCATCGCCCCGCCCTCGGTGAACGCCGCGCTCAGGGGCTCCCTCACGTTGACGTCGGCGCTGTCGAAGACCGGTACGACCGCGAGGTCGTACTTCCGCGCGAACTCGAAGTCGCGCTGATCGTGCGCCGGCACGGCCATGATCGCACCCGTGCCGTAGGTGACGAGGACGTAGTCGGCGATCCAGATCGGGATGCGCGCCCCGCTGAAGGGGTTGATCGCGTAGGCGCCCGTGAAGGCGCCGGTCTTCGTGCGATCCGTCGATAATCGCTCGATCTCCGTGGCCCGGGCTGCCGCGGCAACGTATTCCACGATCGCGCTGCCTTGGTCCGCAGTAGTGATCTGTTCGACCAATGGGTGTTCCGGCGCGAGCACCATGAAGGTTGCGCCGTAGACGGTGTCGGGCCTGGTGGTAAACACCGTGAGCGGCTCCGCGATGCCGGGCACGTCAACGGCGAAGTCGAGGCTGGTGCCCTCGGACCGGCCGATCCAGTTCCGCTGCATTGTCGCGATGCGTTCGGGCCACTCGATCTTGCCGAAGTCCAGCAACTCCTCGGCGTAATCGGTGATCTTGAAGAACCACTGGGTGAGGAAGCGGCGCTCCACGACGTCGTCCGAGCGCTCACAGCGCCCGTCGAGCACCTGCTCGTTCGCCAGCACCGTCTGGCAGCCTGGGCACCAGTTCGCGGCCGCTTCAGCGCGGTAGGCCAGTCCCCGCTCGTAGAGCTTCAGGAACCACCACTGCGTCCAGCGGTAGTAGCCGGGATCGCAGGTGACGACTTCGCGGTCCCAGTCGAAGCTGGCGCCCATCGCACGCAGTTGCTCGCGCATCCGCTCGATGTTCTGGTAGGTCCACTCCTTGGGGTCGACACCGCGCTCGATGGCGGCGTTCTCCGCGGGCAGGCCGAAGGCGTCGAAGCCGATCGGGAACATCACGTTGTAGCCCTGCATGCGCTTGAAGCGCGCAGCCGCATCCGTCGGCGCGAGCACGTACCAGTGGCCCGTGTGCAGATCGCCGGACGGGTAGGGGAACATCGTGAGCGCGTACCACTTCGGCCGCGGGTCATCGTCGCTGGCGTGGTCGATGTTGTCCGCCCGCCAACGCTCGCGCCACTTCGGCTCGATCGTGTGCGGGTCATAGCGGTCGGGCATGGAGCGCTCCTGGTGGCTTAGGCGCCGGCGGCCGAACTGCTGGCCAGGGCCGGTCGCGGCCCAGGAATCGGCGGTCGTCGCGAACGGGCAAGCTGGTGCTGGGGAGGTGGGGGGAGGCCTCGCCGGCTACGCGCCGCGAGGCCGTCGAAGAATGAGCCAAACGCTCAAGTCCATCGATCGGTGCACAGATCGATGGTAGCGAACGGGGCCGCCGCGGTCACCCTTGAGCCTTCTGCGGCCGCTGCCGGTAATGCGCGACGAACAGCGTTTCGAAGTTGCGATCGGCGGAGCACCTCCGGCAGGTCAGATACCAGACCCAGACGGTGTCCGGATCGCGGCCATAGCGATCGCGCGCAATCGCTATGGTTTCCTTCATGAGCGCCTTCATCTCCCCCCAGGGGGCGGGCAGCAGCCGCGTGAAGACGACCCCGCCGGGCACGTGGAAACCTCTGCGCGACGCGTCGACGTCCTCGACCTCGAGGAGTACGGGCCGGCGGACGCGACCCGGTCCCAACAGCAACATCGCGTCTTCGGGCACAACTCCCACCGCCTCCGCGCGCTTGATTAGCTTGCGGCGGTTGCTCCAGAAACGGATGGGGACCCCGAAGAACGCGGACAGCCCGATCTTCGCGAAGGTGATCTCGCTCCAATCACTCTCGACCTCGTGCCACTCGTGTCGCTCCAGCCGCGCGCAATCACATGAGGGCGGCTCGTTCACGGGGTGGGGCGCGCTCTCCTCGGGGGGGCGTGCCTGGCCCGCGTCGGAGACGGGGACCCGCCGCATGCGCGGCTTTCGCTTCTCTGCCATTGAGCCTGCTAGCTGCCGACCGAGCGGACAGCGTCGACCAGCTCGGGGCGCTCTCGAAGGGTCGCCGCCGAGATCACGACGAGTGAATCGAGGTGGCGCTCACCCGCAACCTGGGCGCTCAGCCAGGCTTCGCCGACGGCGCGCGCCGCCGCGATATGCGAGTCGGCTGTGTCTTCCCGCCCCGCGGCCTGCGCCAGCGCGCTGGCGGCTGCGTCCTGGAGGAGAACCGCGATCTCCTTGGCCGGGCGGTGGGGCCAGTCGATCACGAAGTCGGCCTGGGTGCCTCCCCAGAGTTCGGCGCCGTCGCCCGGGCCCAGATAGCGGATCGTGGCCTCGGCGGTGGGCGCGCTCATGCCTGCCTCTTCTCTTGCGGCCGCGCGATCCGGAGCGCCTGGGGGAGCTCGTCCAGCAGCTGCGCACGTGCCTGGACCCGTGTCTGCAAGCCCCAGATGTCGATGAAGCCGATCGCCGAGGTGTGGTCGAAGGCGTCCTCGCGGTCGTAGGTCGCGAGGGCGCGGTCGTAGAGCGAGGCCTCGGCGCGCCGCCCGGTGACCGTCGCGCTCCCGCGGAGGAGGCGGATGCGAACGCTTCCGGTGACGTGGCGCTGCGTGCTTGCGATATAGGCGGCGATGTCCTGGTGGTGGGCGCTGAACCAGAGGCCGTCGTAAATCAGCTCAGCGTACTCGGCCGCGATCTGCCGCTTGAGGCGAAGCTGTTGCTTCGCCAGGGTCAGCGTTTCGAGCGCGCGGTGCGCTTCGTGGAGGATCGTGGCCGCCGGGGACTCGTAGATCTCGCGGCTCTTGATCCCGACGAGGCGGTCTTCGACGTGGTCGACCCGCCCCACCCCGTGCTCCCCCCCGAGCTGGTTGAGCCGCTCGACGAGGCTCACCGCGTCCAGCGGGGCACCATCGAGGGCCGTGGGCAATCCGCCTTCGAATGCGATCTCGAAATCCACGGGATCGGCGGGAGCGTCCTCGGGCGCGCAGGTCCAGGCGAACGCCTCGGGCGGCGGTGCTGCCCAGGGGTCTTCGAGCACGCCAGCCTCGACGCTCCGCCCCCAGATGTTCTCGTCGATGCTGAAGGAGCCCTTCGTTTCCCAGGCGATGGCCACGCCTTGGTCCTGGAGGTACTCGATCTCGGATTCGCGCGACATCGCCTCTTCGCGCGTCGGAGCGACGATGCGGAGCGCCGGATCGAGGGTGCGAATGCCGATGTCGAAGCGCACCTGATCGTTGCCTTTGCCGGTGCAGCCATGTGCCACTGCGACGGCCTGCTCGTCGTGCGCGACATCGACGAGCAGTTTCGCCATGAGCGGCCGTGCGAGGGCGGTGGCCAGCGGGTACGCGTCCTGGTAGATCGCGCCCGCGGCGAGGGCGGGGAAGGCGAAATAGCGCAGGAAGTCCTCACGCGCGTCTTCGACGACGACTTTGCTGGCGCCGGCCGCAAGCCCGCGCTCCTGGAGCACGTCCTGCTCGCGGCTCATGCCCACATCGATGTTCAGTGCGACCACGTCGTAGCCGCGCTCCTTCGTCAGCCAGGTGATCGCGGTGGTGGTATCCAATCCGCCGCTATACGCGAGAACGAGCTTCGGCACGCCGGCCCTGCCTTCGTTGAGTGTGGCCCCAGCGTAGCGCGCTCATCGTCCTGGGGGCAGGGTTAGGCGGCTGGCCGCAGGAGCTGCGCCACGGCGAGCGTGCCGAGGAGTGTGGCCAAGACCAGGGCCAGCACGACGATCGAGACGGCCATCGGGAGAACGCCCGCGATCGCGAAGGGAGCGAAGGCGAGTCCCAGCGCCCCACCCGCGGCCGCACCCAGCACGAGGGTCGCGGGCGAGCCGAGCGCGGTGTCGGCCGCTCGCGCGGCGAGCAGGCGCCGCACACCGACCCCTAGCGTCGCGACCGCGGCCAAGGTCGCCAGGGCGAGGGCGAAGCCCGCTACGAGGTTGCCGACCGGATCGCCTCTTCGAGGATGTCGCAGGCGCGGTCGATCTCATCGTCGGTCACGATGAGGGCCGGCATGAGGCGGATACGATCGGGCCGCACATTGTTCACGAGCAGTCCGCGTTCGCGGCAGGCGGCCACGACCGCTACGGCGGCCTCGCTTGCGAGGCCCACAGCCAAGAGCAGTCCGCGGCCCCGCACCTCCGTGACCGCCGGTACCGTGTCCTCCATCGCGCGCAGGTGCGTGACCAGGCGGTCGGAGGCTCGCCGCGTGGCGCCGAGTACGTCGTTCTCGAGGATGTACCGGAGCAGCGCGACGCCTGCTGCCGTCGCCACAGGATTCGCGCCGAAGGTGGTGCCATGGTCCCCGGGGACGAGGTGCAGCGCGAGCTCGTCGCGGGCGAGGGTCGCGCCGATCGGGAGGCCACCGGCGAGGCCTTTGGCCACGCACATGATGTCCGGCTCCACGCCTTCCTGCTCATGCGCCCAGAGGGTGCCGGTGCGCCCGATGCCGGTCTGGATCTCGTCCAAGATCAGGAGCAGCCCGTTGGCGTCGCACCAATCGCGTACGCCCTGGAGGTAGCCCTCCCCGGGCATGTTCACGCCACCCTCGCCCTGGATCGGTTCCATGAGCACCGCGACCGTGTCCCTGTTCGTCGCCGCTTTCACGGCCTCGAGATCGTCCCAGGGGACGTGGGTGAACCCCGGCGGCATGGGCGCGAACGGTTCGCGGTAGCGGGCCGTTCCGGTGGCCGCGAGCGCCCCCAGGCTGCGCCCGTGGAACCCGTTCTCCATGGCGATGATCCCGTGAGCGCCGTTGCGCTCGTCGTGGCCCCAGCGCCGCGCGAGCTTGATCGCCGTCTCAACCGCCTCCGCTCCGGAGTTGCAGAAGAGGACGCGATCGAGCGAGGAGTTCTCCACCAACAGCTCGGCGAGCTCGATCATCGGAGTCGTGTAGTAGAGATTCGACACGTGGATGAGCTGCTCCGCCTGCTTGGCCGCGGCCTCCACGACGACGGGGTGGGCGTGCCCAAGGGAGGTAACGGCGAGCCCGCCGACGAAATCGAGGTACTCGTTCCCGTCGGCGTCCCAAACCCGTGACCCCTCTCCGCGTTCGAGGACGATCGGTTGACGACCGTAGTTCTGGAACAGGTACTTCCGCTCGAGTTCGATCCAATCGGGCATGACGCGTCGGCTCCTATCGCTGCTGGTGGCTCGCTTGGCCTGGGGATTCTAGGGGCTGAGCTTGAGAGCGTCGCCGGGAGCGCGTGCTAGTGCGCCTCGGGCTCGAAGACGGTGCCCTGCCCGGCGAGCGCCAGCAGGGCGCCGGGGACGCGGCCATCGACGATCTGGCTGCGCACGCCCATCGCTGCCGCGCGCAGGCACGCCTCGGTCTTGGGGATCATGCCCCCCGCCACCACCCCGGCGGCCCGCAGCTCAGCGACCGCGGCCGCATCGAGCGTCCGCCGCACCACGCCGTCCGCGCCCCGCACCCCCTCCACGTCGGTGAGAAACACCAGCGAACTAGCGTTGAGCGCGTGTGCGATCCAGGCCGCCGCTTCGTCTGCGTTGACGTTCACGAGCTGGTCCGCCTCGGGCCGGGCGACATAACCGATGGGGCTGATGACCGGTATCACGCCGGCGGCCCGCAGGGCGAGGACGACCTCGGCATGCGCAACCACGGGGGTTCCGACGAAGCCCAGCTCAGGACGCTGGAGTTCGCACTCGAGCGTGCGGCCGTCCGCGCCCGAGATCCCGGCCGCGAGCGCACCCGCCGCGTTCAACTCCGCGACGATGCGTTTGTTCACTATGCCAGCGAAGACGGCGACGACGACCGGCAGCGTGCGTTCATCCGTGACGCGCAGCCCGTCGACGAAGCGGCTCTCGATGCCCATCGCCTCGAGCCAGCGGCTCGCTTCGGCGCCGCCACCGTGCACGACGATCGGCTGATGGCCTTGCCGCTCGAGCGTGGCGATGTCAGGAACGGTGGTGTCGGCTTCGCCGAGGGTGCTCCCCCCGACCTTGACGACGATCGGCCCCGCGCTACTCACGTGCCAGGGCTCACGTGGTGTAGTCGGCGTTGATGCGCACGTACTCTGCGCTGAGATCGCAGCCCCAGCCGGTCGCGCGCGCGACGCCCGCGCCCAGCCCCACGTCGATCGTGACGGTGTCGCCGGACATCGCCCGCGAGACCTCCACCGCGTCGTAGGCGACGGGCTCCTGGCGCTCGAACAGGCGGTGGCCGCAGACGGCCAGGGTCACGCCCGCCTCGGCGATGGCGACTTCGGAGCGCCCGACCACGCTGATGATCCGTCCCCAGTTGGGATCGGCGCCGTGGACGGCTGTCTTGACCAGGTAGGAGGTGCCGATCTCGCGCACCAGGCGCCGTGCATCGGCCTCGCTCGCCGCCTCGCGTACGGTGATCTCCATCAGGCGCGTGGCGCCCTCGCCGTCGCGCGCGATCGCCTTCGCCAGATGCTCGCAGACCGCGCTCAGCGCCTCTTGGAATCCCTCGAGTCGGGGGCTGCCCGCGTCGATCGGCTCACCGCCCGCAGCGCCGTTCGCCATCAGGATGACGGTGTCGCTGGGGCTCGTGTCGCCATCGACCGTGACCAGATTGAACGTGCGATTCACCGCTTCCGTTAGGCTCGATTGCAGCAGCCCCTGGCCGATCGGGGCGTCCGTTGTCAGGTACGCGAGCATGGTCGCCATGTTCGGGTGGATCATGCCCGAGCCCTTGGCACAGCCCCCGAGGGTGTACGGACCGAAGCGCACAGAGCCATGCTTCGGCACGAGGTCGGTTGTCATAATTGCGCGCGCGAAGTCGGGCCCCCCGTCCTCTTCGAGGGCGATCGCGGCGATGCCCGCCGCGACCTTGTCCATGGGCAGGAAGTGCCCGATTACGCCCGTGCTTCCGACGAGCATCGCCTCGGGCGGGATGCCCACGTCTGCCGCCGCCCACTCCGACATCGTGAACGCATCGAGCAGGCCGCGCTCACCGGTGCTCGAGTTCGCGATCCCGCTGTTTACGACCACGGCTTGCGCGCTCCCATCGGCCAGCCGGTCGAGGTTCGCATCGATGCAGGCTGAGCGCAGGCGGTTGCGCGTGAACACGGCGGCCGCCGCCGCGGGGCCGTCCGAGGCGAGGATGCCGATGTCGAGCTTGCCTTCCCCGTAGGTCTTGATTCCGGCGTAGGCGGCCCCAGCGCGGAAGCCGGCCGGGCTCGTTGCGCTACCCCTGGGATCGATCTCGATCTCGACGCTCACGGGAACAACGCGGGCCGATCGAGGCCAGCAGTCTGGGCCAGGCCGAACATGAGGTTCATGTTCTCGATCGCGCCACCGGCCGCGCCTTTCATGAGGTTGTCGAGGACACCCACCGCAACGAGCGCGCCGTTGCGCTCGTCCACGGTCGGGTGCACGAGGCAGGCGTTGCTGCCGTAGGTGTGCTTGGTGTGGGGCGGAGCGTCGCTCACGGAAGTGAAGGGCGCATCGCTGTAGAAGTCGCGATAGACCGCCATGACCTCCGCCTGCGAGACCCGCTGTGCGAGCGGCGCGTAGCAGGTGGCGTGAATGCCGCGTGTCATCGGCACGAGGTGCGGCACGAAGGTCACGGCCACCTCCGGGCCCTCGCGCAGCCGTGACAGTTCTTGGGCCATCTCCGGCTGGTGGCTGTGGTTGGCGATGCGGTAGGCCGAGACATCTTCGTTCACATCGCTATAGCTGAAGCCGCCGCCGCTTCCCCGCCCAGCGCCCGAGATCCCCGACTTCGCGTCCACGAACACGCGCGGCTCGATCAGTCCTGCGGCGACCGCCGGTGCCAGCGCGAGGATTGTGGTCGCGGGATAGCAGCCGGGGTTCGCGACCAGGTCTGCGGCTGCGATCTGGCGCGCATGGAGCTCGGGCAGGCCGTAGACCGCGCGTGAAAGCAGCTCCGGTGCGGGGTGCTCAGCGCCGAACCATTCGGCGAACACGTCGGGCTCGCGCAAGCGGAAGTCCGCGGCGATGTCGATCACGCGCACGCCGCTGCGCACGAGCGGCGCGCAGGCCTCGGCGCTCGCGCCCGTCGGCAAGGCCGAGAAGGCGACGTCGACGTCCTCCTCGAGTTCCGCGGTGATGGGGAAGTCCGCGTAGGCCGCCAGGTGCGGGAACGCGTCCCCGAGCTTCTGCCCCGCGAGCGACCGGCCGGTGGCCGCCACGAGCTCGGCTTCGGGGTGATTCCAAAGGAGGCGCGCCGCCTCCATGCCTGCGAACCCGGTGACGTTGATGACCCCGACGCGAACCGTCATCGCTGCATTGTCCAGCCTCGCGCGAGCGGAAGCCAGGGTTCGCGCGGGAGCGGTACCATGGCCGGCAATGGCGCTTGAGCTGACGTTTATCGGCACCGGCAACGCCTTTGCCCCGGGAGGCCTCTGCTGGAACGGCTTCCTCGCGGACCGGCGCTTCCTCTTCGAAGCGCCACCCCAGGCACTGATGTCGCTCCACCATGTCGCCGTCGATCCCAACGCGATCGAGGTTGTCGTCCTCAGCCATCACCACGGCGACCATTTCCTCGGTCTGCCCTCGCTCCTCCTGCACTGGAAATACCAGGGCCGCTCGACCCCAGTCACGATCGTGGGCCCGCCCGATACCGCTCGTCTCGCTCGCGAGATCGGCGAGATCGTCTACCCCGGCCTCTTCGAGGGCGAATTCGCGATCGACTGGCGCGAGCTCCGCGGGGGGGAATCCGTGACCGTCGGCGATCTCACCCTCGAGCCCGTCGAGGTCGAGCACGACGATCGGCTGTCCCTGAGCTTGGGTTTCCGCGCTCGCCTCGACGGCCGCGACTTCGGGTACACCGGCGACTCGCGGCTCTGCGACGCGGTCCTCGACCTCGCCCGCACGTCCGAGGTTCTCGTTTCCGAGTGCGCCTCGCGCGCCGACCCGATCCCGATTCACATGAACCTCCTTGACGACATCCCGCAGGTGCAGGCGGCGATGGCCCCGACTGCGCGGCTCATCCTCACCCACGTCACGCCCGAGGTGCAGCCCGACCTTCCGCGCACGCTCGTCGCCCGGGACTACCAGACGTACCGAGTTTAGAGTTCAAAGTTCAGAGTTCAGCGGGGACGGTGGGCAAGCCTCCCCGCCAGGCCGGTCTTCTTGCCTGGGGCTACAGCTCGCCTTCGGCGGCGGGGCCGTGGGGGTTCCTGAGCCGGGTATACTCGCGCCCTCATGGGACACAGACTGCGGGGCGCGGCCGCAATCACCGGACTCGGCATCACGCCAATGGGGCGCATCTACGGCAAGAGCTCCACGGACTTCGCCGTTGACGCGGTGCGCCTTGCGCTGGCCGATTCGGGCCTCGCGAAGAGCGACATCGATGGCCTGCTCATAAACGCGGGCATTACGGGCTTCCAGGGCGACGGCTTGGGCCTGGGCCTCCAGAATGCGCTCGGCCTGAGCGATCTACGCCTCCTCAATCACATGAACGCGGCCGGCTCGACCGCGGCCCAGATGGTTCACTACGCGACGATGGCGATCGACGCCGGCATGGCGACGCACGTCGTTTGCGTCTTCGCGGACGCGCCCTTGCGCGAAGGTGGGTCCGCGGCCGCGGCCTACGGCAACGCCGGGCGCCGCAGCGGGCCCCAGGGGATCCAGGGGCTCTCCGCCGGCGCCGGCCACTTCGGCGCCAATACCGCCTACGCGCTCGCCGCTCGCCGCCACATGGCCCTCTACGGCACGACGCAGGATCAGCTCGGTGCTGTGGCTGTGGCCGAACGCGCCTGGGCGACGAAGAACCCGATGGCGAAGATGCAGGACCCCCTCACCCTCGAGGACTACCACGCCTCGCGTTGGATCGTGGAGCCCCTCCACCTGCTCGACTGCTGCCTCGTTTCGAACGGCGCCGTCGCCGTGATCGTGAGCCCCGCGGACCGCGCCGCGGGGATGCCCCAACCCCCGGTTTACGTGTGGGGCATGGGCCAGGGTCATCCCGGCGACACCCGCCGCGCGGGCGATTCGCCCGAGACGGAGACGGGCGCGCGGTTCGCCGCGAAGACGGCGTTCGGCATGGCCGGCGTCGGCCCCGAAGACGTCGACGTCTGCGAGCTCTATGACTGCTACACCTATACCGTCCTCGTGACGCTCGAGGACTACGGCTTCTGCAAGAAGGGCGAGGGCGGCGCCTTCGTGGAGGACGGCAAGCTGGGCCCAGGCGGCTCGCTTCCGACGAACACCGGCGGTGGGCAGCTCTCGTCCTACTACATGTGGGGCATGACGCCGCTCAGTGAGGCGATCATCCAGGGCCGCAGCCAGGGCGGGGACCGCCAGGTCGAAGAGAACGATGTCATCCTCTCGACGGGCAACGGCGGGGCGCTCAACTACCACGCCGCCCTGGTCCTGAGCCCGCACGCGAGCTGACTGCGATGAACGACGAGGCCCCGACGAAACCCGTCTCTGCAGCCGACGAGCTCACCGAACCGTTCTTCGCCGCGGGCGCGGAGGGACGCCTGCTTCTCGCCCGCTGCAGCAGCTGCGCGGAGCTGCGCCTGCCCATCGCCCCGAACTGCCCGAGCTGCCTTGGCGGGGGGTACGAATGGGAGGAAGCGAGCGGCCGCGGAACGGTCTACACGTTCGCCGTCATGCACCAGCGCTACCACCCTGCCTGGGAGCCCGATCTGCCGTACAACATTGCGGTCATCGAGCTCGACGAGGGGCCACGGCTGCCCGCGAATCTGATCGGCGTCGATAATGCGGACATAACCGTGGGGCTGCCGGTGGAGGTCGTGTGGGAACGGGAGGGGGATGCGCCGGTGCCGAGATTCCAGCCGGTCCGAGCGGTTTAGCGGCTTCGGTTTGGCTTCGACGAGGCCCACCGGTTGCTTATGACAATGTCGTGCATGCACAGTTGACGGAAACTTATTGGCGAGCCGCCTGATGCCCCAATCTGCCCTCAGCGTCGTCCTTTGGGCGACCGATCTCGATGCCTTCGCCGCGTTCCTCGAGGGCGTCCTCGGGGCCGCCACCCGGGAACGCCACCCCGGCTTCGCCGCGCTCGTTATCGACGGCGCCGAGATCCTGCTACACGCCGATGAGTCGTACCGCGGTCATCCCTGGTTCGACGCTCTCGGCGAGGAGGGTGCGGCGAGGGGCGTGGGGGCGGAGATCCGGCTTCGCGTGGGAGCGGTCGCGGAGCGCTACCGCCGCGCCCTCGAGCTGGGGGCCGTGAGCATCCAGGAACCGCACGACGATGGCGGAGCCCGGACCTGCCAGCTCATGGGGCCGGATGGCTACTTCTTCACGCTCTGGGAACCGTCGCCGGCCGAGCCCGCTGACTAACTGACGCCCGCTACCAGGCGGTCCAGCCGCCGTCGACGAGCAAGGTCTGGCCGGTGACGAAGTCGCTGGCGTCGCTAGCGAGAAATACGATCGCGCCGGCGAGCTCGTGCGGCTGCCCCCAGCGCCCCATCGGGGTGCGTTCGGTGATGAACGCGCGGCGCTCGGGGTCGTCGTAGAGTGGCCGCGTGAGCTCGGTTTCGAAGTAGGTCGGTGCGAGCGCGTTCACCTGCACGCCGAGCGGCGCCCACTCCAGCGCGAGCACCTTGGTGAGTTGGTCGATGGCGCCCTTCGAGGAGGCGTAAGCGGCCTGCCCGGGCAGGGCCACGCTCGAGAAAATGCTCGAGATATTGATGACCTTCCCGGAGCCCTGCTCGACCAGCCTGCGGCCTGCGGCTTGGGCGCCGTTGAAGTAGCCGGTGAGGTTGATCGAGACGACTCGCTCGAACTCCTCCATCGTCAGATCGAGCACCGGCTTGCGCAGATTGATGCCGGCGTTGTTCACAAAGATGTCGAGGCGCCCCAGCCGATCCACGGCCGCTTCGACGAGCGCCTCGCAGGACGAAGGGGACGTGACGTCGGTCGTGACCGGCTGCGCCCGGCGCCCCAATCCCCGAATCTCTTCGGCCAAGCTCTCGAGCTCGGAGAGCGTGCGGCTCGCGAGCACGAGGTCCGCCCCCGCCGCGGCGAGGGCGAGCGCCATCGTGCGGCCCAGGCCCCGCCCCGCTCCCGTCACGGCCGCGACGCGGCCGGTGAGGTCGAAGAGCTGCGTGCCGCGCAGCTCCGGCCGCTCTTCGGGCGTGCTCATTCGTAGCGCAGCGCCTCTGCAACCTCGATGCGCGAGGCGCTCCGCGCGGGGAAGTAGGTCATCAGCATCGAGGCTGAGAACGCGATCCCGCAGATGACCGCGAGCTGGATCCAGGGCACCACGAAACTCGCGCCCTCGGCTGAGTCGTCGATGCCCCCCGAGGTGAACAGCACCCAGGCGAAGGAGACGCCCATCACCAGCCCCATGATGATGCCCGAGAGGGCGACGAAACCAGATTCGAAGAGGAAACTGAGCGCCACCATCGAACGCTGATAGCCGATCGCGCGCAGCATCCCGATCTGTTGCCGCCGCTCGACGACCGCGCGAAACGCGATCACGCCAAGCGCGGCGATTCCCACGATCAGGCCCAGCCCCATGAATCCCTGGAACAGCAGGAGGAAGCCGCTCGAGGCGGCGCGCTGGTCGTCGAGGAGCTTTTCCAGCGACTCCGCGGAGGCCTGCACGAGGCCTGCCTCAATCGATTTCGCGAATGCTTCCTGATCGGTTACGCCCGTGGTCATGAGGAGGAAGAACTGCGCGTCGGAGTCCGGGAAGGCTTCGAGCAGCGTGGCGCGCTGGACGAAGATGCCCGGCCAGAAGACCTGGCTCGGATCGTCGATCTGGCCGATCACGGTGACGGTCGTGAGCGCTTCGGTGCCCGGGTCCCGGAAGGTCAGCGTGAACGGCTCGAAGCCCTCCTCGAGCGCGAGGTCCAGCTCGAGCAGGTCCTCACCGCCGAAGCCGTCGTTCCCAAACGTTGGCACCACGGCGAGGCTGGAATCGCTGGCGACGGCAGCCCAGATGGCGGCGTCGTCCTCGTAGCCGGCGGCGCGACGCTTGAACTCCAGGGTCGTGCGCTCAAAGAAGGTGGCGTTGGCGCCGAACACGGTAAGCGTCTTGAACTCGCCGGGCTCCGCTGGATCTTCGATTTCGGTTTCGAACGCGAAGGCGACGCGGAGTTCGCTCGCCGACTCGATCCGCGAGGTGTCCACGCCCCGCTCGTCCAGCGCGGCGACGAGGTCGTCGACGCGGTTGTTGCTGTTCACAACCACCTGCGTATCGAAGCCACCCTTGGCATCGTCCGAGAAGAAGATCTGGTCGAAGTTCTCGTTGATCGTCGAGAACATGATCAGGGCGAAGGTGATGAGCCCGATCATCATCACGGTCATCCCCGTGCGCATGCGGGAGGTGAGGGGATAGGCGACGGCCGTCTTGACTGCAGGCACGATGCGGCCGAAGCGCTCACCAACGGCGGCGACGGCGGGCAGGATGATGTCGGCGTTGTAGACGACGAGGAAGGTCCCTGCGGTGATCATCACGATGCCGCTGATGAAGAACATCTCGATGTCCCCTTCGAGCTCACCGGTGAGGAAGTTGAAGGCATCGGTGGGGAAGAGATACCAAAAGACCAGAAGCAGGCTGGCGACAACGGTGAAGGAAGCCCGCTCGGCGATCTGGAAGTAGCGCAGGGTGAGCGCTGCCCAGAGGAACACGAGCGAGACGCCCGCCGCGAAGAAGAAGGCCCGGTCGGAAGCGAAGGTCCACTCGAAGAACAGGGCCGAGAGTCCGAGGCCCACCATGGCGAACCCGGCTCCCCAAGCGATTGTGCGGTCCCGGCTCTGCATCGCCGCGAGGGCAAGCCCCAAGGGCAGCACCAGGACTCCGAGGACCACGAGCCACGTCCCGGGAGTCGGGTTTCGGTCCCGCGTGAAGCGCACGAGGAGCAGGGCGACGAGGTAGAAGGGAATCAGCGGGAGGAAGATGAAGGGCCAGACGGGGATCCCCTGGCCAGCGGTTCGCTCGTCTCGCGGAGCGCCAAAGTTGTGGCCGCGAAGGACGTAGAGCCAGGGCCCGACCAGCGCGAACAACAGGCCGATGGTGAACAGGGCCGAGAGCTCCGTCAGGCGGAAGGCCGCGAACGCAAACACGATCACATAGCCGCCGGCGACGGCCGCGTTGAGGGTGGCGCGCACGTAGCCGCGCCAGGTGGCGGCCTCGGGGTTCGCCGTGACGGGCGGTGGCAGGTCGCGGATGGCCGCGACGATGTTCAGACGGCTCGCGCGTACGGAGGCGAAGAAGATCACGATGAAGGTCGTGATCACGCCGATGCAGAACGAAACGATCAGGCTACGCGCGGTGAAACTGACCCGTAGATGGAGCCCCAGCCCCTCCTCCGCGATCGAGTTCACGAGTGCCACCATCACGAAGGCCACGCCGATGCCCGCGACCAGGCCGACCAGGGCCGCGCCCAGGTCGTAGCCCATGCCCTCGGCCAGGAATGACTCGACGAGGTGGCGCCGTTTCGCCCCCACCGCGCGCGCCATCCCCATCTCCGGCTTCCGCTCGGCGGCCAGCATGATAAAGATGAGGAAGATGAGCAGGATTCCCGCCGCGATCGAGAAAAGGCCGAAGACCACGAAGATCGTCGTGAAGATGCTTCCGATGAACTGTGCGAACTCGATCCCGTCGGCCTTCAGCGGATTGACCTCGTAGGGCTTCCCCGCGAGTGCTTCGATCAGCTTCGCTTCGACCGCGTCCGAGCGTTCCAGCCCGCTGCGGACGCCCCCCACGTTCGTCACCGCGATCACATCCGCGTCGCCGGAGCGGCCCAGAACCCCACTGAGGAAGTCGAAGTCGACGGCCCCGCCGGGGAACTCGGTCGCGCCTATCTCGAAGGCGCCGCTGAGGAAGCCGTTGGGCGAGATCGCGACGACCTCGACCTCCACCGGCCGGCCCTCGAACAGCAGGATCAGCGTATGTCCGACCTCACCGTCAATCTCCTGGGCGAGGTCCTCATTGATCGCGATCTGGTTGCCTTTGAGCAGGACCACACCGCCGTGGCGGTCGCGCAACGAACCGAAGGGAGCGGCCTGCGAAGTGTCATAGGCGACGATCGTGGCCGAGGCTTCGTTGAGCTGGGTCGCCAGGTTCACGACCGGCAGCGTCTCCGCGATAGCGGCGAGGAAGCCGTCAATATCTGGATCGCCGGCGAAGCGCTCGCGCAGGAACTGAAGGTCCGTAAGGGGAATCACCCGCTCGTTCTCAGGCCGGGGGAAGCCCTCGACGTCCCACTCGATGAGGATGTCGGTCTCGCCCGCGATCTCGTAGATGTCGTCTGTGGCGGTGCTGGCGACCGTGTCGCCAGTGCCGAAGGCGGCGGTCATGATCACCGTGGCGAGCATCAGGCCGAAGATGATCAGGGCGGTCTGCGTGCGCCGCCGGGGGATGTTCCGCAAGCCCGTCTTGAACATCACCGGGTTGCGGAGGGCGACGTACAGCAGGACTACGAAGATTCCCAGCGTGATCGCGATCGCGACGCCCGCGATCGTGTTCATCGAGACGCCAAATAGCTCTTCCATGGCGGTCTACGCGGAGGTCACGGGTGTCATCGGGCGGACGGCCTCTTCGCGTTCGATGAGCCCGTCCGCCATATAGATCGTGCGGTGGCAGCGAGCCGCGACCTCGGGGGCGTGCGTGACAATCACCTGCGTCTGGTCCGCGCTTGCGTTCAGCTCGACCAGGAGGTCCATGATTCCCCCCGCCGTGCCTGAGTCGAGTGCCCCCGTGGGCTCGTCCGCCCACACGATCGCGGGGCTGTTGACGACGGCCCGCGCCGCGGTGACGCGTTGGCGCTGACCGCCTGACAGCTGCGCGGGGCGGTGGCGGGCGTACTCGCGCAGGCCGACGCGTTCGAGCGCGGCGAGCGCGAGTACGCGCGCGACCCGCGGTTTCGTGCCCGAGACGATCAGAGGCAGCTCCACGTTCTCCGCGGATGAGAGGACCGGCAAGAGGTTATAGGTCTGGAAGACGAAGCCCATGCCCTTCGCCCGGAACTCGGTCTTCTGGTTATCGGCCATGCGCGAGATGTCCTGGCCGTTGATGAGGACGAGTCCGGCGTCGAACGTGTCGAGGCCGGAGAGGCAGTTCAGGAGCGTCGTTTTCCCGCAGCCGGAAGGGCCCATGACGGCGACCATCTCGCCGCGGGGCACTTGCAGGTCGACGCCACGGAGCGCCTCCACCTGGACCTCCCCGGTGTAGTAGGTCTTGACCACGCCGGTCGCGTCGATGACTAGGTCAATGGGCGTCGTTCCGTTCGTCGTCACAGCGGTCTCCTGCCCTAAGTAAAGATGAATACTAATTTGATGAACGTATCTTCAGTTACAGCTGCCAAGCGGTCAAGTCCGCGGCCGTAGCCATGGCCTCTGGTGTCTGCCGGCCGCCCTGAGTCTACGAGGAGCTTACCGCCCGCGTGCGCAAACTCGCCCCAGTGCGCAGAATGGCGCGGGGAGGGCACGATGGCCGAGAGCGACGATCAGGGTCCCGAAGAAGCGCCGATGCACTCCGACGTGCGGGCGCGATTCAGCACGCTGCAGCTCGCCTTCGTGGTTGGCCTGGGCGGCCTTGCGATTATCCTGGGGGCGGTGCTCGGGCTCGTACTCGCCAACGACTAGGCTCCCGGTGCGGGGTTGGATCGCGCGACTTCACGTAACAGGCCCCGAAACTGATCTGCCGCCGGGGTATGATCCGCGGCATGAGCGGTGCGATCGCAGCACCCGGCGATTCCCTCCTTCTGCGGGTGACGAAGTACGACGGCGAGGCGCACTGGATCCAACAGCTGCGCGTGCTTTCCGACGACGGATCGCTCCTGACCGCCCACTACGCCGCGGGCGGTCCCATCTTCACGAGCCGGGGCGAGTTCCGCTCCCGTTACGACAGCCTCGTCCACTTCTGGCGCGACCGCTGGTACAACGTGTTTCGTCTCGCCGAGCCGGGCGAGGACACCGCGCTCTGGTACTGCAACGTGACCACGCCCCCCAAACTTGAGGCCGGTGAGCTGCGTTACGTGGACCTCGACCTCGATGTCACCGTGCGCGCGAGCGGCACGATCGAACTGCTCGATGCCGAGGAGTTCGAGGCGCACAAGCGCAAGTATTGCTACCCGCCCGAGGTGATTGCGCACGCAAACGAGGCCGTGGGTGAGCTCTCCGGGCTGGCCCAACGCCAGGAGTTCCCCTTCGACCTCTAGCCAGGGCGGCTCGCTGCGGTCGCCGGCAGCCGGCCGCGCCGCCTTCTTTCCGAACAGCTCGGGCGATAGGCTTGAGCG
>CAUYXJ010000043.1:0-24754 GCA_963577065.1 Dehalococcoidia bacterium | reverse complement strand
TCGGCCCGACGATCTGCTACGCCTTCATGCAATCCGCGGGCCTGGTGAACGACCACACGCCGAGCTGCTATCGATACGGAGCGCTGTAAGGCCTAGTCGAAGACGATCACGCCGCGGCCGTCGTTGCCGGCCGCGAGGTCGTCGAAGCCACGGTTGATGTCGTCGAGCGGGTAGCGGCGCGTGACCAATCCAGCGATGTCGAGCGCCCCCCGTTGCCAGAGGCTGATGACCTTGGCGAAGGTCTCGTGCGGGCTTGCGGAACCGTAGTACGAGCCAACGAGCGTCTTCTGCCCGCGCACGAGCGAGACCATGTCGATGGCAGCCTCCTCGCCAAGGGGCGCGAGGCCCACCATCACGGCCGTGCCCAGAGGCGCGAGTGATTCGAACGCTTGCTGCGTGGCGACACGATTGCCGATCGCGTCGAAGGCGAAGTCGACCCCGCCCGTGAGCTCCTTGATCGCCTGCACGGGATCGCGTTCGCTCGCGTCGACGAAGTCGGTGGCGCCAAACGCCTTCGCGAATTCCAGGGCCGGTGCGCGCACGTCCACGGCGATAATCCGCGCGGCGTTCATCGCTCGCGCACCTTGGATGACGTTCAGCCCCACCCCACCGCAGCCCCAGACCGCCACTGTCGCGCCCACGGAAATCGCCGGCTGGTTGATGACCGCGCCGACACCGGTGGTCACACAGCAACCGACGAGCGCGGCCTCTTCCATCGAAAGACCGTCGGGGATCGGGTAACAGGCCTGCGCTGGCGCGACGACGCGCTCGCCGAAGACCCCGAGCTTCGCCATCTGATGGACCTCAGCGCCGGCGCCGTCGCGGAGGCGAAGCGTCCCGTCGAACTGGCGCGCGCCCGTCGCGCGGTTCGTCTCGCAGAGTTGGGGGTGACCGCGGCGGCAGGTGCGGCAGTGCCCGCAGTTCGAGATGAACGAAAGCGTGCAGCGATCGCCGGGGGCCACGTTCGTGACGCCCGCGCCCACCGCCGCGACCGTGCCCGCGCCTTCGTGGCCGAGCACCACGGGCAAGGGGAGGGCGCCCGTGCCCGTCATGATGTGATGGTCGCTCGCGCAGAGCCCGGCCGCGCCGATCCGGACGAGCACCTCGCCCGCTTGCGGGGCCTCCTGCTCGAGCTCCACGATCGCGAGCGGTTCGTTCACCTCGTAGAGAACGCTGGCCTTCATAGCTTCAGCCTCGCCCAAACAGATTCATGTGGAGCGGGTCCCCGAGCGAGGATACGGGGCGTGGGTACGTGCTGGCTCTCGCCGGGATCCTCGCGGCGCCATTCTTCCTTCGGTCAGTGAACGGTGAAATTACGCGCGTCGTCCAAATGCGCACGCCGCCGTAGCCCGGTGCCAGCTTCGGATCGATGACCAGTTCGGTCGCCCCAGGCTCGGCGACTGGAGCGCAATCCGCAGCCGCAGCGCGGCCGGCAGGACGCGGCGGGCGGGACGCCGCGGCGCGATCACGCCGCGACCACCCGGCAGCGCATCACGGCGATCGACTCGAGTTCGTCGGCGATGGCGGCGGGGAGAGCGTCGAGACCCTCGCTGCCGCGCGGCGGGCCGTAGCCCGCCGTCAGCGCTGCCATGCGCGTGGCCAGCGCGTCCTCGTTCCGCCACTGCTCGAGCCAGCTGAAGAGGCGGGGGGTCGTCCTCGCGTTGGTGGGCGATGTGCGAGATGCATCCTTCGCTGGCCTGGCCGCTGCGGCTCAGCTCAGCCGCAATCCGCCTGAAACCCTGCTCGCGACCTGGCTTGGTTCGTACTTCGACCCAACTCGTGATTCCCGCCGCGGCCCAGTCGCGGGGTGCCGGCTCCGCGTCCTGAAGGACGTCGTAGCCGAGCTGTTCACGGCGCTCGATCGCCGCATCGAGTCGTGAGGCCTCGGAACCCTCGGGCCCATCGCTGCTGCCGCGGAGCATCGGGCTGATGCGCGCGACGTGCTTCTCGAGCAGGGGCATCGTCGCCCACTGCTCGTACCAGAGGAAGTCGCGCGCGTCCTCGAGGTTCTGCAGGCAGATGTAAACGACGCAGCCCGCGTCGAGCCGATTCGAGGTCTCCGTGAGCTCGTTCGCGAGCGCTACGAAGCTGTTCTCACGGCCCGATCGTGCGGTCAGCCCTACGGTCCAGGTAATCATGTCCGTGCTACTCAATGACGTTCGGGAGGGGGCCGGGGAAGTCGCCGGTTAGGCCGCGTTTCGTCGCCACTTCGCCGATGTGGAAGTACGTGTGGGCGATCGAGCGCGAGACCATGTAGCGCAGCGACACCGCCGGGTACGGCCCCTGGCCCGGCACCTCGATCGTGGCGAGGTCGTCCTCAGAGAGGGGGCGCAGATAGGATTCGATGTCGCGGCGCACATCGCGCGCGGCGGCGGCGATGGCGTCCCAGTCCCCGCAGGCGCCGCTGAATTCGTACTTCGCGTGCTCGGCGGCGAAGGTCGGGTGCTGCGACCCACCTCGCAGCTGCGTATTGACCCAGAAGTCGAGGCCGCCGGCTAGGTGACGCAGCGTCCAGCCGAAGGAGCTGCCCCCCTCCGGCTGCGCCGTCGCCTCCTCCGCGGTGACGCCTTCAGAGGCGCGGTCGAGGTCGTCCCAAGCATCGAAGAGCATCGCGACGAGCTTACTTTCGGCCATCGGGGACCTCCGTGGAGAGTAGGGCGGGAGTCTATCCCGCGGTCGAGGCGGCGTGGGTGAAAGTTGGCCACGCCGTGGCAGAACGAAATCGATCGCGAGGTCGAGCCGGGGCTAAAGCCAACCGATGGGTCAACCCACCCGAGGCCCGTCGGGCGAACGGCGCTGATGGAGACGGTCGCGGGGCCAGCCTCACCCACACCGCGACGATGGGGCCGGCAGCGACCAAGCGGGCTTCTCGCGGCCACCGCCCTGACCGGGGCCTTCCGACGACAGCCGCGGTGGGGATCGCCTTATCGGAAGAGGCGGCGCAATCTTCGGGCGCGGGTCAGGACTGCGCGAGTCAATCTCGAATCGGGGACGCGCCAGCCCCGCGGAGGATCGGCGAGGACGAACGCGTCCCCCGCGTTCCGGCGCTGGCAGCGCACGGTCACGCGGCGGCCGTCGGCGTACTTGGACTCGGTGATCTCCGGGCACGGCCGGTCGAGCCGCCGCATCAGGCGTGGCCAGTCGAAGTAGCGGAAGTCATAGCCCGCCTCGCCGATCAGCGCCTCCAAGAGTGGGCGGCTCATGCGCCCCGCCCACGCCGCGGGCCGGTCGCCGATCGCCATGAGCGTGTCCGACGTGTCCTCGAGCGTGAACTCAACGATCAGCTTCTTGTCGAGCGTGATGGGGGTGTCAAGGATGAGATGCTCGGCACCCAGGCGACGGAATTCCCGGAGGAGCCGCACGTGATGTGGTGTGTGGTGGAGGAAGCCGAGGCAGAAAATGGTGTCGAATTGGCCCGGCTGGAAGTCTGCGAGCGCCTCGTGGGCGTCGCCGACACGGAATTCGAAGCGCTCGGGCGCAATGCCGTAGCCGGCCACGTGCCGGGTCGCGGCCTCGACGAGCTCGGGGCGCCCCTCGACTCCGATCACGTGCTCCGCGCCAGCTTCGAGCGCGGCGAAGGACATGCGTCCGTCGTGGGAGGCGATGTCGAGGACGCGCTTGCCCTCGATCACGTCGAGGTTATCCGCGATGATCGCATGCCGGCGCACGTCCAGCCGCAAGAGCGCGCGAGCGTCGCCGTCACCTTGCGGGACAAACGCGTCGTACTCGCGGAAGAACTCGCGGACCTGCATGTCACCCCCGCTCGGCGGCGGCGACGCCTTCATAGGCGCGGTCGAGGTCGTCCCAGGCGTCGAAGAGCATCGCCACGAGCTTGCTTTCAGCCATCGGGGGCCTCCGTGGAGAGTGGGCGGGAGTCTACTCCCGCGGGCGGGGCGGCGTGGGCCCAATCAGTCCAGGGGCGGCAGGATGTACTCGGCGTCATCGGCCTGGCCCGGAGCCAGGGCACCACAGCTCCCGCTCGTGCGGATGATGCCCTCGTCGCCCACGAACAGCGTGACTCCGAAGCCGGAGGAGAGCGTCATGGCGAGGGCGTAGTCGCCTGAGGGCCAGTCGTCGCTGCTGCTTCCCGTCCGGCTCAGCGCGTAGACGCGCGGTGCTCTCACGGCCAGACCGATGATGTGCCTGATCGCGCCTTCCGGGCTGCGATAGAACCCCTCGCATTGAGAGCCGGGAAACACTCGGATCAGTGTGCCGATCGCCTCGCCCTCCGCGCAGAGGGGTCGTGACCCGATCCCCATCTGCTCCGCTACGCATCCGATGAGGAGGTAGTCGATGACGTCTGCGAGTTGCTGCGAATCTCGGGAGCGGAGCGCGTCGAGGACGCGGTCGACGGCGGGGATGCCAGTCTGGACATCCGCTGGATAGACCGTTACCCCGTACTTCGGCGGCTCCTCCGGGGCAGGCAAATACTCGAGGAACTCGGCCGCCGCCCAACCCGGCTCGCCGCTGGGCGGCGTGACCTCGACCCACTCGCGGCCGTCCAGGAATTCGGTGCGGCCCTCGGTGCGGAACAGGACGCCGTCCGCCCAGCAGCCCCGCACCTCCGCGATGAGCGCTGGCGCCGCGCGCACGTTCAGGCACTCCTCGCCCGACGCGACGCGGGCGAACGGCCCGGGGATTGAGGCCAGCCACCAATTCCGGCCGAGCAGCAGGTCGGGCTCTGCGTCGCTCGTGAAGCTGGCGAACGGCCCTTCGAGCGGCCGGATCGAACCCGAGCCGGGACGAAAGAGCACCGGAGTGCTCTCGCCGGCCCAGAAGTTCGCGGTGATCGTGTCCTGATCGTGCCAGGACCGGGGCACCAGCAACCCCCCGCGGATCCGCACGTGGTTGATGTCCTGCCCGCCCATCGAGCGGGTGACGAAGTCTGCGTCTCCGAGCCGCCAGAAGATGAGAAGCACCCCACCGTCGGGGCGCGGGAGGAGCCGTTGGATCTCGCCGCCGTCCACTGGCACTTCCCACACGACGGTGCCGTCCGTCAGGACCACTTGGGTACGCTCGGCAGTGGCCCAGAACTCAGTCGCCGCATCTGCAGCAACGGTAGGGAAGCGGGCGGCGCTGCTCGGTGCTGCGAGCGGCTGTCCCGCAGCGTGCCATTCGTAGGTGAAGACGCCGCGAGAGTCCTGGTTCCAGAGCAAGAGCCCCTCGGCGCCGTAGCCCTGGGCCGCCTTCGCGCCCGCAAGCTCCGCTAGCGAATAGGTGATCCCGCCGTCCGGAGAGACGTGAAGCTCGCTGGTCGCATCGGGCGAGGCGTAGGCGACGCCCCCGCAGTAGCCCGACGCGCAGACGGTCACGGCGACCGTTGCGCCACCCCTCGCGATCGCCACCCCGCTGATGTAGCGGGGGCCACCGCCGTACGGCGTCTGCTCGAAGAGCACGTCCTGCCGCAACTCGCCTGCCGGGTTGCGATAGATCCTGACTACCCGTTCCAGGGGCACGTCACAGCCGAAGCAACCGACGCCGATGATGACGGCGAAGCCGTCGATCTCGACGGGCTCGCGCCACGTCAGTTCGCGGATCCGGCCGCCGGGGATGAGGGGCGTGGGGCTGGGGCTGGGGGTGGCGGTGGCGGTGGCGGTGGCGGGGAGGGGCGTGGGGGAGGGGCTGGAAGCCGCGGTTTCGCTTGCGGCCGTGGCCGTTGGCTCCGCTACCGCCGTCGCCGTTCCCGATGGGTCATCGCCGCCCCCGCCGCAAGCGGCCAACGCCAGCGCTAGCGCTAGCGGCGAGCGCCGTGAACCCGAACCACCTGCGACCGGCCATGCGGGCACCGTAGCACCGCCCCAGGGGTCCTCAACTGCCCGACGCGGCGTCGAGCGCATCGAGCAGCCGCGCCTACCCAGAAGCGATGCTGGACTCCTGCGACCGGGGGGGCGTGCTCACGATGCCGAACTGGTTCCTGCTCGAAGGCGCTCTTTCCGCTCACCCGCGCCGGGGCTGGTCCGAGCTTGCCGGCCCCGATTGGGCGGCCACGACCATCGCGTACACCGAGCTCACCGCCACGTGGAGCTTCGATCCTCCCCGGGCATCGCCGTAAAGAGCCCGGAGCGCGCCCCCGCCTGACCGCCCCGCCGGTTCCCTCTATACTTTGCCCGCTCAGCACTCCATCTCAGAACCCTTGGAGGTCCACACCGTGGCCACGGCTTCTACGACGCTGCAGGGCACGCCCCTCGAGCGTGTCGGCAAGCTCACCCAGGTCATCCGCGAGGGCGGCGACGAAGCCCAGAAGCTGCGCCACCTCCCCCAGAGCATGGTCGATATCCTCATCGACGAGGGCTTCTTCCGCTTCACTCTCCCGCCCGAGCTCGACGGCGAAGACGCCTCAGCGCGGGAAACCATCGAGGTCCTCGAAGCCATTTCCGCCATCGACGCCTCGGTCGGCTGGAACGTGATGATCGGGTCCGAGATCAACGCCATGGCCGCCGGGGGCATGCCCAAGGAACTCGCCCAGGAGGTCTACCTCGACAACCCGCGCGTGATCATGTGCGGCGGCGGCGGCCCGGGCACGGTTCCGGGTAGGGCCGTCGAGCAGCCCGACGGCAGCTACAAGATCTCAGGCCAGACCACCTTCCAGAGCGGCTGCCACCAGGTCGAGTGGGCCTTCATGGGCTGCCCCGTCTACGAGAACGACGAGCCCGTCACGGACGAGGCGACCGGCATGCCGAAGACGAAGATGTTCTTCGTGAACAGGTCCAAGTTCGAAATTGTCGATACCTGGGACGTCGCCGGCCTGCGCGGCTCAGGCAGCCACGACGTCAAGGTCGACGGCGCCGTCATCGAGAAGAAGTGGCTGGACGTCGAGCTGATGAAGCTTCCCGCCCACTACCCCAACCCTGTGTTCCGCATGCCCGTGCCCCTGCGCCTTTCGTACAACAAGGCGGCGGTGGCGCTGGGCGTAGGCCGGGGGGCGATGGATGCCTTCGTCGACCTCGCGCAGACGAAGACGCCGTTGATGTCTGCCTCCACGCTCCGCGACCGGCCCATCGCCCAATACCGCATGGGCGAAGCCGAGGCGACCGTGCAGGCGGCGCGCGCCTTCGTGATGGACGCCATGGCCGATATCGAGGAGGAGCTTGCGGACGGCGCCCCGCACCCGAGCGCGGAAACGACCAAGCGTGCGCGCCTGGCCTGCACCTTCGCGGCGAACGCCTGTCTCCAGGCGGTGGACCTGATCCACAACACCGCGGGCACGTCCGCGGGGCGCATGTACAACCCGCTCGAGCGCAAGCTCCGCGACGCGCACGGCTGCGCCTCGCACCGCTGGGTGGCGCATCCGCTGTATGAAACGATTGGGAAGCTCTACCTGGGCCACGAGCCGGACTTCGAGTTCAAGGGCGCGTAGGCCGGCGCTTCGCAGCTTCTTCGTTACGCATTGCGGAGGCCGGGCGGAAACGCCTGGCCTCTGTGTTTGTTGCGCGTCCAGCCGGGTACGCTGCCTCCGATGGCTGGCGAACGCGTCGACGTCAACTTTCGCAAGTACCCCGATACGAAGCACTGGCACTACGACCTCGCTTCGCTCGGCGAGGACGAGTACGGCCACTGGCTCTGGGGCCCCGCGGGTACCCCTGTCGAGCGGGGGGACGAGGGGCTGAAGCCGCTCGAGCGGGCGATGGTCAAGCTCGTCAGTCGGGACTGGTGGGCCCCGATCTGGTTCGCGTCGGGCGAGCCCGAGGTCTACGTCGACATCATCGCGCCGGCGGTCTGGGAGGACGGCCGCGTGAAGATGATCGACCTCGATCTGGATGTCATCCGTAGGCGCGACGGGTCCGTCGACATCGACGATGAGGATGAGTTCGCCGAGCACCAGGTTTCGCTCCAGTATCCGCAAGAGCTGATCGATGGCGCCCTCGCGGCCACCGAGCGCGTACGCGGCATGCTCGCGCGCAACGACGAGCCCTTCGCGACGATCGGCCCCGCCCGCCTCGCGGAGGCGATCGCCCTCGGGGGGAGGCCACCAATCGGGTAGTCCGCGATGCCGGGGCCTAAGGTGGGCAGATGCGTGTGCGCGTGTTGCTCGCGGTGGCGGTGACGCTCTCGCTTCTCGCATCGGCCTGCGGTGGCGGCGACGGGTCCAACGCGGCCGCTCCCGCGACCGTGCCTGCGACGGCGACGGCGGTGGCGGCGGTGGAACCGACGGCCGAGCCGCCCGACTCCACGCCCATGCCCACGCCTATCCCGGTCCCAACCCCGCTCCCGATGACGTTCGACGCCGTGTTCAAGGATGCGCCCGGCGCGCTCGTTCGCCACGACTTCGCTCCGGGCGAGACCGTGGACGCAATCTCCGGTGTGTACCTCCTCGACCCAATCACCGGCGCTGTCGAGGGCTGGCGCTACCCAGACGAGGCCGATAGACCCCTCAACGTGTCGCGGGACAACCGCTGGATTGTTGGTGATGAGGGGCTTCTTCACGATCGTACGCGCGGCATCACGTATCGGGCCGTGGACGCTGCGATCCTCGTCGGACCGAGCCCGGAGGGCTCGCTCGGCGTGGTCGCGGCCCGCGGTCCGCGGCAGCCAGATACCGTCTGGCTAGCGGTAGTCGACTTCGATGTCCGCACACTGGTCCCGATTCCCATCGATCCGCCCCCGTCGACGACCTCGCTCCGAACGGCGCTCTGGTCTCCCGACGGTTCGAGGCTGGTTCTTGATACCGCGACCGCCGTCTTCCTCGTCGATGTCCCAACAGGCGAGCCTCCGCGCATGGTCGCGGAGGCATCTCCCCGTTTTGGCGTCCCAGAGGTGCTTCCGGGCGGCCTCGGCTTCGTTGTCTACGGCGAGAGCTCTCGCGCGTGGTTCGGATGGGACGGGTCCGTGCTCGCTGAGTTGGAAATTCCCGCTGCATTCGGCCTGTCGCCGATTTCACCAAGCGGCGAGTTGATCGCGCATGCCGCGACTCTTGCGAATTCATACCCCGGGGCTGGGCCAGGTCTCGTCCCTGGACTCCGGATGCTGACCGTCACTCGAACCGACGGTCAGCCGCGCTTCCGCGTGCTTGGGGCGAACCTCTCCGGCCGGCTGTCTGCCCACGGAGCGAGCTGGCTCGCTGATTCGTCCGCACTCGTGATCGAGACGAACGACGGCCTCTGGTTCGTCTCCAGGCAGGGCGAACTGCTCGGATCCGCACCGCTGGGTGTTCCTTCGCCCGACAATCCCGATCTGTTCTCCCTGCGCCTGTGGCGAGTCACTAACCGTGAGGGGACCGTGCAGAGAGAGGTCGAGATTGGGGAGTTTCGTAACGCGATCTGGCTCGGCGTGCGGCCTTGGGGGAATACCAGCGAATTCCTCCGCTTCGGTTTCGCGGGCGGCGGGAGGGGTTTCTCCTCCCCGGTACCCCTCCTCGCGCCGGTCGTGCAGTTCCCCCCGTTCGATGAGCCTCGGCTCCGCATCCACGGGGCGGACGAGTGCCTGAACCTGCGCGACGATCCCTCGTTCGCCGGAGCGATCCTTGCCTGCGCCCCGAACGGCACGACCGCGGCGGTTACGGAGACAGCGCTCCCCAGCCGCGATAATCCCGGTCCGACGGCCCTCTTCCGGCACCCGGAGGGGGAGACCTGGATCCACATTGAGCTGCCGGGCGGCACCGCCGGCTGGGCGAACGCCAACTTCCTCGAATGGGCGCCGTGAGCGCGCTAGCCGATTACCCCGGTCTCGGCCAACGCCGCTAGCTCCCCCTCGCCCAGCCCGAGGTCCTGCGCGAGGACGTCGTGGGTGTGCTGACCGAGGAGGGGCGACGCCTTCAACGGGACCTCGCTCGCGGACATGCGCGGCGGCCAGCCCAGCAGCCGCACCTCGCCGAGCGCGTCGTGCTCAACCGTCTTCACGAAGTCGCGGGCGAGGAGGTGGGGGTCCTCGTAGAGGTCCTGCGTATCGAGCACGGCCCCGCAGGGAACGCCGGCCTCGCCAAGGATGCGCATGGCCTCGGACTTCGGATGCTGGCGGGTCCAGGCCGCGATCGTCTCCTTGAGGGCCTCGCTGTTCTCGAGGCGAGCGGCGGGGTCGACGAAGCGGGGGTCGTCGCCCAGCTCCTCCTGCCCGGTGGCGGTACAAAAGGTGTCCCACATCCGCGGCGTCACGATCATCACGAAGACGTGGTCGTTCGGCCCGCCCCCCGCGCAGGGGTACAGATTGGAGGTGGCCGCCGGGCCGTTGCCGTTGCGTGGCGCTGCTTTCCGCCCCCAGTCGGCGCCGCTCGAGATCGCGGTCCGCATCCAGTAGGTCATCGCCTCCTGCATCGAGATCTCGATCGCCTGCCCCTCGCCCGTCTGCAGACGCTGGACGTACGCGGCCGTGATTGCGAGGGCGAGCTGCACGCCCGTGCCGGAGTCGCCGACGGTCACGCCCGGGCGGGTGGGGGGGCCGTCGGGCAGGCCCGTGACCGAGAAGGCGCCCCCACTCGCTTGCGCCACCATGTCGAAACACTTGTACGAGGAGTACGGCCCGCTCGTGCCGAATCCCTTGAGCCGCGCGTAGATGATCGCCGGGTTCGCTGCGCGCATCACGTCGTACCCGAGGTCGAGCTTCTCGATCACGCCGGGCCCGTAGTTCTCCACGAACACGTCGTACTGAGGGACGAGTCGGAGGAGCAGGTCCCGCCCCGCGGCCTGCTGCAGGTCCAGCGTGAGGCTGCGCTTGTTGCTGTTCCAGTTGACGAAGTAGGGCGAATTATCGGTGCCGCGTCCCACGCCGCGGCCGGGGTCGCCCACGCCCGGCCGTTCGATCTTGACCACGTCCGCCCCGAGCCAGGCGAGCGCCTGCGTGCAGGACGTTCCCGCCTCGTACTGCGTCATGTCGAGGATCCGCATTCCCTCGAGTGCTGGCATTCGCGCGCCTCCCTGGTGTTGCTGCTCTTCGTTCGCGACCACCCTAGCGCGCCCTGCAACCCCCAGCGCGTCGCGATGCCTCGAATCAGGGCCGCCGCGGAGGTTCGCCGCCATAATCAATTGGTCGACTCGAAGGCAAGGCGGCCGTCTCAGCGTTCGCTTGGCGCACGCTTGGAGAGTTGGGGTGGTACCGGGGGAGGGACTCGAACCCTCACGCCTTGCGGCCACGGATTTTAAGTCCGCTGCGTCTGCCAGTTCCGCCACCCCGGCAAGCCTATGAACACTGGGCTTACGGGCCGGATGGCCCAGGTCGTATCGTTGTTTGACACCAAAACTGACACCAAAACAACCGTTCGTTAGCTAGATCTCGCTGGCTTCAGCAGGCGGTCGAACGTACTGGCCGCAGCCTGTTGCATGTGCGGGAGCACATGGCTGTACACATCCATGGTCACAGCGATCGTCGCATGCCCCATCATCTCCTGCACGACCTTCGGATGAGTGCCGTCCCCGAGGAGCAGGGTGGCTGCTGTGTGCCGGAGGTCGTGGAAGCGAACCTTCGGTAGCCCTGCGGATTCGAGGTCCGCGTGAAGGTTCCGGGTCGCGCTCCGTGGCGCGAGCGGATCGCCCAGCTCGTTCGTGAACACGAGGTCGAGGTCCGTCCATGCCGCCCCCACTCGAAGCCGAGTCTCGGCTTGACGTGTTCGGCTGCTGTGAAGGGCATCGATGGCAAGCCCGGACAACGCGACGCTGCGACGACTCCTGCCCTTCTTGGCATCGGCGAAGACGTGGCCCTCCTTCAGGCTGCGCCGTTCGAGGCGGCGTTGGACTGAAAGCTTCCCGGATTCAAGGTCGAGGTCTCCCCACTTCAGGGCGAGCAGCTCCCCCTGGCGGATGCCCGTCGTGACTGCGAGCACGTACAGCGCGTAGCGCTCTGTCCCCTCGACGGCCCCAAGTAGCGTGTCCACCTCTTCGTGGGTGAGCGCGTGGAACTCCTTTCGCCTAGGTCGTGGTGGTGTCACCGCGTCAGCCGGGTTCCGTGCGATGAGCCCCCACTGGAGTGCCTGCTTCAACGCACGATGCAGCACGGCATGTGTGAACTGCACGCTCCGCAACGTGAGTCCGGTGCCCAGCAGATCCGAGTACAGCGTCTGCAGATGCTGAGGCGTGAGCCGGTTGAGCTTCAGGTGCCCGACACGAGGGTTCACACGAACACGGACGATGCTCTCGTATGCCGCCCACGTCCGTGGCTGGAGCGAGGGCTTCGCGGCATCCACGAGCCAGTGGCCTAGAAACTGCTCGACGGTCTGGCGCTCGTTGAGGGAGTCGAGGCCGTCGGCGAGCTGGCGCTTCGCGGCGTCCATCTTCTCGACGACCTCCTTCTTCGTGGACGCGTAGACGTACTTGCGTCGGCCATCGGCAAGAGAGATCCGGCCCTGCCAACGACCGTCTGCGCGCTGTCCAATGGATCCCTCGTGATGGCCGCGCCGTCGCGTTCGTTCAGGCAACTCCTTCCTCCTGCGCAAGCTTCTTCTCACTGCGCCGACGCCGATAGGATTCGCGCTTTCGCGCTCCCGACCGCTGACAGTCAGGGCAATACACGCCCCGGCCAGGGATCGGCCTGCGTTTCCGCGGGGTCGTAACACGGCGTAACGGAGGCACGCGGCCATCGATACCACGTATCATTACGACATGGCCCTTAGACCACCTCAGGAAGCCTTCGTCCGGGAGTATCAGATCGACTCAAACGCCTCGGCTGCCGCCCGGCGGGCCGGCTACTCGGCTGCGGGTGCCCGCGTGCGTGGCGTCGAGCTGATGGCCAACCCCGAGGTCCGCGAGGCGATTGAGGAGCGCCAGGCCGCATTAGCTGAGCAGGCTCAACTCACTGCCGAGGATGTGCGCGATGGGCTGCTCAAGGAGGCGACGACCGCTCCCGAGGCATCGGTACGAGTCCGGGCCTGGGAGCTCTTAGGCAAGCATCTCGGCTTCTTTCCCCGGGATGGCGCCACGCTCGTTGACGCGCGTAGCCAACTCTTCGTCGATGCCCGCGAGCTGTCGGCCCAGCTGAGCCTGGAGGAACTCCGCGCATTGGCCCGAGCGGCTCGAGCGGGAGCTCTTCCGCTTGGCACCAGGGACAGCGGATAACCACACAGCAGCTTGTTTATCGAGGGCTCCAGGTGTTTGCGCCACTTCAACCCAGAAAAAGAAGGGGGTACCTTCCGGCTGAAGGATGACGGGGTACTTGAGTCCCGGAGAGCGGATTCCCGGCAGGAGCCGATTCTTAAGTTCCGCTCTAGCCCCTTGGGGCAGCCGTAGCCCAGCGGGTAGTCATGGTCCGAGCGTAACGAGCGCCAAGAGGCTGCTGCTATCGACACGGCTGGTCCCGCGGTACTTCACGGCGATTGAACTAACCATACGCCGACTAAAGTGGAGCCGCCGAGCTGCGCTGCGGAGGACAGAGCGGGGAGCTTGTCTTGGGTCGAAGGCCCCGGCGCGGCCTTCAGCGCACTGACACCAGTGGGGCAGAGATCACGTGGAGCCTTGGTCCGAGAATCGGCCTGACCATCGCGGCCGAAGGCTGCCTAGCGGTCATTGATGCTGGTCCGAGAACGCGACGTCTAGGGCTCGCGCCGTTGCTTCGAGAGCACCGAATCCGCCGATCAACGATCCCCTCTCAAGCGGCAGCAGCCTTCCCTCCCGACCAGAGAACTCCGGAAGCCTTCGGGTGAAAGCTGGTCAGGTACCGGCCGTCCTCGATGCTGTAGAGCGATCGAGCGAGGTCAGCTCCTCGGCCATTCCGAGGAATCCGGCGCGGGCCATCTCATCTATTGCGTCTAGCACCTGGGACCGTAGGTCGGGCTCCTGCGTCTCTTCGTGTTGTCTGACGATCAGCTTCGCGAGCGATTGTGCGTGGGCAGCAGCTTCGAATTGGATTGACGCGGCCTCAGCGCCGAAGACCTCGACGGCCCTCCGAGCGATTTGCGGCTGCGGCAGCAGCCTTCCCTCCCGACCAGAGAACTCCGGAAGCCTTCGGGTGAAAGCTGGTCAGGTACCGACGTGATCCCAGGATCACCAAGGGGCGACTGCGGAGCACCCGCTCCGGGTGGCGATGGGCGCAACAGATGCCGAGGTCGCCGAAGCCGTCGGCGTGCACGACCGCAGGAGTGTCCGGTCGGTCTCCGTCGTGGTGCGGCGCTATAGTCCGTCTTTGCCGAGGAGGACAGGACCATGTCGCTTGAAGGACGGGTAGCCCTGGTAACCGGCGGAGGCCGTGGTATCGGTCACGCCATCTCGCTGGCTCTGGCCGAGGACGGCGCCGATGTCGCGGTGAACTACCACCGGAACGCTGAGACGGCTGAGGAGACCGTGCACGCCATCAAGGGGCTCGGGCGCGAGGCGAAGTCCTACCGCGCATCCGTCGGCTCGCGCGCTGAGTGCGAGGCGCTGGTGGATGCCGTGCTGCGCGACTTCGGGTCCATCGGCATCCTCATCAACAACGGCGGCGGCTTCGTCAGTGCCGTCCGCGATGTCGCGGACGCCAGCTTCGCTGAGGTAGAGCAGCTCATGGGGGTAAACGCCTTCGGGCCGTGGCACCTCGCGCAGCTGGCTCTTCCATCCCTGCGCGAGCAGCCGCGCGGCGACATCATCATGGTGTCGAGCCTGATTGTGGACGCCCACCGGGCCGGGTACGCCTCGTATGCGATGAGTAAGGCCGCGCTCGACGTCCTCGCCTACACGCTGGCCAACGAAGAGCGAGACCACGGCGTGCGGGTGAACATCGTGACGCCGGGCTTCGTCGAGACCGATATGGGGCTGGAGGCGCTCCGCTCAACGGGCGTCGAGAGCTTCAGCGACGTGGCCTCGGGCATGCCCTACGGGCGTGTCTGTCAGCCAGAAGACGTAGCCAACGCGGTGCGCTACCTGGTGAGTGATGGCGCCAGCTACGTCAGCGGCACGCGGCTGGTCGTTCACGGCTCCGGCGACTACTAGGTACCCCGTAGCACACCCGGCTCAGGGCTCACACTGGGCTTGGAGGTGGGGTCTTGCACACGCGACAGAACCCGGCGAGCCCTCAGCGGCTGCTAGAACGCTCGTTCTCGTCGCCACAGCCACAAATGGGGGCTTCCCCGCCTAGCGGCGGCACAGTGGACTCTCAGGGGCTCAGAGACACGATTCCGGGCAGCTTCGACCCGCTTCGATCCGCGCCACTGGTGACACCATCGATTCCGTCGATCATGTGCTGGCCGCTGGAAGGTCCAAGATCACAGCGGCCGCGTCGGGCGTCGCCGGTCGCTTCCCCGCCCCGGCGATGACCGCCAGCAGCCCCCCAAGTAGCTCCCCGTTTGTCGGCTCGCCCGCCGCCGCCCCATAGTCCTCAAGGCCCACACGCACGTGTCCGCCCCGCTCGATCGCGAGCTTGGCCAGCCCGCACCCCACGATGTCGCCGCCGAGCACCGCAACCGACCAGGGCAGCCCGCTTCCCTCCAGCATTTCGAGGTATGCGTTGAGGCTGGCGGGCGTCGGTGGCAGGCCGAAGAGCGAACGTTCGCCGCCAAAGTAGAGCTTTACCATCGCCCCCCGTGGGAGGGCGCCAGCTTCGTGGTAAGCCAGCGTCACGCGTAAGAAACCTGGCTCGAAGATCGCGATCGAGGGACCGAGCGAGTATTGCGCGCACATGTCGAACATGTAGCGGGCATCGCGGAACGTGTTCAGGTAGGTCGCGTCGACCGCCGCTGGCACGCCCTCGCTATCGCGCCGACCGATGTTCACCGAGCCAGGGTCAACGAGCCCAACGCGAAGCACGCCCGCCTCTGCGAGGGCAGGCACGTGTGCGTAGCGCCGCTCTGTCGTTGTGTGTGGCCCGCCGCTGGGCATCGTCGGGTAGAGGAGGGCGTCGGGGCTGTCGCGCAGATCGTGGAGCCGCCAGAGCAGGCTGCCGTCGCTCCCAACACCGAGGAGGAGGCCTTCGGAGCCAGCCGGCCGCCCGATCGTGCCGCCGTCGTCGAAATGGACCCTCAGCTGTGTTTCCCGCTCGTATCGCAGCCAGATGGGGTTGGCGTCCGGGAAAAGGTAGACCCAGTCGGCTGCCTCGCCGCGGGGCGGCAGGAGGGGAGCGTTCAGGGTGCGGAAGGAGAAGACGTAGTGGCCCGCGCCGTCCACTACCCAGTTTTGCAGCAGCAGTTCGCCGTCTGAGAACCCGATCAGTGTCGTCTCGGGGGCGACCTCGCCGACGAGCTGCCACGAGGCGCCTCCGTCGTGGGAGCCGTAGAGCGCGGCCTCAGAACCGGGGCTCGGATCGCCTTCGCCGCCGCAGTAGCCGACGGTGCAAATCACCGCCGCGAGTTCTTGCGCGCCCCCACCGATAGCGAGGCTCGCGACCGACTGGTGGTTGCCCTTCGTCAGCGTTTCGAGGAGCGGCCGTCCCACCGCCTCGCCGTGCTCGCCTCGCTCCCACAGCCGCGAGTCGCCCGGACCGAAGCCACAGCCGAAGCACGGCCCGTGGAACGCAATGAGCTGCCATCGGTCCGGCAGGGGCGCTGGTTGCAGCAGCGTCAGCTCGCGAATCTCCACGCCCAGCCGCTCCTCGAGGAGTGGCGTCGGCGAGGGCCTCGGCTCCCGTGTGCGCGTCGATGTCGGTGAGGCTGTCACAACAGGCGGGGGCGTGGCGGTGGCTGTCGCGGCGGCGATCGTTTCTCGCGCGGGCGTCGTCGTCGCGGGCTCGCCGCTGCTGTCGCCGCACCCTGCTGCGATCAGTCCGCTGAGGATGGCGGCCAGCGCCAAAGCGCGTCCCATCGGTGGATTGTAGGTGCCCTCGCAGCGTCCCAGGGGCGACCTACCGCGCCTCCCAGAGTCCTTCCCGCGGGACGGCTTGGCCGCGTTCTTCGAGCAGGTCCAGCTGGCCCTGGACGCTCGAGGCCGTCTGCCAGAAGCGTCGCTCGGTCGCGCGTGGGTAGAGCCGCTGGCAGAGCTCGTAGACTCTCGCGGGGCCCTGCGCGCGCAGGGCCTCCAGGGTGCGCTCGGAGCGGCGCTCTAAGCGCGCGAGCACGGCCGCAAACGCCCCTTGGACGTCATCGAAGGGCTCGCCGTGGCCGGGGAAGCAGCGCTCGTACCGACGCCCGGCGAGCCGCCCCATTGACGACACGAAGCGGGGCAGGCTGGGGAAGCGGGCGAGGCCATCGCCCTCGGCCACGAACTGGATGGCGGGCAGCGGATCGATGCGCGGGAGCAGTTGGTCGCCCGAGAAGAGCCAGCCTTCGTCCGGCACCGCCAGCACCAGGTTCCCGGGCGTGTGTCCGGGCGCGGCCAGGACTTCCACCCCGGCCACCCGCGCGTCCCCCTCGACGAATTCGCTCGCTTCGAACGGCGGGTAGCGCAGCCCCGTTGGCCAGCGGTCGCTGCCCCCGGGATAGGCCTCAGACTCGGCCGCAAGGCGCGCCGCATGGCGGCGCGCCTCGAGTCGATCGCGGACCTCTACGAGCGTCTCCGGGGGGGCGCCGGTGCCCACCGCCCAGGCGAGCAGCGCGCCGGTCTCGGCGGACGACTCCATCAGCGGCCGAGCGCTCAGCGGTGCGTCCGCCTCGCCGATGAGGACAGGCACGCCCGCCTCCTGCCAGCGCTGCCCCAGTCCCGCGTGGTCGTGGTGCCCGTGCGTCGCGACGACCACATCCGGGGTGCGCCCCGCCAGCCCTTCGCCGAGCGCTTCCCAAGCCCCGGCATAGTCGGGGCCCGTATCGACGAGGAGGCGTTCACCGCCCCGCTGCACCAGGTGCACGGTGTTGTCGCCGAGCGCGATCGAACGCACCTCGTTCATCGCCGCGTAGTCTGCCACGGGCGCGGGCGCCGCTCGCGGTCCGGATGGGCGGCGCTTGTGCGGGTTCGCGATTCGCTAGTGCCCCCCCAACCCCCTACGATCGGCGCTCCGGGAGGAGCGCCCCTATGACCGACGTCGCCCCCAGCCGTCTCACGCCGGAGGACGTGGAAACGATCCGCGGCGTTGCCGATGACCTCCAGGCGAGCGTCGAGCGTGTGATCGTCGGGAAGGCTGATGTGGTCCGCCTGGCGTTGGTTGCGCTTCTCTGCGAGGGCCACATCCTCCTCGAAGACGTACCCGGTATCGGCAAGACCACGCTTGCGAAGGCGCTCGCAGCTTCGCTCGGCTGCTCGTTCCGGCGGATCCAGTTCACTCCCGACCTGATGCCTTCGGACATCACGGGTATCCACTATTTCGATCAGAAGGCCCAGGAGTTCGCCTTTCGCGAAGGGCCGCTAATCGCTCAGATCGTTCTCTCCGACGAGATCAACCGGGCGACGCCGCGTACGCAGGCGGCGCTGCTCGAGGCGATGGAGGAGCGCCAGCTCACGGTCGAGGGCGAAACCACGATCCTGCCCCGCCCCTTCCTCGTGATCGCCACGCAGAACCCCATCGAGCTCGAGGGCACGTTCCCCTTGCCCGAGGCGCAGCTCGACCGCTTCATGCTTCGGCTCAAGCTCGGCTACCCCGACGAGGACGACGAGGACAAGATCCTCGAGCGGCTGGAGCACTCCAACCCGCTCGAGGATCTCGTGCCCGTCGTCTCGGCGGAGCGCCTGGTGGAGATGGCGACAGCGCTGCGCCGCCTGCACGTGGAGCCGGCGGTGCGGCGCTATGCCGTGCGCATCGTCCGGGAGACGCGTAACGAATCGGCGTTCGAGCTCGGCGCCAGTCCGCGCGCCAGCCTCGCCCTCTTCCGTGCCGCGCGCGCGTTCGCCGCTCTCTCCGGGCGCGACTACGTCCTCCCCGATGACGTGAAGGCGATGGCGCCGCACGTGTTGCCCCACCGCCTCATCCTCTCCACCCAGACCCGCCTCCGCGGCCGCGACGTGGAGGACCTGGTCGCGGAGATCCTCGAACGCGTTCCTGTCCCGGTCGAGGGCGACGTGGCGACCGCCACCACCGCCGCGGCGGGCCCTGGAGCTTCTGAGTCCGCTGCTCCACCCGCGGAGAGCCAGGCTGGTGGCGATTCCGCTTGGCGGCCACGTTGATGTTGTCGCCGGGCATCCGCTAGCCCGTGCCTTTCCGCGAGCTCTGGATGCTCGTCGGGCCCCTCCTCATTCTGGTGGGGTTCGGTACGAGTCAGCCCATGATCACGGGCATTGGCGTCGTCATCCTGATCGTGGGCGTCGTCAGCCGCTGGTGGTCGCGGCACCTGTTCGACGGCGTCAGCGTGCGACGGCGGCTGAGCGAGTCGCGGGTCTTCCAGGACGAGCCGGTCGACCTGGAAATCGAACTCGACAACCGCAAGCCGCTCCCGCTCCCCTGGTTCGATCTGCGTGTGGCCGTCTCCGATGACATCGAGATCGAGAACGAGACCGCGGCGAGCGCTTCCGCCCCGGGTCTCAGCTGGCTCGTTCGGCGCGGGGCGCTCGGCTGGTACGAACGTCGCCGGTGGCGCGCGCGCCTGATCGCGAGTGAACGTGGGCGGTTCCAGATCGGTCCAACCCAGATCCAGTCGGCCGACCTGCTGGGCCTCTTCCCCAGCCACTGGGAGGACGGCGGCTGGACGAACCTGATCGCCTATCCCCGCGTCTTCGCGCTGGATGACCTCGGCTTCCCTGCGGACCGCCCCTTTGGCGATGCGAAAGGGCGCAACCCCGTCTTCGAGGACCCGCTCCGGATCGCTGGCATGCGCGACTACGCACCGGGCGATCCGCTACGCCGGATTGATTGGAAGGCCACCGCCCGCCGCGGTGGCCTTCAATCTCGCGTCTACGAGCCGTCGGCGGTGCAGCAGCTCTACGTGCTCGTCAACATCGACACGCTCGAGCACTCCTGGGAGGGGTACCTCAAGGACGATCTTGAGCGAACGATCTCGATCGCGGCCTCACTGGCGGTCTGGGGTGCTGGGCGGCGCCTTGCCGTCGGCCTGCTGGCGAACGGCTCTCTGCCGAATTCGGACCGGCCCATCCGCCTCGCCCCCTCGCGCGCGAACACGCAGCTGCCGCGCATCCTGGAGACGCTCGCCGTGGTCCAGCCGTTGACGATGGGCGATCTCGCCGGCCATCTGCGCCGGGAGACGAGCCGCATCCCGATCGGCTCCACGCTGGTCCTCGCGGCCTCCCTCATCCCCGATGAGCTCGCCGGAGCAATGCAGCGCCTCAAGGATGACGGACATCAGGTAGCGGTTCTGGTCACCTCCGACCGTGTGGATCTCGACCGGCTCGCCGGTCTCCCGGTACAGGTCGTGGGACGCAGGTTCGAGGGGAGCGGGGTGATCGCGTGATCAAGGCCCTCGCCGTGGCCGCCCTTCTCGCGGCCGAGGCCCTGGCCGTCTATGTGTTCGGCGAACTCCTCAGCGTGATCCTGAATGAGTCGAACCGCGAGATCGTGAGCGCCCCCGTTTTCGTTGGGTTCGCGTTTACCGCCTATTTTGCTCCCCGTGTGATCGACCGTTTCGTCGCTGATCCCGGCGCGCGGCTCCTGACCGTCGCTGGGGTCGGGGTGGTCGTCCTCTACGGCGTGCTTCGCCTGAAATACGCGCAGGACCTCGCGCTTTGGGACTTCCGCTGGGTCGCCGACTTCGTGGTCGACACCGGGTCGATCCAGGAGGAGATCCCGCCCATCGTCGTGAGCGGGGTGCTTCTCCTCGCGGTCTGGGCTCGGTCCGCCTTACGCGGCCTCGACGAGATCTGGCTGGAGGTCGTGCCGCGCTACCTTGCGCTCCCCTTTGCCCTGGTCACCCTCGCGTTGGTGGTTGCCTCAGGCAGTGAGCAGGCGGCCGTCGTCGCTCGTGGGGGGGTGGTCTTTTACGGCGTCGCCCTCGGCGCTCTCGCCTATTCGCAGCTCGCTCAGAGCGGCGCCACCATCGGCGAGGTGCGCGCCGGTGGGGTGACCACGGCACTGCTGGCGGGCACCGCCGCCTTCGCGGTCGTTGGCGTGCTCGTGGTCGGAGTGGTTCTCGAAGTCGCGATCGATGTCCTCCGCGAGCCCGTGCGCCTCATCTTCGACGGCGTGCTTTGGTTCGTCCTGCGGGTCCTGCTCTTCCCGGTCATCTGGGTAATCAGCACCTTCGTCGAGTGGTTCTTCAGCCTCTTCAGCTTCGGTGAAAGGAACGAGGAGGAGCTCGAGCTTCCCGGGCCGCTCCCGCCGGCCGAGGGCGAGGGCGCAGTCCAGGAAGAGGGCGATTCGGTGGTCGCCCGCTACGGCCGTTACGTGTTGGCTGGCGGGGCGCTCTTCATCGGTCTCGGGGTCGTGTTGCTGGTCGTCGTCTTGCTCGCGCGGCTGGGCCGCCGAAGGGGGCGCGACGACCGTCCCGATGCCGAGTCCGAACGGCTAGGCGGCCTCGGAGATGACCTGCGCGACGCCGCCCGTAACCTCTTCCGCCGCGATCGTAGTCGTGCGGCCATCGGCGAAGGCGTGGTGCGGCTCTACCTCGATGTCCTCGAGCAAGCGGAGCGCGAGGGCGTCTCCCGCGCCGAGTCGCAGACCGCCTCGGAGTTCGCGCCAGTCCTCAGCGACGCCTTCCACCGCGAGGTCACGGGCGATATCACCGCCGCCTTCGAGCATGCCCGCTACGCGGGGCGGCCCCCAGATCCTGCCGCGCTCGAGGATCTGCGCCGGCGCTGGCAGGCCTCGACGAGCTAGCGTTCGTCCCGCAGTCGCGCCCAGCCCTCCCCCCGCTCCACCACGACGGGGACCGCGCCCGACGTATCCTCGCGCGCCGCGAACGCGGTATCGCTTGCGAGCCCGAGCCCGAGCGCTAGCAATGCGCGACCGTGCTCCGCGCCCGCCAGCAGTCGTGCGATGCGGCCGCTCTCGTGAGGCACGCTCTCGGCGGTCAAGTCTTCGTAGCCGGGGAGCGCCGCCGCCACTCCGGCCGCATCCCCGAGCACGAGCCCGGGGCTCTCGCGTTTGAGCAGATGGACCATCCCCGCAGCCGCGGCGAAATCTTCGAGGGCGAAGCGTGTGCCGCCACTTTCCCCCGCGCAGACCAGCACAACCTGAGCGAAGGCGGCCGCCCAGTGACCGGCTGCAGTGAGGTTCGCGAACGCTGCGGCTGCCACCACCCCCCGGCCCGCCACGCCGCAGAGGGCACGCGTGCCGTTCGTCGTGAAGAGCGCCGCTCGCTGCCCGCGAAGCTGAAGCGCCTCGGCCTCCACGGGGGAGTTTCCGTGGTCGAAGCCCTCCGGGCGAAGGCCGCCGACCTCGCCAAAGAGCAGGCGCTGCTCCGCTACCGCACGCGTGCGCGCCGCAGCGAGGTCATCGAGCACGAGCAGGTCATCGAGCCCCTGTTCGAACATCGTCGCGATCGTCGTCGTCGCCCGAAGGACGTCGATCACGACGAACGCGTCCGCTTCCATCGTGGCTGCCTCCGCTGGGAGCAACGCCACGTCGACCCGCCGCACCATGCGCGCAGCATGCACGCTTCCGGGAGCGCGTGCACGGGGGGCCAAGAGGCGAGAGCACAGCCGAGGACGTATCCTCGGAGTGATGGATCCGCGACCCGTCGGCATCTTCGATTCGGGCGTCGGCGGACTCAGCATCCTCCGCGAATTTCAGCGCCTCGCCCCGCGCGAGCGCGTGGTCTATTTCGCGGACACGGCCCACTTCCCCTACGGGCCGCGTGACCCGGGCGAGGTGCGCAAGCGGGCTTTCGCCGCTGCCCGTCGTCTCCTCGAGGCCGATGCGAAGCTCATCATCGTTGCCTGCAACACCGCCTCCGCCGCCGCTATCGCGGACCTGCGCGAGCTGTTCCCCGTGCCGTTCGTGGGAATGGTCCCCGCCGTCAAGCCCGCGACCCTCGCCTCGAAGAGCAAGCACGTCGCGATCCTCGCGACGCCGGGGACGTTGGATGGCGATCTCTACGCGGCGGTGGTCGACGAGTTTGGCCGGGGTGTGCGTATTGACAGCGTTCCGGGGCACGAACTCGCGGAGCTCGTGGAGCGCGGCGAAGGAGCAACCGCGCACGCCCGCGAGGCGGTGCGGGCCTCGCTCGCCGGCCCCGTCGCCGCGGGTGCCGACACGGTGGTCCTCGGTTGTACGCACTACGAGTTCCTGGCCGGGGCGATCACGGCGGAGTTCCCGGCGGTCAACGTTGTCGGGAGCGGGGAGCCGGTCGCGCGTCGCGCGCAGGCGCTTCTGGCCGAGCTGGACATTGAGGCGTCTGCCGACGCAGAGGGCGCACTCGACCTCATCGTATCAGGGAACCGCGCTGCCTTCCTCGAGGTCCTCCCGCGCCTTGGCTTCGCCGCGAAGCAGCCCGCAACGGAGGCCAGCCGATGACGGCGTCGTACGTCGAACGGCTTGCGCGCCGCAGCCGCGAAGCCGGCAGCTATCTCTGCGTCGGCCTCGATCCCGCCGCGGGCGCTCCCGTGGAGGCGGTCGCCGCCGCTAATCGTGCCTTGATCGAGGCGACAGCGCCCTACGTCGCCTGCTACAAGCCCAACCTCGCCTTCTACGAACAGTTCGGGATCCCCGGCCTTCGCGCCCTCGAAGCGACGCTCGCTGCCATCCCGGAAGGCATCCCCGTCATCGGCGACGCTAAGCGCGGCGATATCGGGAACACGGCGACCGCGTACGCGCGCGCGCTGTTCGAGGTCTGGGGCTTCGATGCGGTGACGGCCAGCCCGTTCCTGGGGCGGGACACGCTCGAGCCGTTTCTCGCCTACGAGGATCGGGGCGTCTACGTCCTCTGCCGGACCTCGAACCCTGGCGCCGCCGACCTCCAGAACGCGCGGCTCGCTTCCGGGGAGACCGTGTACGAGCGGATTGCGACCACTGCCCCAGGGTGGGGGGCGAACGTCGGCTTCGTGGTCGGCGCGACGGCGCCGGGGGAACTGCGCCGCATCCGGGAACTCGCGCCGGGGACGTCGATCCTCGTCCCTGGTCTCGGGGCCCAAGGCGGCGACCCTGAGCAGGTCATGGCTGCCGCCGGGCGTGAACCTGGGCTCGTCGTGGTCAGCGCCTCTCGCAGCATCGCCGAAGCGCAGGACCAGGCGGCGGCGGCGTGCGCCCTCCGCGACGCCTTGAACGCGGCCGCCGTCCCCGCTCCGTGATCACGGAGGTCTCGGTCGGGGATGTTTGGCGCATGCGCCGCCGACATCCCTGCGGAAGCTGGGAGTGGCGGGTCTACCGGATCGGCGCGGACATCGGCGTCGCCTGCCTCGCGTGCGGGCGCCGGGTGATGCTGGAGCGCCGCCGCTTCGAGTCCCGCGCGAAGGTGCGCCTCTCCTCGGGCCCCGCCCTCACGTGACCGCCACGCCGAGCGTGGGCGGCGAATCCCCTTCCCCCACGGCCCTTCTCCAGCAGCTGCCGTTTCGGCGGCTGAGCCTGACACGCTTCTCTTCTCGCGTGGCCCAGAACGCGCTCAATTTCGGGCTCGTCCTGCTCGTGCTGGACGAGACCGGCAAGGCTTTCTTCAGCAGCCTCCTGATTCTCGCGCTCGTGGTCCCGGCCACGGGCGCGGGCATCGTGGCGGGTGTCGCCGCCGATGCCGTGCCCAAGCGGCTGCTGGTCTTCCTCGCGAACTTCGCCCGCGCCGCCGTCTGTATCGGTTTCATCCTCGGCTCGGCGAGCACCGCTTCGCTCTACGTCGTCGCCGTCCTGCTGGCGATCTTCACGCAGTTCGCGTCCTCGGCCGAGGGCGCGATCCTCCCCGCGATTGTGAAGCGATCAGAGCTGGCGCGCGCGAACGCGATCGGCCACGCCGTCGGCGGCGTCGCCCAGATAGTGGGCTTCGCCGTGCTCACGCCGGTAGTCCTGCGGGTCTTCGAAAGCGCCGACGTGCTGTTCGGCATCGCCACCGTCCTCTTTCTCGTCGCAGCGATTCAAGTGGTCATGATCGGTCGCGTGCAGGCGGCCGCGGAATCGGAGGTCGGTGGCGGTGGCGACGGCCCCTGGTGGAAGGTCGGCTGGCTGGCGATTCGAGCGGACCCCGTGGTGCTCA
>CAUYXJ010000042.1:0-25089 GCA_963577065.1 Dehalococcoidia bacterium | reverse complement strand
AGCTCGCTAGCGCTCGGGCCCCACCCCACCGGCCCCACCCGCGCTCGACTGCTGCGCCTGCGCGGCCAACGGCCACTGCGGCTCCGCGCTCGCTAGAAAGCTCGCTGGGCGCGGTCGCGTCGCCCAGCGCCTAGACTCTCGCTTCGGGAGGAGTCCTATGACACCGCGCATTGGAATCATTGGGGCGGGTGCCGTCGGCTGCGTCGTAGGCGGCCTGCTGACGGAGGCGGGCGTCGACGTCACGCTCGTGGACCAGTGGGCCGAGCACGTCGAGGCGATGAAGCGCCAAGGCCTGCGCCTCTCGATCGAGGGACGAGGCGATGTCACGGTTCCCGTCAAGGCGCTGCAGATCAGCGAGCTGCAGTCGCTCTCGGAGCCCTTCGACCTCGCCTTCGTCGCGGTCAAGTCCTACGACACGGACTGGGCGACCCACCTGATCGCCCCCTACCTCCATCCTGACGGGGCCGTCGTCGACTTCCAGAACGGGATCAACGACGAGCGGATCGCGACGATCATGGGCCGTGAACGCACGCTCGGCTGCGTGATCACAATCGGCGCGGGGCTCTACGAACCCGCGCACGCGTTGCGCACGGATACACGCGACCTCGGCTTCACCGTCGGCGAGCTCGACGGGAGCGTCACCGATCGCGCACAGGAGATCGTGGATCTGCTCGGTCAGGTCGAAGGCAGCCGGGTGACCTCCAATCTCTGGGGCGAACGCTGGGCCAAGCTCGCCGTGAACTGCATGGCCAATCCCATCGCAGGACTCACCGGGTACGGCTCCGCGGAAGTGCGCCGCCGGGACGATACGCGCGCGATCTGTGTACGGATCGCGGCGGAAGCGATCGCGGTCGGCCGCGCTCACGGCCACGAGATCGACGCGGTCTGGGGAATCCCCGCGGACCAATTCGTCGACGCCGCTGCGGGCCGCAACGTGAGCGAGCTGGACGAGCAATTGATCGCCGGTGCGGGGGCGCTCGGTGAGGGCCGTCCCTCCTTCCTCCAAGACGTGATCCGCAAGCGCCGCACCGAGATCGACTTCCTCAACGGCTACGTCGCCGAGCGCGGGCGCGAGGTGGAGGTCCCCACGCCCTATAACGACGCCGTCGTGGAGGTCGTCCACGCCTTCCCCGTGGGCGCGCTCGAACCGGATCCGGGCAACCTCGATCGCCTACTCAGGGCGCTCGGCCAGACCGCCTGAGGTCGCGCGAGCTGTTGGCTCTTGGCTCTTGGCTCGAACCGCCCTGACAGTCGCGGGGCGCAGGCGGGGGTGCCCCTGTACCCCCGCCTGCGTGAGCGCTCGTGGGCAACCTGGTGGGCCAGCTAGCTCGAAAGCGGACAGCGACCGCAAGCGCCGCGGGCGCAGTGCTCCGCGTGCAGACGGAGCCCGCCCTGGAGGGCGGCCGCCCGCCCGAAGGGCGCCTCCTCGCCGCGCTGGAGCCAGCCCGCGAGGGAGCGCAGCTGACCGTACAGAGCCGGTGCGGGCAGCGCCGCAAAACGCGCCAGCGACGCGTCCTCGGACCAGATCCCGGCACCGAGCGCCACCGGCAGGACGGCGTTGACGGCAAGCTCGAGCGCGGTAGCGGCACCGATTCCGGGGGCGCGCAGAGCCTGGGGCAGGGCCTCCGCACTGGGGAGGAGCGCGGGCCAGGTAGGTTCTCGCTCCGGCCAGAGCCGTGCGCAGAGCGCCGCCAGGGCGGCGAGCCGGCGCTCCGGTCTCGCGGCGGGGCGGCCGCCGCCGTGCACGAGCGGCAGATCGCGCGCGGCGGCGCCGAGCGCCGACGCGAGCGCGGCCGCCCCTTCCCCCGCAGCCGCGACCGGCGCGCGCTCGAGCAGCGCGGGCAGGGGCAGGCGCCGGGCAAGCTCCGCGAAGGGGGCGCGGTTGCGCCGCCCGCCGAGCGTTTCGAGGGCGAGGGCGTAGAGCACGGGCGCCGCGCCCCGCCCCGCGGCCCAGTGGCCGGCGCGCGCAGCCTTGGCCTGCAGGCGCTCGCCCCCGAGTCGCGCGAGCGCTGCGCGGGGCGAGCGTTCCGCCGCCGCACAGGGCGGCACGAAGGCCGGCAGCAGGGGCTTCCGCGGCAGCCGCGGGGCGACAGCGATCGCGATTGCGCGACCGCTCGCGTGGGCGGTGGTGAGCGCGCGGCCATCGTTCTCCGCGACCACATGAAGGACGACCCTGCCGTACGCAGGGTCGCCGGCGTGGCCGTGGGCACGCCAGCCGCTCGCGCGCAGGTGCAGCTCGACGTCGCCGTGGAGCTCGGCGCCGTCGAGCTCCACGACAGCGTCACGGGCGTCGGGCCCGTACCCGGGCGCGGGCACGCCCGGGAAGCGGACGCGCAAGCGGCGCCCGTCCTCGACCCGGGAGAGGCCGCGCAGGCCCGCGAACCAGCGCTCGGCGAGGGCTGCCTCGCTGCCCGCGGCGGGCGCGCTCACGCGCCCTCCTCCGGCGGCGTGGCGTCGTAGGGCGCGAGCTCCTCCGCGACCATCCGCAGGACGGTGAGGCTGGCGCCCCGCGGGTCGTAGCGGCCCGTCTCCCATTCGCTCACCGTCTGCTGGCGAACGCCGAGGCGGCGGGCGAAGGCGGCCTGGCTGAGGCCGGAGCGCTCGCGCAGCCGCCGCACCCAGGCGCCCGCACTTTCGCCCTCGGGCCCCGAGACGTCTTCGTTCCCGCGACCTCCGCGCACCACCCACTTAGTGTACACGCTACCGTGTAGCGCGGCGGTCGGCCCAGCCGCGGCAGCGCACCCCCTACCCCGCAGGCGCACCGCCGGGGGAAAGGGCGCGCTCGCCCAAAGGTCTAAGGATATCGAGAAGGGCGGTGTAGGTGACGAGGACCGTGATCTCGCCGTCTTCGCCGGCGCTCGCGGCGATCGCGTCGAGGAGCGCCGCGGGCGAGTGCACGACCGCCGCCGGGGCGGGCCAGCCCGCGTAGCGGAGGCGCAGCGCCGCGTCCTCCGCGCGCTCACCCGCCACCCAGCAGCGCGCGACGCGATCAGCGAGCCGCTCGAAATCGACGTCCCAGATCCAGCTCACATCACGTCCGTCGGCGAAGCGATCGTTGAGGACGAACGCGATCTGCGCCTGCCCCGCGCTGCTGCTCAGCAAGCGCAGCGCTTCGGTGGCGCCCGCGGGGTTCTTGCACAGCAGGAGCCGCAGGCGCCGCCCGCCGTGGCTGATCACCTGGCCCCGGCCGAAGGCCGGCCGCGCGCCCGCGAGGCCCTCGCGGATCGCCTCCGCGGGAAGGCCGAGGACGCGTGCGAGGGCAACCGCAGCGAGCGCGTTGGCCACGTTGTACAGGCCCTCCAACGGCATCGCGACGGCGCCCAGCCCGGGGACCGTGAAGCGCGCCCCCGCGGGAGCGAGCGCGATCTCCGCGGCCGTGGTCTCGGGGCTGGGGCGGGCGCGCGCGCAGCCCGAGCAGCGCCAGAGGCCGAGGTGGGTCGCGTAACGCTGCGTGTAGCGGTAGGAGCCGCCGCAGGCTCGGCACCAGCGCGCGTCGGCGGGGCCTGGGGCATCGTCCGTTGCACCCGTGCCCGCAAGCCCGAACCAGTGCACCGCCCCCGGCCAGTCGCTCGCAAGGTCGGCGACCGAAGGGTCGTCTGCGTTCAGCACCAGCGTCGCCTCGCTGGGCAGGAGCGCGAGCGACTCGCGCCAGTGCGCGGCGACGCCCTCGACCTCGCCGTAGCGGTCGAGCTGATCGCGGAAGAGGTTCGTGAACGCGACCGCGCGCGGTCGCAGGGCGCGCACGGCGGCCGGCAGCGTCGCTTCGTCCGTTTCCATCAGGACGAGGGCGGCGGGATCGCGGGGGCGGCCCCGCCGGTCCGCGTTCGCCGCCAGCGCCGAGGCCATCCCGCGCGTGAGGTTCGAGCCCGCGCGGTTGTGAACCGCGGCGCGGCCGGCCGCCGCCAGCATGCCCGCGAGCAGGCGCGCGGTCGTGGTCTTGCCGTTCGTCCCGGTGACGAGCACGGCGCCGCCGAGCTCCCGCCCCAGGGCCGCGAGGATCCCTGGATCGAGGCGCTCCGCGATCAGGCCGGGGAGGGCGGTGCCGCCGCCTCGCCGGAGGCGGGGGCTGAGACCAGCGGCGGCCTTGGCGGCGAGCAGGGCGAGCACGCGGCGAGGGGGCGTCACCCCCTGATCTTAGCTGGGCACGAGCCCCGCCTGTTCGAGCACGCCGACGAGGCGGCGCCGCGAGATCAGGCCCACGACGCGACCGGCCGTGACCACCGGCATCGCTTCGTGGCCGCCCGCCTCCATATCCATGAGCACCTCCGAGGCGGGGGCGTCGGGGCTCGTGGCGCGCAGGCGCGCGCGCGGCACCATCGCCTCCGCCGCGGTCGCTTGGGACCGTTGCCAGCCATCCTCCAGCGGTGGCGTGAAGACGCCCGCCAGCTCGCCGTCGGCGCCGACGTAGCAGGCTTCGGCGATGTCCTCCGCGAGGGTGGTGAGGGGCGTGGCCGGGGCAAGGACGGGCGGGTCCGCCACCATGAGGTCGCTGGCGCGATAGCGGCGCAGCGTCGCCGCCAGACGGTTGCGCGCGAGCGTCTGGCGGGTGGCGACTTCGAGGAAGAGACCGATGAGGACGAACCAGGCAGCTTCCGCCGCCCCATCGAGGAGGGGCGGCCCAACCCGAAGCAGGGTGGCCGCAGACACGCCCAGGAGGGCCCAGGCCACGAGCCGGCCGCTCCAGGCGGCCACGCTCGTCGCGCGGATGGGATTGCCCGTCGCCATCCAGAGGAGGGCGCGGAAGACGCGGCCGCCATCGAGGGGGAACACGGGGAGAATGTTGAAGACCGCCACGACCGCGTTCATCCACGCGAGCCAGGCGACCACCGCCTGCAGCGCGGAGCCGTTCGTCGCGCCGAGCGCGAACCAGAGAGAGGCGAAGCCGACCGCGAGCACGAGGCTCGCGAGCGGGCCCGCCGCGGCCATGAGCAGCTCCGTGCGGGCGTCGCGGGGATCGCGTTCGAGACGGGCGACCCCACCCAGGAGGAAGAGGGTGATGTCGCTCACCTTGAGGTCGTAGCGGCGCGCGACGAGGCTGTGGGCGAGCTCATGCGTGACCAGCGCGGAGAAGAACACGACGACGCTGACGAGAGCCATCGCGAGGTGGGTGGCGGTGGCGCCGCGGGGGAGCAGCTGCGGGTAGACCTCGAACGTCAGCACCCACGCCACGAACACGAACGGTACCGCGAAGGTAGCGTTCAGCCGCAAGGGAACTCCGAACAGTGTCGCTATCTGGAAGTTGAGCATGTCGGCAGCGGGCGCACAGTCTAGCGACACCCGGCGGGCGCCGCTCCAGGGCTTCGCTGCTACTCCTGACCACCGCGCGGAGGCATATCGTCGCCGCCCTCGACCACCGCCTCCCAGGTCAGGTAGAAGAAGAACAAGCCCAAGAGCACGGGCGCGAGAAAGGCCGGGTGCCGCGATTCCATCAGGCCCCAGAGCCCACCCCCGACCGCGAGCGTGAGCGTGAGCGCGAGGACGTAAACGACGAACGCAGGCCAGCTGAAGCCCAGACCACCAGAACCGAACACGGCGCCTCCGTGCCCGGCATGCTAGCAGCGGCTCGGGCGCCCTCGGCGCCCGCACAGGGTGCGAAGCGTAGGAATCCAGTAAGAGTTGCGGTGGCTAGCCGGCGCTCCCGGCCGGGAGCGGCTGCGGCGTCACCAGGCCCTCGAGCACGCGTTCGAGCGCCATCGTGTGGCTACAGATCGACCACTCGCTGAAGAAGTCGCAGGCGCAGGACCAGCGGTCGTCCACGAGCGTGACCGCGTGATCGCCGTTATCGCCATGGACGGTCGCACTGAGGCTCTGGACCTGAAGGCGATCGCGCTCGGCGGCGTAGCGCTTCGCCTTTTCGATCTTCCCGATGATGCTGGACTGCATTCCCCGGATACCCTTCCCGCGGAGAACGGCCAGAACGCGAAAACGGCGCCGGTGACCGGCGCCGTTAGGTGCTCTGCCCGAAGCCGATCACCGCATCCATCGTGACACCCAACCTACGGGCGTGATCGCGGACCTGTCAATGCAGAAACGGGGCGGAAACGGGCGGAAACGGGCACGATCGCCGCTATCGCCGGGAGCGCGTCGAAAACTGAACGGTGGCGCTCGCGGGGGCGCCGAGCGTGACCCGATCGCCGGGTGCGGGCAGGCTCCGGTCGACGCTGACGGCGAGGCGCTGGCCCGCGACCGTGCCCACGAGCTCCACCTTCGTCACGAGGTCGATCACCTCCTCCACGCACAACTCCACCGTGAAGTCTCCCGGCCCGGGACGGAGGGCGCCGGGAGCCACGCCCACGAGCCCCAGATCCGTCCGCAGGAGGGTGTAGCCGAGGAAGGCGGCGGTATCGGGATCGGGGGGCGCCGCGAAGACGGCGCGCTTCGAGCCAGCGGCGGAGACGCGCCCTGCGCGCAAGACGACCACGTCGTCGGCCAGGCGGAGGGCCTCATCGCGATCGTGGGTAACGACGATCGTCGTCGTGGCGAAGCGCCGCAGGAGCGCCGGAAGCTCCTCGAGCAGGGTCTGGCGGCCGGGCTCGTCGAAGCCGGCGAGGGGTTCGTCGAGGAGGGTCAGCGGGGCGCGCAGGGCGAGCGTTCGCGCGAGATTCGCGCGCTGCGCCTCGCCCCCGGAGAGGCGACTCGCAGGGCGTTCGAGCAGCTCCGCAACGCCGCAGGCTTCGGCCGCTTCCGCGAGGCGCGACTCGCGCTCGGGCGCCGCCAGGCCCCGCAGGCGGAGGGCGAGATCGAGGTTCGCGCGCAAGCTCCCGGAGACGAAGACGGCTTCCTGGAAGGCGTACGCGACTGAGCTGCGGGCCATGCGCGCATCCTCGCCGCCGATCAGCACGCGCCCCGCTTGCGGCTGCTCGAGCGCCGCCAGGAGCCGCAGGAGGGTCGACTTGCCCGAGCCGTTCGGGCCGAGGAGCGCGGTTACTCGTCCCAAGGCGAAATCCAAGGAGGGCACGTCCAGGACCGTGCGCTCGCCGTAGGCGAAGGAGAGCTCTTCGAGGCGCGCATCCATCAGCGCGGCTGCCGCTGCTGAACGACGGTGAGGACGGCCACGATCGCGAACGCCATCGCGAGCAGGACGAGCCCGTAGGCGATCGCGCGTTCGGTGTCGGCGCGGCTGGTCTCGGTCACGATCGCGGTGGTCAGGACGCGGGTGTCGCCCGCGAGATTGCCACCCACCGCCAGCGAAGCACCGACCTCGGAGACGACCGCACCGAAGCCCGCCATGACCGCCGCGAGCAGCCCGAGATGGGCTTCGCGGCTCAGCAACCAGAGCGTCCGCAGGCGCCCCGCCCCGAGCACCCGCAGGAGGTCGGGGAGTCGCGGGGGGAGGGCCTGGATGGAGGCGGCCGTAAAGGCGATCACGAGCGGGGTGGCGATCACGAACTGCGCGATGATCATCGCCTGCTTCGTATAGATCAGCTCGAGGCCGCCGAAGGGACCGCTGCGCACCAGGAGCAGCCAGATCACGAGCCCCGCCACGACCGGCGGCATGCCCATACCGGTGCTCACCGTCGCGAGAATGAGGGTGCGGGCGGGGAAGCGCGCGCGCCCGAGCAGGTAGCCGAGGGGCACGCCGACGAACATCGCGAGCGCCGTGGCGGTGCCGGAAACGAGCAGCGTCCGACCGGCGATGGCGAAGAGCTCGCGGTCGCCGGTCGCAATCAGGCGCAGGGCTTCGCGGAGACCGTCCCAGAGCTCGCTCATCCACCGCCCCCGCTCGATGTCATCTTGGTCGCGGCCGGCGTGAAGAGGGGGCGGCCGAATTCCTCCGCCCGAAACTGGCCGATCAGCGCCTGGGTGCGGGCCTCCGTGAGGAAAGCGACGAAGGCCCCGGCCTGCGCCGATTTCACGCCCCGGTGACGTTCGGGGCTGACGACGTAGGCGTGGTAGACGTTGAGCAGGGCCGCATCGCCCTCAACAACCACAACCAGGTCGAGGACGTCGCGGAGGGCGAGGTAGGTGGCGCGGTCGGTGAGCGTGTAGGCGTTGCGCTGGTCGGCAACGTTGAGGGTCGCGCCCATGCCCTGGCCGGTTTCTTCGCGGGCCACAGCCGCGCTGTCGATCCCGGCGGACGCCCACAGCGCCAGCTCCTTCTTGTGCGTGCCCGAGTCGTCGCCCCGCGAGACGAAGCGGCCGCGTGCGGCGATCGCCGCGAGCGCCGCGGGGAGATCGGCGGCGATTGACGCCCCCGCGGGATCGTCGGCAGGCCCAACGAGGACGAAGTCGTTGGTCATGATCAGCCGGCCGGAGACGAGATGACCGCTCGCCACGAACTCCGCCTCCGCCTCGGGGGCGTGGACGAGGAGGGCGTCGGCGTTTCCGTCGCTGCCCATCCGCAGGGCGGCGCCGGTGCCGACGGCGATGACCTTCACGGTCACGCCGGTCTCGGCCTCGAAAATCGGGACGAGTTCGTCGAGCAGGCCGCTGTCGTAGGTCGAGGTGGTGGTCGCCAGGATCATCGTCCCGCCGAGCCCGCCCTCCCCCGTGCCAGCACCGCCACCGCACGCCACGGCCACGGCCACGGCCACGGCCACGGCGACGACGGCAAGAGTGGAGGCAGCGAGCGAGCGAGCGGCGGTCAGGGCGAAGCTCCAATGAGGGATATGCTGGCGGGAGCATAGCGGCTCAGGCCCGCGGACGGCTACTGAGCGGGGGCGTACGCGCAGCGGGTCTCGATGTCCGCAGACCGCTCGCCAGCGGCACCGCGGTGAGGGCCTCGCGGCCGTTACGCGATCGGCGGTCCGCGAAGGATGCGGCGGCGTAGCGGCTCCGGGTCCGTGGATGCTCGGTACATCTCCTGCCACACGTCGTCGAGCCACCAGGTCGCGCCCGCCTCCTCCCACCGCGCCGTCTCGGCGCGGGCCTCGGCGTCGCTCAGCTCGCCGAGGCCGCGTTCGACGACGATGTCGTAGGGCTCGCCGCCCTCGCGTTCGGCGTCGACCCAGGCCCGCATCGCGCGCAGGTCGTCGAGCGCCTCCTCCGAGGAGGCATCGAACACCGGCTCGCCGTCGAGGCCAAAGACGTTCGGGAGGAGGCCGTCGTAGCGGATTGCGCGTCGCATCGACTTCCGGCGTGGCCAGGCGGCGGGGTCCCGGGGCCAGGCGCCGACGACCCAGATGGGAATGCGGGGCAGCTGGAGGGGGCGGGGGCGAAAGGTGACCTTGCGCAGGTCGAAGTGCGCGCCCTCGAAGGCAAAAGGCTCGCCGCTCCAGAGCCCTTCGAGGATCGCGAGCGATTCGTCCAGCATCGCCGCGCGCCGGCGGCGGTCCGGTTCGTCACCGCCGAAGTAGGGCCCCTCCTCCGGGGGCGCCCCGAGGCCAGTCGCGAGCGTAAAACGCCCGCCCGAGAGCCGGTCGAGCGTGGCCGCCTGGCGCGCGATCAGCCAGGGCCGTTGCCAGGCTAGGGGCGTGAGCATCGTCCCGAGGCGCAAGCGTTCGGTGCGCACGGCCATCGCGGAGAGCAGGACCCAGGCGTCGGCCAGGTAGAACGGCGGCTCGTCCGGGGCGGCGGCGTAGGGCGTGTCCCAGACGAAGACGCCGTCCCAGCCGGCCTCCTCGGCATCGACGGCGAACTGCACGAAGGTCTCGGGATCGCCGCCGTAGCCCGCGCTGGGGAGGGTCACGCCGAACCGCATCGGGGGGTAGTCCAGCGGCGGGCTGCGGATCTCCTCATGTTTCGCTCATCTTCGTCGTGGCGCGGACGCCTACGCTCCGGACATCACCCGCTGGAGGCAGAAATGCAGGTACTCATCGTCAACTTCAAGCTCAACGGAATGACCCACGACGAGTTGGTCGCGGCGGCGACCGAGCACGGGCCCGTCTTCCGTGACGGCGTCCCCGGACTGATCGAGAAAGTCTTCCTCGATGGCGAGGAGAGCGGCATCTACGGGGGCGTGTACAAATTCGAAGACCGGCCCTCGCTGGATACCTACCTCGCCTCGGAGATCTGGGCCGGCGTGAAGGCCGACCCGCGTTTCGCCGAGCTGACGGCGCGAACCTTTGGTGTCGTCGAGGAGCCCACCCGCCAGGCGCGCGGGATGGCGCAGGTCGGGGTGGCGTAGGCTGACCGAGCGAGGCCAGGATGTCGCAAGCGACTGAGACCCGCCGCCCGAACGGGAGCGCCACCCGCGCTGTCCGGCGTGAGTCGCTGGACCGCCTGCGGCAACTGCTCGACGAGCAGGGGCCGCGGGTCGCGTTCATCCACGGGATCGCCGGAATCGGCAAGTCCTGGCTCGTGGCTCAGTTCGCCGCCGAGGCGCGGGCTGACCACGCGAGGGTTGTGGCCATCGATTGCGGCGAGGTCGAGCCGACCGCCGACGGTTTCGTTGCGGCGATTTCCGACGAGCTGGGCGTCGACCCCGCAGGACTCGCCGGCCTTCTTGCGCGGCTCGCTGAGCTCCCCGCACCCATCGTCCTCGTCCTCGACCGCTACGAGGTCTTCCTCGCTCTCGACACGTGGCTGCGGCTCACGTTTTGCCCCGGTCTGCCCGCGAGCACGCGTGTCGTACTCGCCGGGCGCGAGCCACCGAGCAGCCCCTGGCTGACGGCCCCGAGGTCGCGTGGCGAGTTCCTCGCGCTACCGGTCGGTCCGCTGCCAAAGTCGGAAGCGCTGGCGATGCTCGCCGATCTGGGCGTTGTGGGCGCTGACGCCGCGCGGGTCAACGGCGTCGCTCAAGGGCATCCGCTCGCCCTCACGATTGCCGCGCGTCTCGCGCTCAGCCGCCCCGATCGCGACATCGAGGATCTCGCCACGCAAGCGGTCGTCGAAGAGCTCGCGGTGCAGTTCCAAGCCGAAGCGGCCGACCCGACGACGCGAGAGGCGATCGATGCCGCCAGCGTCGTTCGCCGCTTGACCAGCCCCCTCCTGCGGGCGATGGCGCCGGACCTTCCAGCAGACGAGGCGATCGAGCGACTCCGGGGCCTCTCCTTTGTCGAGTCGGGCCGTGACGGCCTAGTCGTCCACGACGCAGTAAAAGAAGCGATCGTCACGGCGCTGCGCTCCTCCGATCCCGATCGGCACCATCGCTATCGAGTCGGCGCGTGGGGACACCTCCGAAGCGAGTTGGCAGGCGCGACGAGGGCCAGTCTCTGGCGCCACACGGCCGACCTCCTCTACCTCCTGGAGCAGCCGAATGTCCGCGAATGCTTCTTCCCCGTCGGCTACCAGCCGGTGGTCGTGGAGCCCGCGACCCCGGATGACCAGGGTTCGTTCGAGGCGATCCTCGCAACCCATGAAGGACCGGAGTCTCAGCGCGCGCTCAGAGCCTGGTGGGACTACAACCCAGCCTCCGTGAAGATGGTGCGCGGGCGGGAAGGCGAAGCCGTCGGCTTCTCGATCACGCTCCCCGGCAGGGACCTCGACCGGCGCATCCTCAGCAGAGACCCCATCGCGGCGGCCTGGGCCGACGACATGCACCGCCACCGCGATGCCAACGCTTCCCTGCTCTTCCGCTGCTGGCTGGACGCGGAGGCGGGGGACGCGACGCCCTCCGCCACCTACGGAGCCACAAACGTCGACCTCAAGCGGATGTACGTCGAGGAGCGCCCGAAGCTCCAACACGTCTATGCCGTCGCGCGCGAATTCCCGTGGGACGTAGTGAAGACGCTGCAGTTGAAGCCCCTCCCCGCTGCCGATCGTGAGCTGGACGGGATCCCTTACGTCTCAATCATCCTCGACATGGGCGTCGGCTCAGTCGAAGGCTGGCTCACGCGGATCATCGCCGGCGAGCTCGGCGCTGCCACCGATGGCGACGACCAGCTTTCTCTCGATCGGGAAGTGCTCGAAGCGAGGTTCGGGGTGCAAACGATCGAACTGAGCCCGCTGGAATTCCGCCTGCTCGCTCACCTCAGCGAGCAGGCGGAGCACCCGGTTTCGCGTGCGGAGCTGCTCGAGCGTGTCTGGCCCTACGAGTCAGAAGCGACCAGCAACGTCGTCGAGGTCACCATCAGCGGCCTTCGGCGGCGGCTCGGCGGACACGCGAAGCACGTCCAAACGGTCCGCGGTCGCGGCTACCGCTACGTGACTTGAACCGCACTCTGTCCTGCTCGATCCGGAGTACCGCAGCTCACCACCAGATCTTCTCGTCGATGGATTCGGGGATGTCTTGCTGCAGCACCCGGACCCCACGAACTCCGAGCCAGAGTCCACGTGCACACCAGCCTCGATCATCGCCGTTAAGAGTGCGCACCTCCGACGACGAGTCGAGCGGGAGGCCGGCCACCCAGGGTGGTTGCCCCAACAGGGACGAAGGAAGAGCCTTACAGTCACCTCCCAAGGGCACCACGATTGCGAACGATCGGGAGGCGGGCGCTCAGAGTCGCTAAGGCGCCCTACCGAGGGATAAACCGGCTATTCGCCTTCGCGACGCCACAGAGTCTGCTCTGGGCAGCAGGACTAGCTCTGGCACTCGTCGCTGCCCTCGCGGCACTTCTGCTGTTCTGGCCGTCTTTCCCACTCTGGGATACCCGAGACCTGTCAGTGCGTCTGGCGATCTCTGGAGTGCTAGTCGGAATCGCCGGCGTTGCTGGCGTCGTTCTGAGGGTCGGTGCCGGCCTGGCGGAGCTGAATCTGGTCTTCCCGCGACAAGCTCTTGCCGTCGCTATCACTACTCGGGTCATTGACGACCAAATAGAGTTCGGCATCGACGTCAGTAACTCTGGAGCGCTGATCAATCACAGAATGGTCGAGGTCCAGATCAGGTCGATCCCCTTGGAATATCTAATCCCTATCGGGAACACTAGCCGAGAGGATGGCATGGATTGGAGGTGGGAGAATTCCGACGACCAAGTTACCATCGTACTCACGAACTCGTCTCCCATCTTCCCGAGGCAACCGGGGATCTCTCGGTGGTGGTTGGGGAAACCCGCTCCGCCCCACGGCAGCGTGATGCAGCTTTCAGTCCACCTTTGGACAGACCGTGGCGCTCCCCGGACCCAGGACTTCGGAATGCTGCTAATGCACGGCATCGAAAACGTGATAACCGTTCGCCCGGGCTAAGCGACGACTACCACCAGATCTTCTCGTCGATGTCCTCGGGGAGGTCTGCCCAGTCGGTCGTCCAGAGGCCGGAGCTGAGGTACTTCCAGCCGCCGTCGGCGAGCAGGCAGACGATGTGCTGCTCACCCTCTAGCCGTTCCGCGGCCTTGAGGGCGGCGCGCACGACCGAGCCGCTACTCACGCCGGCGAAGATGCCCTCCTGCTCCAGGAGGGCTTTCGTCATGGCGAAGCTCGTCTGGCTATCGACCACGATCTTCCCGTCGAGCACGGACTCGTCGAGGATCTCTGGGATGAAGCCCTCCTCGAGCGCGCGCAGGCCCTGGACGTTGTCGCCGGGGTGGGGCGCTGCCGCGATCACCCGGATCGCGGGGTTCGCGGCTTTGAGACCACAGCCCACGCCTGTGAGCGTCCCGCCGGTCCCTAGCCCGGCAACGAAGGCCGTGATCGCGGGGAGGTCGCGCAGGATCTCGACCGCCGTGCCCGTCTCGTGCGCCTTGGGGTTCGCCTCGTTCCCGTACTGGTAGGGGAAGTAGTAATCGCCGGGATTGGCGGCGACGATCTCCTTGGCCCTCGCAATCGCCCCGTTCGAGCCGAACTCGCCGGGCGAGTAGATGATCTCGGCGCCGAGCGAGCGCAACAGCACTGAGCGCTCCTCGCTCACGTTCTCCGGCATCACGCAGACGACGCCGTAGCCGCGCAGCTTGCCGATGAGCGCCAACCCTATCCCGGTGTTCCCCGAGGTCGGTTCGAGGATGGTGTCGCCGGCCGCGAGCTCGCCCTTCGCCTCGGCCGCCTCGATCATCGCCTTGGCGATGCGGTCCTTGACCGAGCCGGTGGGATTCTGGCCCTCCAGCTTCGCGTAGATGTGGACCTCGTCGCGCGGTGCAAACGAAGCCAGTTCGACCAGCGGGGTATCGCCGATGAGGTCGAGGATCGAGCGGTAGAGGGCCACGCCGGCGGTACTGCCGAGCGCTAGCCGCCCGCGAGCGCGGGCAGGATGTCGAGCACGTCGCCGTCCTTGAGGGCGGTCTCCACGCCGTCCGTATAGCGGATGTCCTCATCGTTGAGGTAGACGTTGACGAAGCGCTGGAGCTTGCCGTCCTCGGCGTACATCTGCGCTTTGAAGCCGGGGTGGTTGCCCTCGATGTCATCGACAGCCGCAGCAACGGTTGCGCCCCGCGCCTCAATCTCCTTGTGCCCGCCGATGAGCTTTTGGAGGACGGCGGTCACACGAATACGAACGACGGGTGCGGTGGCTGAGGTCACGATCGGTCTCCTGCTGCTGGTTCGAGGCTAGACGGCGGCAACTTCTTCTTCCTCCGGATGGGGGAAGGGCGAGCCGCAGAACTCCTCGTAGTCGATGAGCTCGGTGATGGTCGGGTTATCGCCGCAGAGTGGGCACTCCGGATCGCGCCGGATCTTCACCGTGCGGAACTCGAGCGCGAGGGCGTCGTAGAGGAGCAGCCGATTGACGAGGGGCTCGCCCTGTTCGAGCACGAGCTTCAGCACTTCTGTCGCCTGGATGCTGCCGATGGTCGCGCACATCGCGCCGAGGACCCCCGCCTCGGCGCAGCTGGGCACCATGCCCGGCGGCGGCGGCGCGGGGTAGAGGCAGCGGTAGCAGCCCTGCTCCGGCAGGTAGGTCGTCGCCTGGCCGTCGAACATGAGGATCGAGCCGTCCACGAGCTTCTTCTTCAGCAGGTAGCAGGCGTCGTTCACGAGGTAGCGCGTGGCGAAGTTGTCCGCACCGTTCACGATGATGTCGTACTCGCCCATGATCTCGAAGGCGTTGTCGCTCGTGAGCGGCACTTCGTGCAGGACCACGTTGATGTTCGGGTTGTGCGCGAGCAGTGTGTCCTTGGCCGACTGGACCTTCGGGCGGCCGATGTCGGCCGTCTGATGGAGGATCTGACGCTGCAGGTTCGAACGGTCGACGATATCGAAATCGACGAGGCCGATCGTCCCAATCCCGGCAAGGGCGAGATAGAGCGCGACGGGCGAGCCGAGCCCGCCCGCGCCGACGACCAGGACCTTCGCCTCGATGATCTTGCGCTGCCCGATGCTCGCGACCTGGGGCATGATCAAGTGGCGGCTGTAGCGCTCGACCATCTCCGGCGTGAGCGCCGTCCCGGCACCACCGGCGAGGGCGGGGATGAAGGCGACCTCATCACCGGCGGCCAGGCTCGTGGCTTCGCCCTCGAGCGTCTCGATCTCGATCCGGTTCACGTAGACACCGATGTGCGTGGCCAGCTCTCCGGTGGCGTCGCGCACCTGCGCGGCGAACCCGGGGAACTGTTCGTCGAGGTCGTCCATGACCTCGCGCAGATTCGCCCCGGCCGCATGGACGCGTACGCGGTTGCCGACGAGGTGGCGGAAGGGGGTGGGGATGTAGACGTTGACGCTCACAGGTTCTCCCTTGTTCTGCCTCGCGCCTTGCGAGCCCTCGGACGGTTGTTGGGCGGCATCGGCCGCGGACTTAGAGGTCGACACTGAGGTACCGCTCCCCGGTGTCGCAGAGGATGGTGACGATACGTTTGCCTCGCCCGAGGCGCTCGGCGATCTTGAGCGAAACGACGACGTTGGCAGCTGCCGAGATACCAACGAGGAGGCCATCCTCGCGGGCGAGGCGGGAAGTCATCGCGAAGGCATCCTTGTCTTCGATACGGATGACTTCGTCGTAGACATCACGGTCCAGGACGCCGGGCACGAAGCTGGCGCCGATCCCCTGGATGCCGCTCAGGCCCGGCCGGCCGCCGCTGAGCACGGGTGAGCGGGCGGGTTCGACGGCGACGATGAGGAGATCGCTGCCGAGCTCCTCGCGCAGCACCTGCCCGACGCCCGTGATCGTTCCCCCGGTTCCGACGGCGGCCACGAAGGCATCGATGTCGCCCTCCATCGCGGAAAGGATCTCGCGTGCAGTCGTGCGACGGTGGATCTCGGGGTTGGCAGGGTTCTCGAACTGCTGCGGCACGAAGCAGTTGGGTTCGCTCTCCGCAATCTGGCTGGCGGCGAAGACGGCACCAGTCATGCCTTCGATCGCGGGGCTAAGGTGCACCTCCGCGCCGTAGCGCTCGAAGAGGCGGCGGCGCTCGATGGACATGTCGTCCGGCAGCGTGAGGATGAGGCGGTAGCCCTTCACGGCCGCGACCATCGCGAGGCCGATGCCCGTGTTCCCCGAGGTCGGCTCAATGATGGTGTCGCCCGGCTTCAGGCGCCCCGCACGCTCGGCCTCCTCGATCATGGCGAGGGCGATGCGGTCCTTGATCGAACCGGCGGGGTTCATGCTTTCGAGCTTGCCGTAGATGGTGGCGGATTCCGCAGGCACGACCCGGTTGAGCCGCACGAGGGGCGTCCCCCCGACGAGGTCGAGGATCGAGTCGGCGATCTTGGGTCGAGCGGGAGCGGTCATATGCGGTACCGTCCTGCGACCGCCTGGGGCTCCTTCGCCAGCAGGTCGGCGATCGAGTAGGAGGCGAGGATCTCGCTGGTGGCGTCGCGGACGCGCTCCCAGATCTCGCGCTGGCCGCACTGGTGGGGATGATCGGTGCGGTCCGCGGGCTCATCCAGCCAGGAGACCGGCGAGATGCTGCCTTCGAGCACTTCGACCGCCTCGATCACGGGGATCTCGGCCGGATCGCGGGCGAGCTCGTGCCCGCCGGCGGGGCCCCGCTGGGAACGCACGAAACCAGCCTTGCGCAATGTCGTCAGGAGTTGGTCGAGGTACTGTTCGGGGACGTGGCGGCGAAGCGCGATCTCCGAGCATTGCAGGGGGCCCTGGCCGTAATGGTCAGCCAGTTCGATGAGGGCACGAAGCCCGTAATCGCCACGTGTGGAACCGCGCATCGCTCTCGCTCGCCACGGCGGTAAAACCGGCCGCGACCATCGCCTCCGTAAAGTCGAGTAAGTCCGTCAACAATCGTAGGCGTTGTCCCCGAGCAGGCGCAAGGCGCTGGCGAGCGCCGGCCGACCGGCCTACCCAATCAGGCGGCGAGGCAGAATTGATCGCGAGGGCGAAGTTCGAGAGGACTAGATGTGCTGACACCGAGATGGATGGGGCATGACGCAATGCATCACAAGCTAGCGATGTCGATGGCCTCCGCCTCGTCCAGGAACCAGGACGTGGGTGGCCCCTCAATCGGGGCTTTGGCGATCGTCTCCTGCATGAACGGACTGTTCGCGAACTCCTGGACGCGCTCCAAGGACTCAAAGTGCTGGAGCACGATCACGGTGCGGGGATCGTCGTGGTCGCGATAAATTACTTCTGAGATGAAGCCCACCCGAGCCCCGTGCTCACGCATGACCTGCAAGTGCACCTCATGCCAGGCGTCGTAGTCGGTAGGCGTCACACGCACGATTGAACTAGGCATCGTCGACCGCCCGTCGATAGCCGCATGCTCCCGCGGACATGACCGTCGCATGAACACCTGGCATCAGAGGGTCCCCTTCGGTCTTGGTCTTCAACCGCAACCGACTGGGTCGACCTTCTGTTGCGTCAACAGCCCTCGTGGGACACCTAGCGGGTTCGTCTGCCTCGAGCCCGATCGCGGCGGGCGGCTAATCCTCCCCGGGCGGTTCCTCGCTGCCACTGGTGCGGGACATCATGTAGCCGACGCCCCCGCCGAGCACCGCCAGCAGCCCCACGAGCACCAGCACGACCGGCCAGACGGGGAATCCCCCGTCGTCGCTAGCGGCGGGTGTCGTGCGCCCGGTGGTAACGCCACCGGCGAGGGTCGGCTCGGCCTCGTCCTCAGCGCTGGCGGGCACGTCGCTGTCATCATCGTCGTCCGGATCGCCGCCCGGATCGGAGCCCCCGTTCGCGCCACCGGGCGTCGGGGTGCCGTTCCCGGAGCCGCTGGCCTGGCTCGTAGCGTCCTCGGATGAGGTGGCATCGGCCGCCGTGGCCTCGGTCGGCAGGTTCGTCGCCGTCGCCGTCGCGGTCGCCTGGGGGTCCGGGGTGGGGGGGGAGGTAGCGGTGGCGGTCGGTGTAAATGTCGGGATAGGAGCAGGGGCAGCGCTCCCGAAGGTGATATCGACCTGAACAGGGCCGCGGCGCCAGACCCCGGTCTCGTCGGCAAACCGATCGCCAACCTGGAGGCGGATCTCCGCGCCATCGGCCCCGCAACCGTCTTCCTGATCGCCGGAGACCACGTTCACCACGTAGACAGCGACGCGGGCGGCGCCCTCGCCGGTGTGGATCGTCTTGGCGAAATACTCGGGGCGCGAATCGCTGCAGAGCGTGTCCCCGACATAGGCGTGGACCGCGAGGCCCTCGGGCACCTCGCCCGCGGAGTCGCTGATCGAGCCGAAGATCGTCGCCGGGGGGCCGAATTGCGCTTCGGCTGCTGCGGCCAGTCCCAGGCCGAGCGCGCCCGCGAGGAGGAGCCCACCGAGCCATCGCGCCAGCCTCAAGTGCCCCGCACTTTGCGATGGTCCTTCACGCCAGCCCACAGCACCGAGCCTAGCGCACCACACGCGTACGCTGGACTACTGCGGGAGCGGGAGGGTAAACGGCACTTTAGCCTCGATCCAGTAGGCCCGCCCGGCCTCGAACATCACGAGGTCGCTTACGAATACGGGCAAGCCCGGTATGTAACGCTGCCAAAGACCGGTCACTGGATCGATGGAGTACACGCTCCGGACATCGGCCAGACGCGAGGCGATGACATCGTCGATCGGGGTGGTATTGGGCACCGTGATGAGATTCCACCCGATCGCCAGCGGCATCATCACGACGGAATCATCCCTGGCCACGACCGCGTCAAGGATCGTGACCCCCTCGCTGCTGTCCGGGAGCGGCGGCTGGCCGATCAGTCCGGAGAGGTTGCCTAGGCAGTCAGCAGTCGAGAGAACCGAACCGTTCCACACGACATCGGCGAAATCGGGCGGGGTCTGGAAGATCCTGTCGACGCTGTTGTTCAACCACCCGTGCAGGTTGGTGTTGGGCCCTCCGAGGAAGGTCGCCGACTGGCCGGGCTGCAAGAGCCCGTCCAGCCCGAGGTGTTCCCGTGCGTCGAGGGGGTTGACGGGTCGGCTCTCGATCCCGAAGCCGGCGAGCGAGACCGCGTGGTCGTCGACGTTCTGCACGGTCACCGACTCCGGGAGCGAGCAGATGAGCTCGGTGATGACCACCTGGGCGGGGACCTGCTCCGGCGTCGGGGGGAAGGTCACCAACACGTTCGTCGGCTCTTGGGTGCTGTTCGCGACGAGGACCCAGGCCTGGCACTCGTCGTCCGCGAATGACGGCTGCGCGAGATCCTGATGCACGGGCACGCCGCCGTTGTCGAGGATGTCGAACGTCGTCGCCGTAGCCTTCGTCGCATTTTCGGAGATGAACGAAGGGGCTGATGAGGCCTCGACGAAGCGGCCCGGCCCGCCGTCGATCAGGAACTCCACCTCGACACCAAGGGCGTTGTTGAAGCCGACGGCGTCGCAGAAGCCGTCCCGGTCGCGCAGGTGGGCCACCACGTATTTCAGGGTTGGGTTTGTGTGGTCGACGATGCTCACGCGCCGGTGCCCAGCCCAGAGCCACTCGGTCACAACCGTGTTCGAGCGCACCGGGGGCCACTTCCCGAAGGCATAGGGGACGTCGGCGATGGCGAAGTAGCGGGTGAACCCGGCAAGATCCTCGAAGGCGCAGTGAGGGTTCCCTGTCGGCGGGTTGGGCGCACACCCCTCGTAGCTCAAGTTGAGATCACCGAACGAATCCACGGTCGCGAGGCCCCCGGGATCGGTGGCATCGGTCAAGATGCGGGGCCTCGCCACGCTCCCAAGCACACTGACATCGCCGGTTCGCGGATTCACGTTGAAGTTCGATTCGGTGCCGTCGAGCAGGAACCAGCCCAGGCCGCCGTCCTTCACCCCCTGCTGGTAGCTGTTGACGACGGCTTCGTTCTCCATGAAGAACGTCACCTCGGTGAGGGGCAGAGGGGCCGAGCTGGGCCACGACGGCTGGTCGGCGCGCAGGACGCTCCAATCGTCGGGGAGAATCCAGCGGTCGGCGGGCAGGGCCCGCCCATCCGGCTTGGTCTCGGCAGGCCGTCCGGAGGGATTCGATTGCGTGAACCAGCCCCGCAGCACCGCCGAAACGTCCCCTCGTTCGGAGACGAAGAGCTGCGGGTCGGCCGTGGCGGCCACGTCCTCGATGGCGAGGAAGAAGACCGGCAGGACCACCTTGCTGAAGGGATTCCCGTGGAGGAAGACCTCGATCGTGCCATCACCCTGATCCTCGCTCGTGTACTCAACGGTGCGGGTGCAGGCGTCTCCAAAGGTGCCGACGAGGCTGTCGCTTCCATTGAACGTGAGCACGGGGTGGGGGAGGAAGTTGCCGGGACCAGCTGACCGCAGGAAGGTGATGGCGCTGCCTGCATCGCCACAGGTGCCGGAGACGGCGAAACCGAACGTGATGGAGACCACGCCACCCACCCAGGTCACCTGGGGGGACGACGAGCGCGGCTGAGTCGCCTGTGCGAGCAGGTTGATCTGGAGGAACTCGGTCTCGAAGAACTCGGCCTTTCCTGCGGCCCCGGCCGGGTGAGAGGCGTCGATCTTGAGCCGGATCGTCTGGCCCGGGCGGCAGCCGGGATCCTTCAGGGTCGTGATCACGAAGTCGTCCGGACCATCGCCGGCGGGCTCTCCGGACGCAGAGCTGATCCGATCGAAGCGCCCCGACTGGCTGACGCCTGAGACAGCTTTGGCCTCGGACCCGAGGAGGGGACTGCCGTCGCTGTGGGCGAAGAGGCCGCAGGCAGAGGTAATGCGCGCGTTGAGCACAACGCCATCCAGAGGGCGGTCACCGGCCCCGAGCGTCCACTCGTAGATGGTGATGCCCCCGCCCATGAGGTAGGTACCATCGGCAACATTGAACGTGAGCGTTTGGGCGATCGTCTGGTTCGTGATCGTGGTGTTGGTGAGGAGCGCGGTGGCCAAATCCTCGCTGCTGGTGATCTCGGTGCGGTCGAACTCGGCCCACTCTTTCAGCAGTGCCGGATCTCCAAGCATGCCCTCATTGCCGTCGCCATTGGTGTCCCAGAAAGCGGGCTGGGTTTCGAATACCCCAGGCGCGGTCGCTTTCTCGAACGTTAGCGAGATCCGTTGGAGCCCCGGGTCGCGGGCTGTCCAACCGAAGCAGAGCGTGCCGTCCTCGACGCCTTCAAATTCATCATCCGGGCTGTCGCCCGCGTGGAAGACGCGAAGCCGGCTGGGCAAGGGGCCGCTGAAGGTGATGTCGTTGGGCGCAAGGCGATCATCGGCATCCGAGGGGAGCACACAGGCGTGGTGAATCGCGCCGAGGACGTTCAGGGCCGGCTGTTGCTCGGCCAGGGTCTGGCCCCCCGCCGTCACGTGACGGAGCTCTGAGAAGCCGGGGTCGGCGAAGATGTTCACGGTCGTAGCGACCTGGTGGGCGCTGTCATCCGGATCGCTCGAGCGATTCCGCACGGAAACGAAGTCCAGCGTCACGGCCACGTCCAGTTGTTCCGCCGAGGCCCCGAGGTTCACACACCACTCGCTGCCGTTTGGGAAGGCCGCTCCGAGGACGTTGACGGCCGGGGCGCCCGGCGTAGTCGTCCAGTCGGCGTTGACCACCTGGTTGAGCGGGTCGGGTGGCCCCGGCGGCACATTGGAGGCAGCACCGGTGAGGATCCTCTCGTCCCAACCGCTGGTGCAGACGACCGCCGGCGAGGCGACGAATCCGTCTGTGCCATCAAGTACGACCACCACGACATCGAGGGTGAGCGTTGCCGACCCTGAGGCGCCGCCGCCGCTGTCGGTGAAGTTCCACGCCACCTCGACGCTACTTGCATCGAGCGCGCTCTCGACCACGACGCAGTAGAAGTCGTCGAGCGTGGTGCTGCTGCTGTTCGTGAAGGCCGCGTCGCTGACGACAGCGCCATCGGTGACGGTGAAGCCGCTTTCGCCGTTCAGGATCGGCACAGCGTTCTCGGTGGCAACGGCTACGCAGTAGCCGTTCAGGCCCAGCCCAGGATTGGCCTGGGCCACCCCGAGGTGCGAGGGCTCGGCTTCGTAGATGACGCCGGGCTCGATCTGAGTGAAGTTCTCCGGTCCCGCTGCGTGCGCGATCGGGGTCGCGGGGAACTGGTCAACGCCGGGCGCACCGAGCAGGAGGACCGTGGCGAGAACCGCGCCGAAAGGCGGCCCGAACCTGGCTGCGGCGCCGGAGAAGCCGCCCCCGTGGGGGCGCCGCCTAGTTCACCGAGACCGTCATGGTGGGCGGAATAAGCGGGAACTGCATCTCTACCGAGAACTCTTCGAGCACGGATCCCCAGCGTGCCCAGGTACCTCGGGCGTAGGCGGCTTCCGGGCTGCCGAAGGCGCCCTGCATCGCCTGCGCGTCCTGGAAGCAGTAGATCCCCAGCTGTGTATGTCCTTTGGTCTCGGCCCAAAACACCGCGGTGACCCCTGGGATCTTGCGGATCTCGCGGAGGTGGTGCGAGCGAAACCAGCCGGCGAAGGCGCCCTGCTCTTCACGCACCCGCGCCCGCAACAGGATGAAGGGCTCGTCTCCCCTCACGCCGGCTGCACGGGCGCGGTTTGCGCACCCGTTCCCCTACTGAGGGCATCGACGAGCGCGAGGCTGGGGTCAAGGTCGTAGCGCGAGTCCACGTGCACGCACGGCGTGGAGAAGGGCTCGCAACGATCGCGCATGCGCTCGTAGACAGCGACGCCGGCTTCGGAGGCGCCACTGCGGGGAGCGGCGAGGCGCTCGCGCAGAAGGCTCTCGGGCGTGGTCAATCGCACGGTGACGTAGCGGGCCCCGTGCTCCTGCGCCAACCGCTCGAAGCCCGACCGGTCCCGCCGGCTCACGTTTGTCGCGTCGATGACCACGGTTCCACCTTCGCACAGGCGGGCCGCCGCCCGCTCCCTGATCTCGGCGAATACGCGGGCGTTCTCCGCAGAGGTATAGCGCCGCTCCGGGAAGAGCTCGCGGCGCACGCGGTCGCTTTCGAGCACGGCGGCGCCGAAGCGTGTGGCGAACGCCGCCGCGAAGGTCGTCTTGCCCGCGGCGGGCAGGCCGCTAAGCACCACCAGCGCCACCATTAATTGCTGCTATACCCCCGCCGTGGTACGTTCGGCCACGAAGACAGGTAAAGGAAGTCGCACGAAGCAAGGTTGCTGGCCCAAGAAGCGAAAGAGGCCTTAGTCCGGGAACACGCCCGACACGACGGCGATACCGGCTCACCTGAAGTCCAGGTGGCGCTCCTCACGGAGCGCATCAAGTACCTGACCGCCCATCTGCAAGCGCACAAGCACGATTATCACACGCGGCGCGGGCTCCTGAAGCTCGTTGGCCAGCGTCGGCGGCTGCTGCGCTACCTCAATAGCCGGGACGTCAACAGGTACCGCGCGCTCATCGGGCGCCTCGGGCTGCGCCGCTAGGCGAGCCTCTCGTTTCCCCAGTCCCCGGTCCGGCTCACCGAGCCGACCGGCAGCCTGCCACCGGCCCCTCCCGCACCGGCCTACCCAGCGGCCCCCGCCGAAGAGAGTGTTGCCACCTCATGCAAGAAACTGAATCCTCCGTCCGTACCTACGAGATCGAAATCGGGGGCAAGCCCCTCTTTATCGAGACCGGCGCGCTCGCCGGTCTCGCCAACGGCGCCGTCACCGTGCGCCAGGGCGACACCGTCGTCCTCGTCACGGCCTGCATGGCCGACCCCCGGGAGGGCATCGACTTCTTCCCGCTCACCGTCGATTACGAAGAGCGGCTCTACGCCGTCGGGAAGATCCCGGGCGGTTTTCCCCGGCGCGAAGGCCGCCCCTCCGGGGACGGCGTTCTCGCCATGCGCCTCACGGACCGCTCCTTGCGACCGCTCTTCCCCAAGGGCTTCCGCAACGAGGTTCAGATCGTCGCGACGACGCTCTCCTCGGACCGCGAACACCAGCCCGACACGCTCATCACCATCGGTGCGAGCGCAGCGCTCTCTATCAGCGACATCCCCTTCAGCGGTCCCGTGAGCAGCGTGCGCGTCAGCCGCCTCGACGGCGAGTACCTCGTCAACCCCACGTTCGAGCAGGCGGAAGAGGGCGACCTCGACCTCATCGTCGCAGGCACGAAGGACGCCGTGATGATGGTCGAGGCCGGCGCCTCGGAGGTTCCCGAGAGCGCCGTCCTGGAGGCGATGGAGATCGCCATGGAGGCGAACACCGCCATCAACGCGCTCGTCCAGGAGATTGCCGACGAAGCCGCGCCGGTGAAGAAGGCGTTCACCCCCGCCGTCGACAACGAAGAGGCGATCGAGGCCGTCCGCGAAGCCTTGAGCGACCAGCTCGACACGATCGTCGAAAACGCGGCGAGCGAACGCAGCGACGAGAACAAGCGGATTCGCGCAGAGCTCGTCGAGCGCTTCGACGGCCGCTTCGAGGCGAAGGACGTCGGCGACGGTCTCTACGCGGTCATCAAGAAGGCCATGCGGGATCGCATTCTCGACGACGACCGGCGCGCGGACGGCCGCGCCTCGACGGAGATCCGCCCGCTCGACATCCAGGTCGGGGCGCTCCCCCGCACGCACGGCTCGGGGCTCTTCAAGCGAGGTGAGACGCAGGTCCTCACGATTGCCACGCTCGGTGGCATGAACATGGCGCAGCGACTCGACACGCTCTCGCCAAACGAGTCCAAGCGCTACATGCACCACTACAACTTCCCGCCGTACTCGGTCGGTGAGGCGCGGCCCATGCGCGGCGCCGGCCGCCGCGAGATCGGGCACGGCGCCCTCGCCGAGCGCGCCCTCCTCCCGGTCATCCCCCCGGAGACCGAGTTCCCGTACGCCCTCCGCCTGGTGAGCGAGGTCCTCTCCTCGAACGGCTCGACCTCGATGGCGAGCGTCTGCGGCAGCACCCTCGCCCTGATGGACGCAGGCGTGCCCATTTCCGCCCCCGTCGCCGGAATCGCGATGGGCCTGATCATGGGCGAGGACGAGAAGCACGCCGTCCTCACCGACATCGCCGGCCAGGAAGACTTCATGGGCGACATGGACTTCAAAGTCGCCGGCACCGCTGAGGGCATCACTGCCCTGCAGATGGATATCAAGATCGGTGGCGTCTCACGCGAGCTGCTCGAATCCGCCCTGGGCC